>VGTK01000033.1 GCA_016874715.1 Deltaproteobacteria bacterium | reverse complement strand
GGCGATGCCGCCGGCGATCGCGAGCCACGCGCGCGCCCCGGAGCGCGCGTGACCGAGGCGCAGCTGGTCGCCGGGCGCACACGTCACGGCGACCCCGGGCCGCACCGCCATGCTGGCCGCGCCGTGCACGAGCCGCGCGTCGCAGTCGGCGCCGGTGAGAGCGAGGGCGAGGGGCTCGTCGCCGTCGTTCGCCAGCCTCGCGCCGCCGAGCGTGATCTCGAGCCCGGCGTCGTCGTCGCGATTGCCGACGAGCCGGTTCGCCGCGATGAGCGCCAGCGGATCGAAGGCGCCGCCCGCGGGCAAGCCCCAGCGGGCGGCGCCGCGGCGGCCGAGGTCCTCCACCGTCGTGCGCGGACCGGGGGCGATCACCTGCAGCAGCCTCATCGGGGAACGAACCGTACCGAGTCGCCGGGCTGGAGGAGGGCCGGCTCTTCGCGGCGGGCGTCGAACAGCAGCGCGTCGGTCGTGCCGATCAGGTTCCAGCCGCCGGGCGTCGCGAGCGGGTAGACACCCATCCATTCGCCGCCGATGGCGACGCTGCCCGCGGCGACGCGCGGGCGCGGCGTCGCGCGGCGCGTCGCGTGCAGCTCGGGCGGCAAGCCCTCGAGGTAGGCAAAGCCCGGCTGGAAGCCGACCAGGGCGACGCGATACGTGGCGCCCGCGTGACGCGCGACGAACTCCTCGGCCGTGAGCCGCGCGCGCTCGGCGAGCTCCGGCAGATCTTCGCCGTCGTAGCGCACGACGATCTCGTGCGTCCGCGCCGTCGTCTCGTGCACTGGCCCGAGCGTGCCGGTGCGCGCCGCGCGCTCCACGTCCGCCAGGTGATCCGGGTCGGGCAGGGCGATCGGGTCGACGACCACCAGCAGGGTGACCGCGCCGGGCACGAGGTCGAGGATCGCCGGGTCGCGCCGCTCGGCGAGCGCGCGCCGTGCGGCGAGGACGGCGCTGCTGCACTCCAGCTCCAGCAGGAATGCGGACTCGCCGACGCGGATCACACGCGCTCGCCTCGGCCGTCCGGGTTCAGCCGCGCGTCACCGGCAGGCCGGCGTCGTTCCACGCCCGCCAGCCGCCCGCGACCGACGCGACGTTGGTGTAGCCCATGCGCTGCAAGCTGTCGGCCGCGAGCGCCGAGCGGTAGCCGCCGCCGCAGTAGAGGAGCAGGCGAGTACCCTTGTCGGGCACACGCTCCTCGATGTCGCGCTCGATGACCCCCTTGCCGAGGTGCACCGCGCCGGACGCCCGGCCCGCGGCCCACTCGCTCTCCTCGCGCACGTCGACCAGCAGGACGCCGGCGGTCTGCGCTTCGCGTGCGGCGTCGTGCACGCTCACCTCGCGGACGCGCGAGCGCGAGTCCTCACACAGCCGCTCGAACGCGGGCGAGTGCTTCTTCGCTGCCATGCGGAACCGTCTAGGCCGAAGCCGCCGCGCGCGCAACGTCGCCCGGCGCGGCGCGCGCGGCAAGAGGGGCCCCGCGCGGCTTGCCGCGCGAGGCGAGGCGGTGCGTGCCCGGCACGCGCTCCCTCGTTACGACAACTTCATCCAGACCGTCTTGATCTGGGTGTAGAGGTCGAGCGAGTAGCTGCCGAGCTCGCGGCCGTAGCCGCTCTGCTTGTAGCCACCGAAGGGTGCCGACGCGCCGAAGACGTTGTAGCAGTTGACCCACAGCGTCCCGGCGCGGATCGCGCGGGCGACCCGGTGCGCCTTGTTGACGTCCTTCGTCCACACCCCGGCCGCGAGGCCGTAGAACGTGTTGTTGCCCTGCAGGACGGCATCGCTCTCGTCCTTGAACGGGATGACCGAGACCACCGGCCCGAAGATCTCCTCCTGCGCGATGCGCATGTCGTTGCGGACGCCGGTGAACACGGTGGGCTTCACGAAGTAGCCGTCCGCGAGGCCCGCCGCGGTGTTCCGCTCGCCGCCCGCGATCGCCTTCGCGCCCTCGCTCTTGCCGATCGCGAGGTAGTCCGTCACACGGTCGAGCTGCTCCTTGCTGACCAGCGGGCCGACCTTCGTTGCCGGGTCGAGGCCGTGGCCCTGCGGCATCTCGTGCGCGTGCTTCGCGAGCACGTCGGCGAACTCGTCGTGCATCTTCTGCTCGACGAAGAGCCGCGTGCCGGCGCAGCACACCTGTCCCTGGTTGAAGAACACGCCCATGAGCGCGCCCTGCACCGCGGCCTCGACGTCGGCGTCGGCGAAGACGATGTTCGGCGACTTGCCGCCGAGCTCGAGCGACACCCGCTTGAGCGTGCCGGCGGTCTCGCGGTGGATCTCCTTGCCGACCTCGGTCGAGCCGGTGAACGCGATCTTGTCCACCGCCGGATGCTTGACCAGGGCGCCTCCCGCGGTCGGCCCGTATCCGGGAACGATGTTGAGCACGCCGTCGGGAAGACCTGCCTCCTGCAGCAGCTCGCCGAGGCGCAGCGCGGTGAGCGGCGTCTGCTCGGCCGGCTTCAGCACCACCGTGTTGCCGCACGCCAGCGCCGGACCGAGCTTCCACGCGGCCATCAGCAGCGGGAAGTTCCACGGGATGATCTGGCCGCAGACGCCGACCGGCTCGCGCAGCGTGAAGTTGAAGAACGACGGGTCGGACGGGATCGTCTGGCCGTACGACTTGTCGACCCAGCCGGCGTAGTAGCGGAACGTGCCGGCGGCGGATGGGATGTCGACGTTGAGGCTCTCGTTGATCGATTTGCCGTTGTCGAGCGTCTCGAGCTGTGCCAGCTCGAGCGCGTTCTGCTCGATCAGGTCGGCGGTGCGGAGCAGGATCTTGACGCGATCGCCCGGGCTCATGCGCGACCACGGGCCGTCATCGAAGGCACGCCGCGCCGCTCGCACCGCGCGCTCGACGTCCTCGGCGTCGCCCTCGGCGACGCTGGCGAGCGCGCCCCCGGTCGCCGGGTTCACGGTCTCGAAGGTCTTGCCGGACGCCGACGCGACCCACTTGCCGTCGATCAGCATCTTGCGGAACGGCGCGCGGACGAAGTCCTGCACGGCCGGATTCAGAGCGGGCGCTGCTGCCATGAGTCGATCCCTCCGTCGTTCGACGATTCTCGATCCACGCTTAATGCCGTTGCGGGCGCGGCGTCAACGGGCGTGAAGCTCGAGCGTGAAGCTCGGGGGGCCGGGAGCCGCCACCGTTGCGGCTCCTCGGCCGGCGTGGCAGACGGGCTCGCGGGACCGCGTCGCCGTTCCGATGCCAGACGACCACACCAGCAGCGCCGACCTCGTCCTGCCGCGCTCGGACGAGCCGCCCGACTTCCGGCGCCAGGCCCGCACCTACGCGTGCTTCCGCCGCGACTACTCGGCCGCGCTCTACGACGCCATCGGGGCGTTCACGGGACCGGACGTCGGGCGCCGTGCGCTGGACCTCGGCTGCGGCACCGGCTTCGTCACCGCGTCGCTGAGCCGGCGCGGCTGGAGAGTCGTTGGCGCCGACTTCTCCATGCCGATGCTCGCCGAAGCACGGGCTCGCCTGCAGGCACCCGCACCGTTGGTCCGCTCGCGGGCCGAGGCGCTGGCGCTCGGCGAGGCGTGCGTCGATCTCGTGACCTGCGGCACCGCGTTCCACTGGTTCGCGCCGCGGCCCGCGCTCGACGAGATCACCCGCGTGCTCGCGCCCGGTGGAGCGGTCGCTCTCTTCTGGCGCTACCCGGCAGCCGACGCGCCAACCCCGCTCCTGATCCGCGAGGTGTTGCGGCGCTTCGGGCGCGACATCCCCGACCGGCAGGTGTTCGTCCACCCGCCCGAGCCGTTCCGCGCGTCGCTGCTGCAGGCGGCGCCGCCGCGCGTGCTGCACGGCGTGCTGCACTACACCCCCGCCGAATTCCACGGCTACGCGGCGACCACGGAGTTCCTGCGCCGCTACGCGGGCGAGCACCACGCCGAATTCCTCGAGGCCCTCCGGGACGAGCTCGAGCGGCGCTTTCCCGACGGGATCGCCGAGCCGAGCGAGGAGCACCTGTTCCTCGCCCGCCGGATCTGACCGCGGCGGCCGGATCCGGCCGCGGTTGTCGCACCGCAAGCCGATCGATAGCATTCTGCGGGCCCCGGGCCTTCCGCCATGCGACGACAGATCTGGTTCGCCAACGACCGCAACGGCCGCTGCTTCGGATGCGGACCCGCCAACGCTTCGGGTCTCAAGCTGCGCTTCTTCGAGACCGAAGACGGGGTGGAGGTCGAGTACGAGGTCCCAGCGGATTTCGAGGGCGCCCCGGGCATCGCGCACGGTGGCATCCAGGCGACCCTGCTCGACGAGGCCATGTGCATGACGGCGTACGCGAAGGCCGGCACGGGCGTCGTCACCGGCGAGCTGACGGTGCGCTACGTCCATCCGGTACCGACGCGAACGCCCGTGGTGGTCGCCGGACGCATCACCGGCACGCGCGGCCGGAGCTTCTTCATCGAGGGCACGATCCGCCTCGCCGTGAACGGCGACGAGCTGACGCGTGCGCAGGGCCGCTTCTTCGCCGCGGCCCCTTCCGATCCCCAGGAGACCGCATCGTGATTTCCGCCCTTTTCCTCGTCGCGAGCCTCGTCGGCGCCTGGTTCACCTTCAACGCCTTCAATCCCATGCTCGTGCAGCGCCACGCGGCGGTGATCAGCTTCTTCGCGGGGTGGCTCACGGCCGAGCTCGCGCTGCATCACGTCGCCTGGCAGGTGCTCGCGACCTGCGTGTTCGTGGCGCTCGGCGCGCTCGACGCGTGGCCGGGCAAGCTCGCCATGCTGATCTCGCTCGGCTCCTGGGTGGGCCTCCTTCTTTTGTTCCGCCGGGCGACCCAGGCCGAGCGCGTCTGCACGGAAGCGCTGCTGAGCGGTCTCGGCACCGGGTACGAGGAGCACATTCTGCCCGAGCTCCGGCCGCTGCTCAGCCACGGCATCAACTGGCGCGAGATCGCTCTGCCGTTCGCCATGCGTGACCCGCGCGTCGAGCGCATCCGCAACATCGTCTACGCGACGGACTTCGGCCGTCGCGGTCTGCCCAGCGGCCTCAAGCTGGACCTCTACCGCGCCCACGAGGGTACGCCGGGCTCCGCGATCGGCACACGACGGCCGCGACCGATCCTGCTGCAGGTGCACGGCGGTGCCTGGATCGTCGGCAGCAAGAACGAGCAGGGCATCCCGCTCATGCAGCGCATGGCCTCGCACGGCTGGCTGTGTGCCGCGATCGACTACCGCCTGAGCCCGCACGCGACGTTCCCGGACCACATCGTAGACGTCAAGCGCGGGATCCGCTGGCTGAAGGAGCACGCCGCCGACTACGGCGCCGACCCCGACTTCATCGTCATCACGGGCGGATCGGCGGGCGGACACCTGTCGTCGCTCGCGGCGCTGACGCCGAACGCGCCCGAGTTCCAGCCGGGCTTCGAGGACGAGGACACGCGCGTGCAGGGCTGCGTCGCGTTCTACGGCGTGTACGACTTCACCAACCGCGACGGCGTCTACCGCAACGAAGGGCTGCGCGACGTGCTCGCGCAGCACGTGATGAAGAAGCACCTGTCGCAGGCCCGCGCGCTGTACGAGCAGGCGTCGCCGCTCTATCGGGTGAACGCCGACGCGCCGCCGTTCTTCCTGGTACACGGCGACTACGACTCGCTGGTGCCGGCCGCGGAGGCGCGCGGCATGTACAAGGCGCTGAAGAGCGTCTCGCGCGAGCCGGTCGCGTACGCGGAGATCCCGGGCGCGCAGCACGCGTTCGAGATCTTCCCGTCGCTGCGCAGCGCGCTCGCGATCGACGGCGTCGAGCGCTTCCTGTTCCTCGCCTACAGCGAGCACCTGCGCCGACAGGAACAGGACGGCACCGAGACGGGCGAGCCGGACCGCCGCGCGTCCTGAGGCGGTCGCCGGTCAGCTCACGGCGAACTGCTGCACCTCGGTGCGCAGCTCGGCGATCTGGCCCTCGAAGAAGTGCGTGGCGCCGCGCAGGACGCGCACGTCCGCCTGCGGAACCGCGAGGCGCTCGAGCTTGTCGCGCAGCAGCGACAGCGGCGCCACGTCGTCCCTGTCGCCGTGCACGAAGAGCTTCGGCTTGGCGCACTGCGCGAGGAAGGAGAAGTCGTACATGCCGGCCGGCGCCGCGATCGCGACGATCCGGTGCACGCGGGCGTCGCTGCAGCCGAGCTTCAGGGCGACGGCCGATCCGAACGAGAACCCGGCGACCAGCACCTGCTTCGCGGCCGGCTGCTGCGAGAGCAGGAAGTCGAGCGCCTCGCGCGCGTCGTCGACCTCGCCGGCGCCGCGGTCGTGCGTGCCGGAGCTCGCGCCGACGCCGCGGAAGTTGATGCGCAGGGTCTCGAAGCCGGCGTCGCGCAGGGCGCGCGCGGTGTGGAAGACGACCGGGTTGTGCATCGTGCCGCCGTAGAGCGGGTGCGGGTGCAGGACGAGGGCGACGCGCTGGGCGAGATCGGTGGTGGGACGGTAGATGGCCTCGAGCTGGCCGTGCGAGCAGGGAATCGTGGTTTTGCCGGCGAACATGGGTTCAGATTACATGGCGCGCGGAAGCAGTGAAGGAGGAGAGAGGCATGCCGAATCTCTGGGTAACGGGGCTCGACCGCGAGCAGGGACGCACTTTCAGCAGGCTCGCGTCGGACTTCTTCGAGCGCGAGCTCGGCACGCGGCGCGACGCGATCTACGTCTACCTGCGCGAGGCGCAGCTGTTCCGCGACGGCAACGACGCCGAGCTGCCGACGATCGTCGAGGTGAGCTGGATCCGGCGTCCGCCCGAGCACTGGCAGAAGGCCGCGGCCGCGCTCACGCGCATCGTCAAGCAGGATCTGGGGCGCACCGGCTCGGTGCAGGTCGAGCTGCACGAGAAGTGGGAGGACGCGACCATCGACGGCGAGACCTGCGCCGCGTGGGCCGCGCGCAACCGGCGCTGACACGGGCGCCGGGCAACTGGATCAAGCTGCGTCAGAGTCGTCCAGAGAGTCGGCCCGGACTGCGGATCACGCCCGGTCACCAGCACCACCGGTGTTCAAGGTCGTTCATTGGCCGGTCTCGGGTGTCGCCCGAGGCCAGTACACGCGCTAGCAGGATGTTGAAAAGTGCGCCCGCACGGGCGCTTTTAGATTGACGTCTGTGCTTCTTCTTGGCATCGAAGATCCTTCCCTGCGGAGGTGGCGACGATGCGCGGACGTGCGGAGCAGCAGGAGACGATGTTCAGCCTCATGACCCTGGCACGGAGGGCTCCCAAGGACCATCCGATCCGGCGGATCAAGGCTATCTCCGACCGGGAGCTCGAACGGCTCTCGCCCGTTTTCGATCAGATGTACGACGAGCGTGGGCGCTACTCGATTCCGCCCGAGACGCTGCTTAAGTCGTTTCTCCTGATCGTCCTGTACACCGTGCGCAGCGAGCGGCCGTTCTGCGAACGCCTCCAGTACGACCTGCTGTTTCGCTTCTTCCTCGACATGGGAATCGAGGAGGACGCTTTCGACCACTCGACCTTCACCAAGAACCGCGATCGCCTGATCGAGCACGAGGTGGCGAGGCGTTTCTTAGAGGGGGTCATCGCGCAGGCGCGGCGCGAGGGGCCGATCTCGAAGGAGCACTTCACGGTCGACGGTACGCTGATCGAGGCGTGGGCATCGATGAAGAGCGTGCGCCCCAGGGACGAGAGACCCGAGGACCGGCCGCCGCCGGACGATCGCGGCAACCCGACGGTGAACTTCCGGGGCGAGCGGCGTCGCAACGAGACGCATGGCTCGACGACGGATCCCGAAACGCTCCTGGCGCGCAAGGGAGACGGCAAAGAGGCGAAGCTCTGCTTCTCGGGGCACGTGATGATGGAGAACCGCAACGGGCTGTACGTGGACATCTCGGTGGCCCAGGCGACTGGAACGGCGGAGCGAGACGAAGCACTGATGCTGCTCGGGCGGCTGCAAGACCGAGGCTTCCGGCCGCGCACCCTCGGCGGCGACAAGGGTTACGACGTCGCGGCCTTCGTGCACACGGTGCGAACGGCGGGAGTCACGCCGCACGTGGCGCAGAACACCAGCGGTCGACGCTCGAACATCGACGGGCGAACGACGCGGCACGCGGACTGCGCCACGAGCCAGAAGATCCGCAAACGCGTCGAGGAGATCTTCGGCTGGGGCAAGACGGTCGGCGGCCTCAGGCGATCGCGTTACCGAGGAGTCGAGCGAACGGAATTCTGGGCCTGCCTCGTCGGTGCGACCTACAACTTGCTTCGGATGTCGAAACTGATGCCACAAGCGGCCACTGGGTGATCCGGGAACGCTGATCGGTGGGCTCGTCCGACCCGACGGCGGGCCGGAACGACCCCGACGACGCGAACCCTGAGAGGGATCGATGATGACTGTGCTTGCCGTACCACTCCGAAACGCCAACTCTTCAACGGCCTGCTAGAACTTCCGCGTCCGGTGCGTCGTTCACGTAGAACGCCAAGTCAACTCCGGCCTATCGCGCCTTGTAGAGCGGGATCCAGTGCCTGATCGTACGCTCCACGAAGCCTTCCGCCTTCCAGTTGGCGAGCGAGGCGTTGGCGGTGGCGCGGAGGTCCTCGTCCTGTGGACGGAAGCCCCAGCCCAGCTGCTCCTGCGTGAGAAGCGGGCGAATCAATGGGCGGAGCGTCCCGTCGTGCGCCGATGCGAACCAAGCGACTATTGGCGCGTCGGTGACGAATGCATCGATGCGCGATTGCACGAGGTCGGCTACCCCGTCTGAGTTGCTGAGGTACGGAAAGATCTGCCCGCTACGGTACACTTGGCTGACAAAAGTGGCCGCGGTGGTTCCTCGCGTGACACCGAGACGGAGCGAGCCGCTAAGGGCTTGCTCGGGCGTTTGGTCGGCAGCGCCAAGGTCATTGCGGATCAGGACCGACAAACCCGAGTCCATGTAGGGATCGCTGAACGCGACGCGCATGCTGCGCAAGCGAGTGATCGTCATGCCGGACATGATGATGTCGATCTGGTTTCCGAGAAGCGCCGGGATCAGCTGATTCCACGGCATTTCGATAAAGCGCAGGGGACGCTGCAAGTCGTGTTGAAGCCGTCGCGCAAAGTCGATCTCAATTCCGATCGCGCTGACGAGCTGCCGTTCCTGCATGACAAATGGCGGTGAATCAAGGGTGATCCCCACCCGCAACTCAGGATCAGCAGGAGCCTTCGACGCAGGTGGTGCCGGGCTCGGTCGCGGCGACGCGCAGGCGGCTAGGGAAAGCGTCAGCGTAAGCAGCACCGTGGTGCCACGCGCCCAAGGCGTGCGTCGTGTCGTTGTCATCCCATCCCTTTGGGCGCGCCGTGCGCGCCGCGTCGGTTACTGCGCACCCTTCTGGTAGCCCGCCGCATAGCCCTGCTGGTAGGATCTCTGCTTGGACTTCTCGTACTGGTCGTAGGCGTAGCCGCCGATCAGTCCCGCGCCCGCACCAGCCGCGGCGCCGAGGCCGGCGTTGCCGGCGATCGCACCGATGATCGCGCCGCCCGCGGCGCCCATGGCGCCACCGCTCAGGGTGCGCTGCTGCGTCGTGCTCATGTTCGAGCAGCCGACGCCGGCGCTGGCGCACACGGCGACCATCGCCGCTGCGAGCGTGCGCTTCGTGTTCTTCCCGCAGCTCATTTCTTCTTCCCTCCGCTCTTCGCCGCCTTCTCGGGCGCCTTGCATGGGTAGGTCTCGACCAGATACCGCGTCATCGCGTCGGGGGCCTTGTGCTTCAGGTAGGACGGATTGGCCTTGAGCCACGTGATGAACTCCTCGACCGCCTGCGTGCGCGTCGGCGCGGGCTCGGGGAAGCAGACCACCGGGTGAGACTTGCCGTGGCCGAAGATCGCGACGTGGTACTGGTACGCCCCGACGAGATAGCCGTGGCAGAACGCGACCGACGCCGCGTAAAGCGGATCGGTGTCGGGCACGGTGCAGACGTCGACGACGTCCTGCGCGTCGACGATCAGGAAGTCGTCGCGCTCCACGGCCGCGGCCGCGGACGGCCACAGTAACGCGCTCGCCAGGGCGAGCAGGATCCACTTGCGCATTCTACGTCCTCCTCGGCCGGTTCGGGCGACGGCACAAGCGTCGCGTCGCGGCCTCATGGCACCATCACCCACGGCGTCGTGCCCTCGGGGACCGGTGCGTCGTTCGGCGCGTCGGGGCCGTTCCAGTCGGCATCGGGGATCTTCCAGCCGCCGCCGAGCGCGCGGTACAGATCGACCACCGCGAGCAGCTGGTTGCGCTGCGCCTGCGCGAGCGCATTCTCCGCGGGGTAGAGCAGCTGCTGCGCCTCGAGGACCTCGTAGTAGTTCGCGAGGCCCTGGTTGTAGCGCAGCAGCGAGAGCCGCACCGACTCGCTGTAGGCGGCAACGGTCTTCTGCTGCGCCGCGACGATGTCCACCAGCTTCTCCTGCGCGACGAGAGTGCTCGACACCTCGGAGAACGCCGTGATCAGCGTCTGCTCCCACTGCAGCTTCGCCTGCTCCCACTGCGCGACCTGCGCGTAGTACTGCTCGAGGAGCTGTCCGCCGGTGAAGATCGGACCGCCGATCGAGCCGACGATGTTCCAGATGTTGGCGCTGCCCTTCACCACGTCCGCGAGTTCGGTGCTCTGGCCCCCGTAGAGGCTGGTGAGCCCGATGCGCGGGAAGAAGCTCGCCACCGCGACGCCGACCTGCGCGTTCGCGCTGCGGATCGTCTGCTCCGCCTGCTGCACGTCGGGCCGGCGCTCGAGCAGCTCCGCCGGGAGTCCGGGCGGGGTCTGCGGCGGCATGGTCTGCTGCACGAGCGTCTTGCCGCGCGGGATCGGACCGGGGTTGCGTCCGAGCAGGACGTTGAGCTGGTTCTCCTTCGCGACGATCTGCGCCTGCAGCGTCGGCACGGATGCCTCGGCCTGGTACAGCGCCGCCGCGGCGCGCTCGGTCTGCAGCTTCGATCCGACCCCGCCCTCGTAGCGGCGCGTGAAGAGCTGCAGGGTATCGCGGAACGACTGCACGCTGTCGTAGGCGATCTCGAGCTCGCGATCGAGCTCGATGAGCTCGAAGTAGCGCAGCGCGACGGTGCTCACGAGCGTCAGCATGACGCCGCGGCGGAACGCGTCGGTGGCGAGCATCTCGGCCTGCGCGGCTTCCGTCGCGCGCCGGATCCGGCCCCACACGTCGATCTCCCAGGCGAGGTTGAACGCGCCGGAGAAGAGGTCGTAGGTCGCGTTCGGCTGGCCGGGAAAGATCGTCGCGCGCTGCCGGGACGCGGCACCCTGATAGCCGATCTGCGGCAGGAGCGGCGCGCGCGCGACGCCGACCAGCGCGTTCGCCTGCTCGACGCGAGCCACGGCCGTCCTGAGGTCGTAGTTGTTCTGCACCGCCTCGGTGACGAGGCGCTGCAGGACGGGATCGGAGAACACCTCCCACCACGGCAGGTCGGCGAGCGACTCGATCTCCACCGGCTGCGGCTGCCCGTAGTAGTCCGGCGGCGGATCCGACTTCGGGCGGACATAGTTCGGTCCGACCGGGCAGCCGGCCGCGAAGACGAGCAGGCAGACCAGGGCGGCGACGGATGCGACGCCGCGCTTCCTCGAGGCGCGCGCGATGCTCACTCGTGGCTCCCGGCCAGGGGCGTCCCCGGGTTCGTTGTCGTGGCGGCAGCACCCTCGTCCTTGCGGTGAGCCTCGTCGCCACCCGCGAGGCTCTCCACGACGTAGAACGACAACGGAATGACGAAGATCGCGATCAGAGTCGCGGCGAGCATGCCGCTCATGACGGCGGTGCCCATGATCCGCCGCGACACCGCGCCGGCGCCCTGCGCGGTCGCCAGCGGCACGACGCCGAGGATGAACGCGAACGCGGTCATGAGGATCGGCCGCAGGCGCAGCTTCGCGCCGGCGAGTGCCGCCTCGATCAGCGGCGTGCCCTTGTTGTCGTACTCGTCCTTGCAGAACTCGACGATCAGGATCGCGTTCTTCGCCGTCAGGCCGATCAGCATGACGAGGCCGATCTGCGCGTAGACGTTGTTGACCATCTCGCGCACGAAGAGGCCGAGGAACGCGCCGAACACCGCGATCGGGATGCCGAGCAGCACGCTGAACGGCAGCGACCAGCTCTCGTACTGCGCGGCGAGGATCAGGAACACCATCAGCAGCGAGAAGCCGAAGATCACCATCGGCGAAACGCCCTGGGCGGCGACCTGCTCCTGGAACGACATACCCATGTAGTCGTAGCCCATGCCTTCGGGCATGGTCTGCCCAAAGACCTCCTCGAGCGCCTTCATGCCCTGACCCGAGCTGTAGCCGGGCTTGAGCGACGCGTTGATCTGTGCTGCGCGGTGCTCGTTGAAGCGGATGGTGAACTCCGGGCCGTAGAAGGGCGTCACGTCCACCACCGCGTCGAGCGGCACCATCTCGCCCTTGTTGTTGCGGACGTAGAACTGGCCCATCTGCTGGGTGTCCGTCCGGTAGTCGCCCTCGGCCTGCACGTAGACCTGCCAGACGCGGCCGAAGCGGTTGAAGTAGTTGACGAACACGCCGCCCATGAAGGCCTGCAGCGTCTTGTAGACGTCCGCCAGCTGGACGCCCTGCTTGAGGACCCTCTCGCGGTCGACGTGCGCGAACACCTGCGGCACGGCCGGCACGAAGGTCGTGAAGATGGACGAGAACTCTGGTCGTTTGAGCGCCTCGGCGATGAAGCGCTGCGTGTTCTCGGCGAGGAACTTGACGTCTCCCCCCGAGCGGTCCTCGAGCATGAACGTGACGCCGCCCGACGTGCCGACGCCGGGGATCGCCGGCGGCGGGAATGCGAACGCGAGCGCCTCGGGCAACTCGCGCAGCTTCATGTTGAGCTCGAGCATGATCACGTCGGCGGTACGTCCCGCCGGATCGCGCTCCTTCCACGGCTTCAGCGTCACGAAGTAGAAGCCGGCGTAGGTCATGTTGGTGCCGCTGAGCAGCGAGTAGCCGACGACGGTGTTGAACGTCTGGACGCCGTCGGTCTTCTCGAGGATTCCCTCGATCTGCTTGCAGACCTCGTCGGTGCGCTGCAGCGACGCGGCCGGCGGCAGCTGGACGTTCATGTAGAAGTAGCCCTGGTCCTCGTCGGGGACGAAGCCGGTGGGCAGGCGCGAGCCGAGGTACACGGCGACCACGGCCAGCCCGGCGAGCATCCCGAGGCCGAGCACCGGGTGCTTGATGAGGTGGTGGCACCAGTTGACGTAGCCATCGGTCGCCTTGCCGAACCACTTGTTGAACCAGCGGAAGAACGCGCCCAGGGGCCCCCGGGCCTCCTTCTTCCTCTTGAGGATCAGCGCCGCCAGCGCGGGGCTCAGGGTGAGCGCGTTGAACGCGGAGAACACGACCGACACCGCGATGGTCACCGCGAACTGCTGGTACAGGCGCCCGGTGATACCGGGGACGAATGCCGTCGGCACGAACACGGCGACGAGGATCAGCGCGATCGCGATGACGGGTGCCGAAACCTCGCTCATGGCCTTGAGGGTCGCGTCGACGGGCGAGAGTCCCTCCTCGATGTGGTGCTCCACGGCCTCGACGACGACGATCGCGTCGTCGACGACGAGACCGATCGCGAGCACGAGTCCGAACAGCGACAACGTGTTGATCGAGAAGCCGAGCAGGGGGAAGAGCGCGAACGTGCCGACCAGCGAAACCGGGACGGCGAGCAGGGGGATCAGAGTTGCGCGGAAGCCCTGCAGGAAGACGAAGACGACGATGATGACGAGAACCAGCGCCTCGAAGAGCGTCTTGACGATATCGTCGATGCCCTCGGTGACGGCTTCCGTCGTGTCGAGGGAGACCACGTAGTCGAGGTCGTTCGGGAAGCTCTTCTTCGACTTCTCCATGAGCGCGCGTGCGGCATTCATGGTATCGATCGCGTTGGTTCCGGCGAGCTGGTAGATCGCGACGATCGCGGCGGGCTTGCCGTTCAGGCGGCCCATCATGTTGTAGACCTGCGCGCCGAGGTCGACGCGCGCGACGTCTCGGACGCGGATCATCGACCCGTCGGGGTTGGCCCGAATGATGACGTTCTCGAAGTCCTCGACGGACTGGAGGCGTCCCTGCGCGCGCACCGTCCAGGTGAACTCCTGCCCCGGCGGCACGGGCTCGCCGCCCACCTGTCCGGCGGGATTCACCGTGTTCTGCTCCTTGATCGTCTCGAGAATCTCGGTGACCGTCACGCCGAGCTTGGCGAGCGTGTCCGGCCTCACCCACATGCGCATCGCGTACTGGCCGGCGCCGAAGATCTGCACCTGACCGACGCCGGGGACGCGCGTCATCGCGTCGTTGATGTTGATGTACGCGTAGTTGGTCAGGAAGAGCGCGTCGTAGGTTCCGTTCGGCGAGTACAGCGAGAACAGCGCGAGCGGCGCGGTCGTCGACTGCTTGATGGTGACGCCGTACTGCTGCACGTCGAACGGCAGCTGCGACTGCGCCTGGCCGTAGCGCATCTGGGCCAGGATCTGGTCGGTGTTGATGTCGCTCCCGACCTCGAAGTCCACGCGCAACGTCATCGTGCCGTTGTTCGCGTTGATCGAGTACATGTAGATCGAGTCGGTGACACCCGACATCTGCTGCTCGATCGGCGTCGCGACCGACTGCTCGATGGTGAGTGCGTCGGCGCCCGTGTAGGTCGCGGACAGCTGGACTTCGGGTGGCGCGATGTCGGGGAACTGCGCGATCGGCAGCTGCAGCATCGCGACCGCACCGACGATGGTCATGATGATCGCGATCACCATGGCCACGATGGGCCGGCGAACGAAGAATGCCGACATCGCTCAGCTCGGCTTCGCGGACTTCGCGGTGCCGCCCGTGGCCGGTGCCGCGGGCTCGATGCCCGGCGCCTCGCTCGGCGGTGCCGGCTTCGCGATCACCTTGACGCCGCTGCGGACCTTCTGCAGGCCTTCGACGACGATCTTCTCGCCGGCGCTGAGCCCCTTGGTGATCACCCAGTCGCTGCCGCTGCGCGGGCCCGGCGTGACGTCGCGCACGGTGACGGTGTCGTCGGCGTTCAGCACGTACACCTGGTACGTCCCCTGCAGGTCCAGCACCGCGCGCTGCGGGACCAGCAGAGCGCCGTCCGCGACCTGCGTCGCGGCGCGGACCTTGGCGTAGCCGCCGGGACGCAGAACGTTACCGGGATTCGGGAACAGCGCCTGCACGAGCAGCGTGCCGGTGCGCTGGTCCACCTGCCGGTTGACGGCGTAGAAGGTGCCCGGGTGCGGGTGCGTGGCGCCGTCGGCGAGGATGGCCTCGAGCTTCGGCGCGTCGGGATCGGACTTGGCGATCTCCGAGGCCTTGTTGATCGACGCGGCGAAGCGCAGGTACTCCTGCTCGCTGATCGGGAACTCGACCTTGATCGGGTCGACGGTCGACACCGTGGTGAGGACGGTCGTCGGATCGACCAGATCACCGATCTGCGCCTGATTGATGCCGGCGATGCCCTTGATCGGCGAGTTGACCTTGGCCCAGTCGAGGTTCAGGCGCGCCTGCTCGACGTTCGCCTGCGCCTGGAAGACGGTGGCCTTGTTGGCCTCGTTCTGCTGGATCGCGTTGTCGAGCTCTTCCTCGCTGACCGCACCTTCCTTGGCCAGCGGCCGATACCGGTTGACGTCGAGTTGCGTCTTCACCTGCAGCGCTTTGGCACTCTCGAGCTGGCCGATCGCCTGGTCGAGAGCCGCCTTGAACTGGCGCGGATCGATCTGGAACAGCAGCTCGCCGTCGCTGACGACCTTGCCGCTGGCGTAGTTCTGCGTCAGCAGATAGCCCTGGACCTTCGGGCGGATTTCTGCATTGACGTAGCCCTCGATCGTGCCGACCCAGTCGGAGTAGACCGGCACGTTGCGCTGCGCGACCGGCGCCACCAGCACCTCCGGTGGCGGCATCTGCGGCGCTTCCTTCTTCTCGCAGCCGGCCGCAGCGAGGACGGCGATCACCGCCAGGGCCGGGAACGACGTACGCACGGAGAGCGTGCACGGCCTCCGTTGGTCAATCCTCGTCATGAATCCACCCCATGTTGCGACCCTCCCGCGAGCAGTGTGACGACCGTCGCGAGCGCCGTCGGGCGTCGCCGGCAGCTTCTTTTCGCGCGAAACTCGCGTACCCGCAAGGTTGCGCGGCCGGTCGCGGCGCGAAATCCCGTCACGGCGCCGGGCTCGCGCTGCGGACGCCGAGGGGCGCGGCCGCCTCGAGCGCGGCCCGTGCGTCGGCTCCGGTCGTGAGCCGCTGCACCTGTCCGACGGGACAGCCGTCGGCGTCGAGCAGCGCGCGCGCCTCGTGGTTGGCACCCGCCACGGCGAGTGCGCAGCCGCGGGCGACCAGCTCGCCGGAGAGCTTGCCCAGCATGCGGACCCCCGCGAGGTCGACGTGCGGACTCGACGACAGATCGCACACGACGAGGCGCGTGCCGGGCTCCCCCGCGACGGCCCGCAGGATCCGCTGCCGCACGTGGTCGGTGTTGAAGTAGAGCAGCGTTGCCTCGAGGCGGAACAGGCGCACGCCCGGAATGGCGGCGGCGTCGGGATGGCGCGCGACGTCGGCGAGCCGGTCGCCCTCCGGAAGCCGGCCGCAACGCGCGACCTTCGGCGTTGCCGCCCGGCGAAGCAGCAGGATGGACGCGATCGCGGCGAGGACGATCCCCTTGAGGATCCCGAGCGCCAGCACGCCGAAGAACGACACCAGGGCCACCCAGAACTCGGTGCGGCTCACGCGCCACAGGCGAGCGATCGCCTGTACGTCGACCAGCCCGCGGACGGCGACGAGCACGATCGCCGCGAGGACGGCGCGCGGCAGCGTCTGCACGAGGCCGGTCAGGAAGAGCAGGCACACCGCCAGAGTGGCCGAGGCGAACGCCAGCGCGAGCGGCGTGCGCGCGCCGGCCTTCTCGTTGCCGGCCGACCGCAACAGCCCGCCGGCGAAGGGGTAGCCGCCGCCGAGGGCCGCGAGCAGGTTCGCGCCGCCGAGTGCGAGCAGCTCCTGCCGCGTGTCGAGTGCGTAGCCGCGCCGGTCGGCGAACGCCCGCGCCGCGGACACGCCCTCGATGTACGCGAGCAGCAGCCAGGCGACGGCGAGGGGCAGCAGCCCGTCGACGTCGCGCGCACGGATCGCGGGAAGGCCGACGGTCGGCAGACCGCTCGGCACGGTGCCGACCACGGCGAGCCCGCCGTGGTCGAGTCCCGTGCGCCACACCAGCACGATGGCGAGCGCCGCCACGCCGAGTGCGACGGGACGTCCGGGCAGCCGACGCTCCCCGACCAGCAGCACGACGACCGCACCGGTCGCGAAGAGCGTTGCCCAGGGGTTCAGGCCGCCCAGCTGGCCCGCGGCGCTCGCCAGCCGTTCGACGAAGGAGTCGCCGCCGCCCGGGACGCCGAAGAAGGCCGCGAGCTGGGTGGATCCGATGCTGAGTGCCGCTCCGGCCTTGAAGCCGAGCGAGTTGGTCTCGCTGATGAAGCTCGTGAGGGCATTGAGGCGGAGGAGCCACGCGAGCAGCGCGAGGATCGCGACCACGAAGGCCGAGAGCACCGCGATCGGCGCGTAGCGGCCGGGATCGCCGGCCGCGCGCTGTGCGACCGTCGCGCCGACCATCAGCGAGATCGCGGACGTCGGTCCGACGGCGAGGTGGCGCGACGAGCCGAGCAGGGCGTAGCCGAGCCCGCCGAGCAGATATCCGTCGATGCCGACCATCGGCGGCATCCCGGCGAGACCCGCGTAGGCGAGCGAGACCGGAATCGCGTATGCGGCGAGCGTCACGCCGGCGAGCGCGTCGTGCCCGAGCCAGCTCGCGCGGTAGTCCGCGAGTTAGATCGCCGGCGGAAACAACGTGCGCCACGGGCGTTGCCGCGGCGACGGAGCAGGCGATGAGACGGCCGTGTCGTCGTGCAACGCGGTGGTCCATCTACTTCGACGCGAGCAGCATGCGGCGCGCCTCGGCGAGCTCCTTCTGCCGGGACTTCTCGACCTTCGGATACTGCAGCTCCAGCCGCGAGAGCGTTTCGATCACGGCCGCCGCCACGACGACGCGCGTGAACCACTTGTTGTCGGCCGGCACGACGTACCAGGGCGCTTCCCTGGTCGCCGTGTTGCGGATCGCGTCCTCGTAGGCCTCCATGTAGGCGTCCCAGTGCTGGCGCTCGGCCGCATCGTTGACCGAGAACTTCCAGTTTTTCTCCGGATCGTCGAGGCGCTCGAGAAACCGCTTCTTCTGCTCGTCCTTCGAGACGTTGAGAAAGAACTTGCAGACCACGATGCCGTTGCGCGTCAGGTACTCCTCGAAGCCGCGGATGTCGGCCATCCGGTCCTTCCAGATCGACTTGCCCACGACCCGCGGCGGCAGCTTCTGGCGCGCGAGCATCTCGTCGTGCACGCGCACCACCAGCACCTCCTCGTAGTAGCTGCGGTTGAAGATGCCGATCCGGCCGCGCTCCGGGAGCGCCTTCATGCAGCGCCAGAGGTAGTCGTGATCGAGGTCCTCGCTGGTCGGCGCCTTGAATGAGTAAACCTGGCAGCCCTGCGGATTGACGCCCGACATGACGTGCTTGATCGCGCCGTCCTTGCCGGCCGCGTCCATGGCCTGGAACACCAGCAGCACCGCCCAGCGATCCTGCGCGTAGAGCCTGTCCTGGAGCTCCGTCAGCGCGTCGATGCCGATCTGCAGCGCCTCCTTCGCGCGCGGCTTGTCCTCAGAGGTGAGGTGCAGCGTGTCGCCGGGGTCGAGCTTCCCGAGCTTGAACTTGCTCCCGTCGGCGACGCGAAACGGCTTCGCGAGCTTGCTTGCGGTGTCGAGGATGCGGTCGAGCTTCATGGGGTGCGATCTCCGGCGATTCAGAGCCAGCGCGCGACGTGGCGCGCGCGGCGGATCACGGCGAAGCGCACGATCACGCTGTCGCGCTGGTCGGTGAGGCCGAGGCTCACCAGGTCGTCCACGCCGCCGTCGCGGACGTCGCCGCCCACGAGCGCGCGGAGCGTGCCGTCGCGCAGCACCTGGTAGCCGTCGAAGTGTGTCCACTGCTGTCGGGGGCCCCCTTCATGGTCGCGGCCGTAGCGCGCGTAGACGTCCTGCGGGATGCACACCAGGCGGAACTCGCGCCGGTCCAGGCCGAGCTCGCGCTCGAGGACGTCGTTGCCGTGCGCGAGGAGCGCGTCGTCCACCTCGAGACGCGCGAGCCCGCGCCGCTTCGACAGTCCCAGAGCGTGCAGGAGACCGCCGCTCTCCGGTGCCTCGCCGTCCTCGGAGAACGCTTCGAGCAGGACCGTCTCGGCGCCAAAACGCGGAAAGCATCGTGCACCGCCGGAGTTCACGAACGGGTTGGTCGGGAACTGCGCGACGAGGGCCGTGATGTTCTGCGCGACGTCCGTCGGCAGGCCCAGCACGTCGACGGCCGCGTTCGCGCGCAGGGTGCCCTCGTTCTGCGCGTTCTCGACGACGTCGGGCTGCCAGATGCGTGCCGCCACGAAGTCCATCAGGGACGCGGCTGCCGCGCCGGGCTCGGTGCGCGCGACCACCAGACCGAGCTTCTCGCCGCGCGCCGCTGCATCGCCGGGAAACGGAGCCGCGAGGTCCACGGGGGAGCGGTAGGCCGAGGCGGCGACGGTGCTCTTCGCCTCCGCCTTCTCGACGGCGGGCGGCGGCGCGGTCCTGGCGAGCTCGAGGATCTCCTGTGCGCAGACACGGAGCTGCGCGATGTCGCCGCGCTGCGCCGCCTGCGCCGCGAGCTGCTCGACCCCGGCGCGGGTGCGGGTCTTCGCGGGCTTTCCCGTGTCGGCCTTGCGCGACTCGATGGCGAGGCCCGCGGAGTAGACGCGGCGGCCGTCGTAGAAGGCCGCGTTCGGCGCGTCCGCCTTCGCGAGCGCGGTCAGGTTCGCGACGATCTCGTCGCGCAGCGCGGCGCGGTCCCCCGAGCTTCTCGCGAGGAAGTCGAAGCCCGGCGAGAACGGCTCGATGGGCACGCCGACCGGATCGTACCCCTGTGCGCCGAGATCGCGCAGCGGCGCGCCTTCCTGCGCCGCGTGCTTCAGCCGCTCGACCTCGGCCCCGAGCGCGTCGACCTTCGTCCAGTCCTGCAGCATGGTCGCTGTGCGACATTGCTCGACGGCCTGGCCGATGTCGTGCTGGATGCGCCGCAGGGCGTCGTACTGCGTGCGCGACAGGACGCCGGACAGCACGTCGCGCGCGCGCGACAGGTAGACGTCGGCGTAGACGGTATCGTGTTCCGCGGCGGCGGTGAGACGGCGCGCGGCCTCGACGGGACCATTCGGATCAGGCATAGCGATCCTTCCTCGTCCTCGCGGGGGCACGTCGCGGACGCCGGATCCGTGCGAGACCGGGTCGGCGCGACCACCGCGGCGTGCGCGATTGACTCACGCGGGAGATGCGATGCGCGGGCTCGTTCACGTCACGGCAAGGAGGGACGACATGCGGGTGAAGCATCTGTTTCTCGGGGCAACGGTCGCCGCACTGCTGGGAAGCTCGGTCGCAGCGGCGCGTGCGGACGGCGGCTGCACGTCGGAGGTGCAACGGTTCTGCACGGGCAAGAAGCAGGTTCTCGCGTGCCTGCGCAAGAACCAGAAGGATCTCTCGCCCGGGTGCACGACGTACGTCGGGGTCTTCGAGCAGATTCCGTCCTGCCTGCAGGAGGCGGCGAAGCTGTGCCCGACCGACACTCCGTCCGTGCAGAGCGTCACCGGCTGTCTGCGCGGCCACAAGGACCAGCTGTCCGCCGCGTGCAGCTCGGAGATCGAGAAGGTCCGCTGAGCGCGCGACCCGTGCGGCCGGAGCGGTCACGACGCCGCTCCGGCCGCGAGCCACGCCGCGCGGCTCGCGCGAATGAGCGCGACCGTCTCGTCGACCGTGCGCACGCAGTGCGGGATCCGGAAGTCGCGGGCATCGGCGAGGGGGCGTCCTCGCGCAGCATGGCGCGTTGCGCCCAATCGACGAGGCCGCTCCACATCTCGCCGACGAGGATCAGCGGCACGTTGTCGAGCTTCCTCACCTGTAGGAGCTGCCAGGCGAGCGACAGCTCGAGCAGCGTGCCGATGCCGCCCGGCACGACGACGAAAGCGTCGGCGACGATCATGAAGTGGTGCAGGCGCGAGAAGAACGTCCTGTGCTCGTAGACCGCGCCGACGAACGGATTCACTTCCTGCTCGAACGGCAGGGCGATCCGGACGCCGACCGAGCGCTCGCCGGATGCGGGTGCGACCGCTGCGGCGCCTTCGTTGGCGGCGCGCATCAGGCCGGGTCCGCCGCCGGTGACGATGTCGCAGCCGAGCGAGGTCAGCTCCGTCGCGGGTTGCTTCACGGCCGCGTAGGCGAAGGTCCCGGGGGAGAGTCGCGCGGAGCCAAAGATCGTCACGCGGAAATTCTCGCGACGGGCGCGGCGGAGGCGGGTGAGCTGGTTCACCACCTCCCACAGACCCTGGATCGCTCCGGTGACCAGCGTCGCGACGGCGTCCTCGTCCTGCAGGCGTACGACGTCGGACTGGCCGAATGGGGTTCTGTCCTCGTCGGGACTCACGGTCTCCTCCTCGTGCTCGGATCTCGTCGATCGTCCCGTCCGGCGAGACCGAGGAATTGCAAGCGGCGCGCCGCGGTGCGGAAGATCGTCTGCCCATCCGGTCCCGCGGGGGTGCTGCGGAATTCCTGTCGCCGACCGTGCGCCGCGCGTGGCGAAGCGTCAAATGGTCGCTCCGGTGGGAACGCGGATTCCGAGGCGCGGCAATCGACGGGAACGTGCAGGCTCCGGCACCGCGCTGCTCCGCTACGCGTCGGACTCCCAACGCTGGCGCGGCGTTTGCGGCTCCGCCCGGAGTGCGTCATGAGCAAGGTCGGGTCCCGTGGTTCGCGGGGAGCGACACGCGGCAGGCCCTCGATGCCCGGGGCGGGCGAGGGAGAGCGAACACGATGAAGCGCATGCTGGTCCTCCTGGCAGCGGCAGCCGTCACGCTGGCCGTCGCGGCGCCACCCGCGCGCGCCGCGGACGCCGAGCTCGTCCGCACCTCGCGACGGGCCCTCGACAGCCTCATGGCGACCAACCCGGCCGCACGCGAGCTGAAGAAGAAGTCCCGGGCCGTGCTCGTCTTCCCGAAGATGATCAAGGCTGGCTTCCTGTTCGGCGGCCAGATCGGCGACGGCTTGCTCTTCGAGGGCGACCGCGTCGCCGGCTACTACAATTCGGTCGCCGCGTCGTACGGTCTGCAGGTCGGCGGGCAGGTGTTCGGCTACGCGCTGTTCTTCATGAACGACGGCGCGCTCGACTACCTGAAGAAGAGCAGCGGCTGGGAGATCGGCAGCGGTCCGAGCGTCGTGGTCTGGGACCAGGGCATGGGCAAGTCGTTCAGCAGCACCACGCTGACGCAGGACGTCTACGCGTTCATCTTCAACCAGAAGGGCCTGATGGCGGGTATCGGCATCCAGGGCTCGAAGATCACCCGGATCGACGAGTAGCCGCCATGCGTGCACACGGAACGGGGAAGGGAAGAACCGTCATGTTCGCCAGGTCGTTCGTCCGCGTCTCGCTGGTGGCCCTGTCGCTCGGTTGCGCTGCCGTCGCGTCGGCGCAGTCCGAGGTGCCCGCGTCGCGCGGCGCCGCGACGGAGGCGACCGCCGACGTCCTGCTGTCGACGCTGCGCGCGAACCGCAAGGCCTTCGTCGCGGTGAACCTGCAGCTCACCGACGAGCAGGCGAAGGCGTTCTGGCCGCTGTACGACGAGTACGCGCAGCAGATCGGGGCGATCGGCGACCGCGTCGCGGCGCTCGTCGCCGACTACGAGAAGAGCTTGAAGGACCTCTCGGGCGAGAAGGCGATGCAGCTCATCACCGGCTACCTCGACGCCGAGGCCGAGCGCGCGAAGCTGCGGCGCTCGTACCTCGACCAGTTCGCGAAGGTCCTGCCGGGACGCACGGTGGCGCGATTCTTCCAGCTCGAGAACAAGATCGACGCGGTGCTGCGCTACGAGCTCGCGAAGACGATCCCCGTGGTCGACGAGAAGCCCGCCGCGAAGTGAAGATCGGGTCGGGCGCCGACGCGGCGAGCGTCGGCGCCCGGTCTCTCACGGGGTGGCGGTGCCGCAGAGCGTGCCGTTCACGTCGCACTGCGTGGTGATGCCCGACGCGCGCTGCGCGTCCACCAGAGCACCGATGGCGGCGTTGGTCGCGGCATTCGGCGTGCAGCCGCACAGCTGGCTCGCGCAGCAGCTGCAGCCGACCTGCTTCTCGAGCGCGATGATCGCCGCGGTGCCGTCCGCCGGACACTGCGGCAGGTCGCCGCACGCCTCGCCGACGAGCTCGCGGTCGTTGCACTGTCCGGTGCACAGCGTCGCGTCGCAGGTGTAGCCGGGCTCGATGCTGCCGTTGGGCGCGCACGCGTAGGCCTCGCAGATGGTCGCGCAGTCGGTGCCCTGCGGCAGCGTCGTCGACGACGAGTAGAGCGGGCAGCCGAGGGTGCCGGGTGCGTCGGGGATGCAGGAGGGAGGCTGCGGGAAGGTCGGACCGTCGGCGGCGTATGCGGCGGACCAGACGAGGTCGTCGCCGAGGTCGCACGACACCTCGCTCTGGCCGACCTGGTACGGGCCGTCGTAGGTCGGGCACGAGCACTCGACGATGCCGGGCTCGTCGGTACGCTTGCACGGCGCCGTCATGCATCCGGCGTAAGGTGGATCCGACCGGGTGCAACTCGTCGAGCCGAGACCGTCGGTCGGCACGCAGTCGAACGAGAAGGTCGAGATCAGGTCCGCTCCGGGAATGAACCGGTTCTCGTTGATGTAGTCACAGACCGGCGCCGAGTTGGTCGCGCTGCAGCCGCTGCCGTCCTCGCCGCAGGCTTCCAGGGTCTCGAGGTAGACCGGGTAGTTGAGGATGGACGTGTTGAGGACGAAGTACGCTCCGTAGGGAATCTCGTAGCAGCGGCAGTCGGCGAAGCGTCCGTTGGGCGTCACCCGGCACGAGAGATTCTCGCTGGCCGGCGAGCCGTCGGGGCCCGAGTAGTAGCAGAGCGCGAAGGGTCCACCCTGGCACGGCAGGAAGCCGGTCGGGGCCTCGACCACGTCCGCATACGCGGGCTTCGGCGGGTCGGTCGTGGTCGCGAAGCGCGGATCGTTCCAGAAGCGGAAGGTGTTCGGGACGAAGTGGACCTCGGGCGCGGCGGCGTAGGGCACGATCGGCAGACGCGCGTCGGGACGGATCGGGAACACCGGGCCGGACTGCCGCAGCAGCGCCGGGTCCGCGCCGCGTGCGTGCCGCGGCAGCGCGAGGGCGGCGGCGAGCAGCAGAAGCGCGAGCGCCGCGCGCAGGATCCGATCGTCGAGCTTCGTCGCAAAGGTCTTCACGCCGGTTCTCCCCGGGTGGCGGTTGGAGCGGGGCACCACGCCGGAGTATCGGCGCGTTGGACGCGAAACTGCAGCGGCCGGCGGGCCGCTAGCCGAGCAGCGGCCTCGTCCCGCTCGGGGCTTCGCCGCGCAGCTTGTACTTCTCCACGCGCTGGGTCGGGGTCTTGGGCAGCGAGTCGCGGAACTCCCACAGCGTCGGCACCTGGAACTTCGCGAGGCGCGCCGCGACGAAGGCCTTCAGATCGTGCGCGCTCACCGGCTCGCGGGTGACGACGAAGGCCTTCACCTCCTGCCCGAGCACGTCGTGCCGCATGCCCACCACCGCGACGTCCGTGACCGCCGGATGCTCGCGGATCGCCTTCTCGACCAGCACCGACGAGATGTTCTCGCCGCCGCGCCGGATCACGTCGCGCTTGCGGTCGACGAAGTAGAGCCAGCCGTCCTCGTCGAGGTAACCGAGGTCGCCGCTCAGGAACCAGTCGCCGTGCAGCGCCTGCTTCGTCTGCTCCTCGTCGCGGAAGTACGCGGCCATGCGGTACGACGACTCGACCGCGATCTCGCCGACCTCGCGCACCGGCAGCTCGCGCTTCTCGTCGTCGAGGATGTGCAGCGTGACGCCGGGGACCGCCGGACCCGCCGAGCCCGGGCGCGGCTCCTGTCCGAGCGGCTCGAGCGTGACCACGCCCGCGTCCGTCGAGCCGAAGCACTCGACGACGTTGGAGATGCCGAAGCGATCGCGGATGCGGTCGCGGATCGGCGCGCTGCCGAGTCCGAGGATCACGCGGATCGCGCTCGTGCGCTCGAGCTCGTTGGGCTCCTGCGCGAGCAGGATCGCGAGGATCGTGCCCAGCGTGAAGAAGATGCTCGCGTTGGTGCGGTGCGCGAGCGGCCAGAACTCGGATGCGGAGAACGCGCGCGGGAACGCGAACGTGCAGCCGCCCTGCTGTCCGAGCGCCGCGCAGGACCACGCGTTGCCGTGGAAGAGCGGTCCGACCGACAGGATCACGTCGTCGGGCGTGATGCCGAGACCGGGGATGAAGAACGCGCTGCTGCCGCCGGTGCGTCCGTGCGTGAACAGCACGCCCTTCGGATTTCCGGTCGTGCCCGACGTGTAGAGCAGGGTCGAGCCGTCGCTCGGGCCGACCGTCCCGGCCGGCGTCTCGTCGGGCGCCTGCGCGAGCATCTCGTCGAGCCTCTCCGCACCGGGAACGTCGCCGAACGCCGCGAGGGTCGTGCCGGCCGGACGCTTCAGGTCCGGGGACGTCACGTTGCCCGACGATCCGGCCGCGGTGACGAGGACGCGCGGCTCGGCGTGTCCGATCACGTACGACAGCTCGCCGGCGCCGAGGTTCGGGTTCACCGGATTGAGGATGGCGCCCATCTTGAGCGCGCCGAAGGAGGTGACGACGTACTCCACCGAGTTGCCGAGCCCGATGGTCACCCGGTCGCCCTTGACGACGCCGAGCCGGGTGAGCGCGTGCGCCATCTGGTTCGTCAGGCGGTCGAACTCCTCGAACGTGACGGTGCGGCCCTCGTGCACGAGGTACGGCTTCTGGCCGCGCTCGCGGCGGTTCCTCGCCAGGTTGTCGATCAGCAGCATCGGCGTGCTCTACCTCAGCGCGGCAGGCCGAGCGCGCGCTGCGCGATGATGTTGCGCTGCACCTCGGACGTACCCGAGATCAGGGTCGAGGAGCGCCGCGTCAAGTACTGGTGCGCGGCGGTGCCGCGGTCGGGTGAGAAGTCCTCGCACCCGGCGAGCTGCGCGAACGGCCCCTGCAGCTCGAGCGCGAGCCCGGCGACCTTCTGCGCGAGCTCGCTGCCGAAGACCTTGTGGCGGGACGCGTCGAGTGCGTCGGCATTGCCGCGCAGCGCGTTGGTGACGCTGCGCAGCCCGTTGAGGCGCAGCAGCTCGAGCTCGATCCAGGCCTGCGCGAGCGACTGGCGCTGGCTCGGAGCGTGATGGCCGGGCTGCTCGTCCGTCGCGACCTGCTTCGCGTAGCCGAGGGTTCGCCGCAGCGCGGTGCGCAGCTCGCCCGACATCTCGAAGACCCAGAGGTCGCGCTCGGCGGCGAGGGCGCCGTTGACGATCGTCCAGCCGTCGCCGGGCGCGCCGACGAGGCACTCGCGCGGCACGCGCACGTCGTTCAGGAAGAGCTGCGCGAAGTGCGGCTCGCCGACCAGGTTGTGGATCGGGCGGGCTTCCACGCCGGGCAGCGACATCTCCATCAGGAACACGCCGAGCCCGTGATGCCGCTTCGAGCCGGCCTCGGTGCGCGCCAGCACGAAGCACCACTGCGCCATCGGCGCGTGGCTGGTCCAGATCTTCGAGCCCGAGAGCACGAAGTGGTCGCCGTCGACGAGCGCCGTCGTGCGCAGCGACGCGAGGTCGGACCCGGAGCCGGGCTCGGAGAAGCCGAGGCACCACACGTCGTCGGCGCCGAGGATGCGCGGCAGGAAGCGCTTCTTCTGCGCTTCCGAGCCGTAGCGCAGCAGCGTCGGGCCGACGACGCCGAGGCTCACCATCTGCCCGAGCTGCGGCGGGTCGAGCGGTGCGGTCTCGTCGTAGAAGATCATCTGCTCGACGAGGCCGAGCCCGCGGCCGCCGTACTCCTTCGGCCACGCGAGTCCGAGCCAGCGTCCGCTCGCGAGCAGCTTCGCCCACGCGACCATCGCGTCGGCGCCGGGGTGGTCCTCGGAGCGTCCCACGCGGTCGAGGATGGCCGCATACGGTGGCGGATTGGCGGCGAGCCACGAACGCAGCTCGTCGCGGAAGCGCAGCTCGTGGGCGGAGAGCGAGAAGTCCATCGTGCGACGGTTCTGGCGAACCGGCGCGGGGGAGTAAAGATGCGCTCGACGTTGCGATTTGCGGACGGGCATGTCACCGGCGTGCTGCGCTGCGCAGCGATGCGTCGTTGACAAGCGTCGCAGGGCGCAAGTACCACGGCGAAGCCCGGCGCAGCCGGGCCCGCGCGCGGCTGTCGGCGGACGCCGTTTGCCGCGGCGTGGCAACGGAACAGGAGGAAGCACCGCATGGCGGGCGTCGCAGACGCGGTCCAGATCGTTCCCCCGGGACGCCTCGTCTACGGGATGCAGCTGCCGATCCAGGCCCAGAGCACCGTGTTCGCGGCGCCTTGGGAGCGCGACGCGGGCCCCGCCGATCTCGTGAGGATCGCGCAGGCCTGCGACCGCAACGGCTTCTTCTACGTCGCGGTTTGCGACCACGTCTGCGTGCCGCGCGAGCGCGCCGGCGCCATGGGCACGACCTGGTACGACACGGTCGCGACGCTCGGCTACCTCGCCGCCGCGACGCAGAGCGTGCGCCTGATGTCGCACGTCTTGATCCTGCCGTACCGGCACCCGCTGCTGTCGGCGAAGGCCTTCGCGACGCTCGACGCGCTCTCCGGGGGACGCGTGATCCTCGGCGTCGGCGCGGGCCACCTCGAGGGCGAGTTCGCCACCCTCGGCGTCGACTTCAAGCGCCGCGGCAAGCTGCTCGACGAGGCGATCGACGTGGTCAAGAAGGCCTTCCTCGAGGAGTACCCCGCGCACGACGGACCCGAGTGGCCGGTGCGCGAGGTCGGCCTCGCGCCGCGTCCCGCGCAGCGGCCGCGGCCGCCCATCTGGGTCGGTGGCTCGACCCCTGCGGCGCTGAAGCGTGCCGCCGAGCGCGGCGACGGCTGGCTGCCGCAGGGCACACCGCGCGCGGAGCTGCCGCAGGCGATCGCGACCATCCGCGAGCACCGGCGCGCGAAGCTCGGCGACGCGCCGATCGAGATCGGCACGATGAGCGAGTGGCTCTACGTCGGCACGCCGTCGTTCGACGTCGGCGCGAACGCACGCACCGGCAAGCCCGAGGAGATCGCCGCGCACCTGCGCGGACTGAAGGACATCGGCGTGCACCACTTCGGCGTGCGCTTCCGCGCGCGCTCGAGCGCGGAGCTGATCGACCAGATCGACGCCTTCGGCGGCGGCGTGGCGCCGCTGCTCGACGACTGACCCTGACTGACCGTCCAACGTCACGAGGAACGACATGCTGCTCGAGAACCGCATTGCGATCGTCTCCGGGATCGGTCCCGGCATGGGCCGCGACATCTCGCGCGCCTTCGCGCGCGAGGGCGCGCACCTCGTCCTCGCGGCGCGCGGCGCCGACAGGCTCGAGGAGGTCGCAGCGGAGGTCCGCAAGGTGGGCCGCCGCGCGCTCTGCGTGCCGACCGACATCGCGAAGAAGGAAGACTGCGTGAACCTCGTCGAGGCGGCAAAGAAGGAGTTCGGCCGCGTCGACGTGCTGGTCAACAACGCCTTCAAGGGCCCCAGCTTCAAGACGTTCGAGAACGACGACCTCGACGGCTGGCGCGGCATCTTCGACGTCAACGTCTTCGGCGCGCTGCAGCTCACGAAGGAGGTCGTGCCGCTCATGAAGGAGCAGGGCGGCGGCTCGGTCGTCTTCATCAACTCGATGTCGATGCGCATCATCGAGCCGACGCACGGCGGCTACGCGGCGTCGAAGGGCGCGCTCATGACAGCGGCGCAGGTGCTCGCGCGCGAGCTCGGCCAGTACAAGATCCGCGTCAACTCGGTCGTCCCCGGGTACATCTGGGGGGCGTCGCTCGAGGGCTACTTCAAGATCCTCGCGAAGCAGCAGGGGATCACGCCCGAGCAGGTCTACCAGAGCGTCGCGAAGCACACGGCGCTGGACCACATCCCGCACTCCGAGGAGATCGCCGACAGCGTCGTGTTCTTCGCCTCGGACCTGTCACGCGTGGTGACCGGGCAGGCGCTCGACGTGAACGGCGGGCACTTCTTCCACTGAGCGAAAGGGGGCGCTGCCCCTTTCCTCCAGCGGTCGCCTGCTCGGCTTCGCCTTCGCAGAGGGGCCGGTGCCGGATGACGGAGCGTCGCCCGGCGCCGGCCCTCGAATGGTGCTCAGGTGGCGCGCGAGCCGCCCGGCGTGAACTCGACCGGCAGACGCTTGATCCCGTTGATGAACGCCGAGCGCAGCTGCGCCGGCTCGCCCGCCACGCGGATGTCCGGGATGCGCTTGAAGAGCTCGCGGAACATCACCGTGATCTCGCGGCGCGCGAGGTGCGCCCCCAGGCAGAAGTGCGGCCCCGGACCGCCGTAGCCAACGTGCGGGTTCGGCGCGCGCCGCAGGTCGAACTCGAACGGGTCCTCGAACACGGCATCGTCGCGGTTGGCCGAGTTGTAGAACAGGATCGTCTTGTCCCCCTCGTGGAACTGGTGTCCCGAGAGCACGGTGTCTCGCGTGGCCGTACGGCGCATGAAGATCACCGGCGTCGCCCAGCGCACGATCTCCTCCACTGCCGTCGGAGCCATGGCCTCGAAGTCGTTGCGCCACCGGCGCGCCTGCTCCGGATGCTGCTCGAGCGCGAACATGCCGTGGCTGATCGCGGTGCGCGTGGTCTCGTTGCCGGCGACGGCGAGCAGGATGAAGAACGAAGCGATCTCCTCGTCGGTCAGCCGCTCGCCGTCGAGCTCGGTGTTGACCAGCGCCGAGGTGAGGTCGTCGCTCGGGTGCTTCACGCGGTGCTGCGCGAGGTCGCGCAGCAGGGCGGCCAGCGAGGCACCGGCTTCCAGGAACACGCCGATCGGGTTGACCGTGTCGGGCGGCAGGAAATCCGGGTCGCCGCCCGAGAGGATGATGTTCGACTTGTCGAACACCAGCTGGTGCTGGCTCTGCGGAATGCCCATGAGGTTGCAGATCACGATGAGCGGCATCGGCGCCGCGATCTCGCTCACGAAATCCGCGCGACCCTTGTCGATCACGCGCTCGATCACGTCGACGGTGATCTTCTCGACGTCGTCCATGAACGCCTGGATCATCTTCGGCGTGAACCGGCGCGAGACGATGCCCCGCAGCCGCTGGTGGCGGGGGTCGTCCATGTTGATCATCGAGCCGTAGAAATCGAGCATCTCGGTCGGCATGTCGGGGATCGAGGTCGCGCCCTTGCCCGAGCAGAAGAGCTCCGGCGACCGGCTGATCTCGAGGATGTCGGCGTGCCGCGTGATCGCGAAGTAGCCCGGTCCCTTCGGCAGGAACGGCAGCTCGAGCTCGTCGAAGAACGCGATCGGTCGCTCGCGCCGGAGCACCGCGAACGCGGCCTCGCGCTCGGACCACGGCGCGCCCCAGAAATCGATGTTGGAAAGATTGATCGAATCGGCGGACATTGCGTTGCTCACGTACACCTCTGCGGAACGGGAAGGGCGCTCAGACCGGCAGGTTGCCGGTCGCAGCGCGCGTGCTCTTGTCCTTCTGATACGCGGCGATGGTGCGCTGCGCGATGCGCATCTGGTGCACCTCGTCCGGACCGTCGGCGAAGCGCGCCCAGCGCGCGTGCTGGTACATGTGGGCGAGCGGCGTGTCGGTCGAGTAGCCGAGCGCACCGTGGACCTGGATGGCGCGGTCGATGATGCGGCCCAGCGAGTTGGCGACGAAGTGCTTCGCCATCGACACTTCCGAGACGAAATCCTCGCCCTTGTCGATCTTGTAGGCGGCGTGCAGCACCATCAGCTTCGCCTGGTAGAGCTCCATCGCCGAGTCGGCGATCATCCACTGGATTCCCTGCTTGTCGGCGAGCATCGAGCCGTGCGTGAAGCGCTTCAGCGAGCGGTCGACCATCATGTCGAGCGCGGTCTCGGCCTGGGAGATCCAGCGCATGCAGTGCGCGAGGCGTGCCGGGCCGAGGCGGTACTGCCCGAGGCGGTGGCCCTGGCCCCGCCCGCCGAGCATGTTGCGCTGCGGAATGCGCAGGTTGTCGATGCGGATCTCGGAATGGCCGCTGGCGCCGTGCATGGTCTCGACCTCGCGGACGCGCTCCCAGCCCTCGGACGGGATGTCGACGATGAAGCCCGTGTTGCCGGCCTGCGGCGGATCGGGGTTCTCCTCGGTGCGTGCGATCAGGATCGCGAAGCTCGCGCGCCGCGCGTTGGAGATGAACCACTTGTGGCCGTTGACCACCCAGTCGTCGCCGTCGCGCACGGCGCGCGTCTGGATGAGCGTCGGGTCGGAGCCCGCGACCTCCGGCTCGGTCATGGCGAAGCAGCTCATCGCGCGCCCCTCGCACAGCGGGCGCAGGTACTTCTCCTTCTGCTCGTCGGTCGCCCAGTGGAGGAGGGTGTGCATGTTGCCCTCGTCCGGCGCCTGGCAGTTGAGCACCCACGGACCGTACGACGCCTTCGCCGCCTCGGCCTGCACCATCGCGAGCTGAACGTGCCCGAGCCCCATGCCGCCCCATTCCCGGGGCATGTGCGGCAGCCAGAGCCCGGCGCTCAGCGCCTCCTGGCGCATCTGGATGAGGATCTTGACGTACTCCGCGCGGTCGATGTCGTCGCGGTCACCGATCTTCGCCTCCCCCGGCCTGACCACGCGCTCGATGAAGTCGCGGACGCGGAGGCGGAGCGCCTCGAGCTCAGGGGTGAGGGTGAAATCGATGGGCATGGCGGGTCTCCTGCGGCGTTGGAGCAATCGGACCGAGCGGCCTTCGCGAGGCGACCGTCCGGTCGGACGGTAGCGCATCACGGGCATGGACCCGGAGTCAAGAACAACCGTCCGAACATTGGTCGGGCAGGGCGCTCAGGACGCCGGGAAGCTCGCCACCAGCTCCGCGAGCCGGTCGTGCGCACCGCTCAGAATGGGTGCTCCATCGCCGGTGAGCAGGACGTCGAAATCCAGCGCGAGTAGCGTCTCGACGCTCGCCCGGAGCCGCGCGGGATCATCGAGGACTCGATCGCGCAGCAGCGAGCAGTGCCCCGGCGGGTTGCCGATCACCGCGTCCCCGACGAACAGGATGCGGCGCTCGGGCCAGTGCAGCGCGAGCTCGCCCGGCGACTTGCCGGGGACCGCGACGGCGACCAGCGGCCCGACGCGGGAGCCGCCGTGCAGCTCGCCGTCGATCTCGGCGCCCTGGCCACGCGCGTGGGCCGCGTCGTCGGGGTGGATGGCGACCCGCGCGCCGCACGCGGCGCGGACCGCGTTGCTGGCGCGCACATGGTTGCGGTTGGTCAGCACGATCGTCGTCACGCCGCGTTGCACGAGCTCGGCGAGGTCCGTGGGGTCGGGCGCGACCGGGTCGATGCACACGCTCCCCGCCGGCGTGTGCACGAGATAGCCGTTGAAATCGTAGCCGTGCGGCTCGGACAGCCGTGACCAGGTGAACACGTCGCCCACGATCTCGCGCATCGCTCCTCCTTCAGCCGGTTGACGACATCAGAGGCTGTCGCGTCGCGCAAACGACACGACTCGCCCGCGTGATTTGCGCGGCCGGGTGGCGCCGCCGTATACCCGGCCGCTTGGTAGCAAGGACCAATCCGCCGCCGCGTGCCGCCGCCCCGCAGGCCGGCTTCCTCGGCGAGCCGTTTCGCGCGTGGCTCGCGCTCGGCATCGGCGTGCTCGCGGTCAGCGCACACTCGGCTCTGTCCTTCGGCATGTCGCCGCTCCTCACGCCGATCACCGACGAACTCGGCTGGACGCGCTCGCAGTACGCGGCGGCGACGAACCTCCGCCTGCTGCTGCTCATGCTCGTCGCACCCTTCGCCGGCCAGCTGGTCGACCGCTTCGGCGCGCGCGCGGTCATGGCCGCGGGGGCTGCCGCCATGGGGATCGGCACACTCGGGCTCGCGACCGTGACCTCGCTCGGGCAGCTCTACGCGATCAGCCTTCTGATCGGACCGGGACAGGCGTGCATCGGCTCGGTCGCGGGCTCGGCGCTCGTCCTGCGGCTGTTCCGCCACCGGCGGGGAGTCGCGATCGGCGTCCTCAACGGCGGCGACAACCTGATCACGAGCGGCGTGCACGTCGGTGCCGCCGCTCTCCTGCTGGACTTCGGCTGGCGCGGCACGCTGACGACGCTCGGCGCCGTCTATCTGACTCTCGGACTGCTCATCCTCGTGGTGCTGCGCGCCGCCGAGGGCGCGGGCGAAACCGCCGAGGGCGACGGCGCACCGGACCCGCGCGCGCGCCTCGGCGATCTCCCGTGGCGCGAGCCCGCGCTCTGGCTGCTGATCGCGACGTACGTGCTGGTCTACGCCTTCATCACGTCGGTCGGAATCCACTTTCCGGCGTTCCAGCGCGACCTCGGTCGGACCGCCGACGAGGCGTCGTACGTCTACGGCCTCAGCACGCTCGTCGGCGCATTCGGGTCGGTCGCGATCGGCTGGCTCACCGAGCGCACCTCGGCGCGCGCGGCGCTGCTCGTGACGGTCGGCGGTCTCGCGGCGACGTCGGTCGTGCTGTGGCTGCCCGGCGTGACGACGACCGCGTTCTACGGCTGGGCGGTGGTCTACGGGGTCGTCAACGCGGGTGCGGTCGCGCTGCTGGCGCTGGTGCTGAACGAGCTCTTCGGCGCGGGCCAGATGGGCCGCCTCATGGGCGTCGCCATGGTCTTCTGCATGGCCGGAACGATCGCGGGCAACTTCCTGTCGGCCGCGATCTTCGATCACTACGGCAGCTACGTGCGAGTCTGGGAGGGCTACACCGGGCTCATGCTGCTCGCTCTGGTCCCCGCCGCTCTGCTCCGGAGGATCGCGCTGCCCGGTTCGCACGCATTGCACCCATCCTGAGGACACGCGTTGCATCCATCCTGAGGAATTGCTTGTGTGGCGGCATGTCGAAGGTGGTGCAGCTCGGCGGTGCCTCGCTCGACGACGCCGTGCTCGACGAGGTGAGGGCCGAGCGCGAGGACAGCCTGAGCGGTCCCGACAGCCCCGAGGGGCGTGAGATGGGACGCGCGGTCGGCGCGAACGTCGCGGCGCTGCGCGCCGAACGCGGCATCGACCTCGCGACGATGGCTGCCCGCAGTGGCATCCGGGAGGACCTCGTCGTGGCGCTCGAGCACGGCGGCGCGGTGCCGAGCCTTCGCGCCGTGTGGCACCTGGCCACGGCGCTCCGCGTGCCGTTCGGGTCGTTGCTCGCGAACAGCATGTTCTCCAGCGTCGTCGATCCCGACTTCCGCGTGCAACCCGCGAGTCGCGGCCGGGTGATCGCGTCGGCGGACAACCGCTTCCGTTCGCGGGTGCTCTTTCACGAGGGCGACGCGCGCGCCCCCGAAGTCTACGAGCTCACCCTCGAGCCCGGCTGCCTCGAAGAGGCACATGCGCACGCGCCGGGAGTGTTCGAGCACCTGACGGTCATCGCCGGTGAGCTGGTCGTGCAGTCGGGCGAGGCCGAAGCGAAGCTCGGCCCGGGCGACACTCTGTTCTTCCGCGCCGATCAGGCGCACAGCTATTTCAATCCGGGCAGCGCACGCACCGTGGCGCATCTCGTGATGAGCTACGCACACGACCGCTGACCACGGCACTCGCCCGCAGCCCGGGAGGGAATAGCATGGATCTCGCGAGCACCGACCACCTGCTCACCACCACGCGCTCGGTGCGCAAGCGCCTCGATTTCTCGAGGCCCGTGCCGCGTGACGTGATCGAGAAGTGCCTCGAGATCGCACTCCAGGCTCCGACCGGGAGCAACGCCCAGACCTGGCACTTCGTCGTGGTGACCGACGCGGCGAAGCGCGCGGCCCTCGCCGACCTCTACCGACAGGGGTGGTCGGTCTACACTCAGCTCCCGCGTCCGGAGCTCCCGGCCGACGATCCGCGCGCACACCAGCTGCCGCGCGTGGTCGAGTCCGCGCAGTACCTCACCGACCACCTCCACGAGGCACCGGTGATGGTCGTGCCGTGCATCGAGGGCCGGGTGGAGAGCCTGCCCCAGTTCGCGCAGGCTTCGGTCTACGGATCGATCTTGCCCGCCGTGTGGTCGCTGATGCTGGCACTGCGCAGTCGCGGTCTCGGCAGCGCGTGGACGACCATCCATCTCATTCACGAGAAGGAGGCCGCCGCCATCCTCGGGATTCCCGACACCTGGACCCAGGCTGCGCTGCTGCCGATCGCGTACTTCACCGGCACCGATTTCCGCCCGGCTCGGCGTCTGCCGCTCGCGTCGGTCGTGTCGTGGAACCGCTGGGGCGACCAGTAGCCGCACACGGGTGCCCGCCGCTCACCCCGGGCCCTCAAACCGTCGTGGGGTCGACCTTCTCGGCATCGATGCCCAGCTCGACGATCGCGTCGTGCACGAGCCGCGGCTCGATCTCCTCGCGGCGTGCCAGCTCGCTCAGCGCCGCCACGCAGATCGACTCGGCATCGACCTCGAAGAAGCGCCGCAGGCTCTCGCGCGTCTCGCTGCGGCCGAAGCCGTCGGTGCCGAGCACGTGCAGCCCGTCCGGCGCCCAGGTCGCGAGCGCCAGCGGGAGCGTCCTGACGTAGTCGCTCGCCGCGACGATCGGCCACGGCTCCGCCTCGAGCGCCTGCCGGAAGTACGGCACGCGCGGCGTCTCGAGCGGGTGCAGCATGTTCCAGCGCTCGACCGCGATCGCGTCGCGGCGCAGCTCGTTCCAGCTGGTTACGCTCCAGACGTCCGCCGCGACTCCGCGCGCAGCGAGCAGCTCCTGCGCACGCAGCGCCTCGCAGAGGATCGAGCCACTGCCGAAGAGGTGCATGCGCGGGCGTCCCTCCGCGTCGGGAGCGGGCCGGACCTTGTAGAGACCGCGCAGGATGCCGTCCGAGCACCCGTCGGGCATGGCCTGCTGGACGTAGGGCTCGTTGGCAACCGTCAAATAATAGAAGACGTCCTCGCGGTCGACGTACATGCGCCGGACGCCGTCCTCGACGATGACCGCGATCTCGTAGGCATAGGCTGGATCGTAGGCGCGGAGAGTCGGCACCGCGCTGGCGAGCAGGTGGCTGTGCCCGTCCTGGTGCTGCAGCCCCTCGCCGGCGAGTGTCGTGCGCCCGGCGGTGGCTCCGACCAGGAAGCCCTTGCCGCGCGCGTCGGCGTTCTGCCAGATCAGATCGCCGATCCGCTGGAAGCCGAACATGGAGTAGAAGAGGAAGAAGGGGATCGTGTTGACGCCGTGCGCGGCGTACGCGGTTCCCGCTGCGGTGAACGACGCCATCGCGCCGGCCTCGGTGATGCCCTCCTCGAGCAGCTGTCCGCTCTCGACCTCGCGGTAGAAGGCGACGATCTCGGAGTCCACCGGCTGATAGCGCTGCCCACCCTGCGCGTAGATGCCGAACTTGCGGAACAGCGAGTCCATGCCGAACGTCCGCGCCTCGTCGGGCACGATCGGAACGATCAGCCGGCCGACGGTCGGATCGCTCATCAGCCGGCGCAGCAGCCCGACCAGGACCTGCGTCGTTGCGACCTCGCGCCCGGTCGTTTCCGCTCGGAACTCGTCGAAGATGCTCGCCGGCAGCGGCTCGAGCCGGTGTGAGCGCACCACGCGCTGCGGCACCGGGCCACCGAGCGCCGCACGGCGCTCGCGCAGGTACTCGATCTCGTCGGTGTCGTCCGCCGGACGATAGAAGGGCACCTCGTCGAGCTCACGGTCGCCGATCGGGATCCCGAGTCGGTCGCGGAAGTCGCGCAGGTCGGTGCCCTTGAGCTTCTTCGCCTGGTGGCTGAAGTTGCGGCCCTCGCCGGCGGCTCCGAGACCGTAGCCCTTGATGGTCTTGACGAGGACCACCGTCGGTGCACCGTTGTACTCCACCGCGCGACGGTAGGCTGCGTAGACCTTCTCGGGGTCGTGCCCGCCGCGGCGCATCCGCGCGAGCTTCGCGTCGGTGATGCCCTCGACCAGCGCCAGGACCTCCGGGTACTTGCCGAAGAAGTCGCGCCGGATGTCGTCACCGCTCGAGACGACGTAGCGCTGGTACTCCCCATCCACGACCTCGCCCATGCGCCGCTGCAGCAGGCCGCTCTCGTCGCGCGCCAGCAGGGGATCCCAGTCGTCGCCCCAGATCACCTTGACGACGTTCCAGCCGGCGCCGCGGAACGCGGCCTCGAGCTCCTGGATGATCTTGCCGTTGCCGCGGACCGGGCCGTCGAGGCGCTGCAGATTGCAGTTGACGACCCAGATCAGGTTGTCGAGTCGCTCGCGCGACGCGAGCGTGATCGCGCCCATACTCTCGGGCTCGTCCATCTCGCCGTCGCCGAGAAACGCCCAGACCCGGCTGCCCGAGGTGTCGGCCAGGCCGCGAGCGTGGAGATAGCGGTTGAAGCGCGCCTGGTAGATCGACGAGATCGCGGACAGACCCATCGAGACGGTCGGGAACTCCCAGAACGCCGGCATCAGCCACGGGTGCGGGTAGGAGCTGAGGCCCCCATCGGGCGCGAGCTCGCGGCGGAAGCTCTCGAGCTGCCGCTCCGAGAGACGGCCCTCGAGAAAGGCCCGGGCGTAGACTCCCGGCGCCGAATGGCCCTGCAGGTAGATGAAGTCACCGGGCCGGTCGGTGCCGTGCGCGCGGAAGAAGTGGTGAAAGCCGACCTCGAGCAGCGTCGCGAGCGACGCGTAGGTGGAGATGTGTCCGCCGATGCCGCCGGAGTGCTTGTTCGCCCGGACGACCATCGCCATCGCGTTCCAGCGGAGCTGGTTCTTGATGCGGCGCTCGATCTCGCGATCACCGGGGTAAACCGGCTGGTCGCTCGCGTGGATCGTGTTGACGTAGGGCGTGTTCGCGGTGAACGGGGTGACGACGCCGTTCCGCTGACCGTACTCGAGCAGGCGCGACAGCAGGAGGCGTCCCCGGTCCACGCCGTCGTCGCGGATCACCTCGACGAACGACTCGATCCAGGCCTGGGTATCCTCCGGATCGAGGTCCCGTTGTGGCTCGTTGTCCATGTCGCGACGCTACCACGCCCCGAAAAGCGCGGAAATCGCGCGACCGCCGCCGGACGCGGGCGTCAAGCAGATCGACCCGGGCGATGCTCCTCGCCGGCACCGCCGCCGCGCCCGCGCGCCTCGCGCGAGCGTGGTGCGGCGGGGGAGCTCAGAACCCGGCGTTCTTGTCGACGACGACGTCCTTCCTCGAGCGCGGCGTGATGTACTTGCCGGTGATCATGTCCTTGTAGCCCATGCCCGGACCGATCATCGGGTAGACGTGTGCGTTCTGGTCCGTGATGACCTCGAGGAAGGCGGGCCCCTCGTACCGGACGAACTCTTCGAGAGCACCGCGCAGCTCTTCGCGTGCCGTCACGCGCTTGACGAATCCGAAGCCGTCGGCTTCCGCGGCGCGGACGAAGTCCTTCTTGTGCAGCGTCTTGTCGGAGCCCGAGTAGCGGTTCGCGTAGAAGAGATCCTGCCACTGGCGCACCATGCCGTCGCCGTAGTTGTTGAGCAGCAGGACCTTCACTGGGATGTCGTAGTTGGTCAGCGTCTCGAGCTCGCCGAGGTTCATGCGGATCGAGCCGTCGCCGTCGACGTCGATGACCAGCTTGCCCGGATTGGCGAGCTGCGCGCCGATCGCGGCGGGCAGGCCGAAGCCCATCGTGCCCATGCTGCCCGAGGTGAGGAAGCTACGCGGGTTGCGGAAGTCGAGGTACTGCGCGGCCCACATCTGGTGCTGGCCGACGCCGGTGGTGACGATGGCGTCACCGCACGTGATCTCGTTGAGAACCGCGAGAACCTCCTCGGACTGCACGAGCGGCGACTCGCGATTGAAGTCCAGCGGGTGTGTCGCCTTCAGCTCGTCGATGTGCTTTCGCCACTCGGAGAAGTCCTTGCGGAAGCTCTTGCCCGCCCGCGCCAGCTGCGCGAGACCGCGCTTCGCGTCGACCACGTAGGCCCAGTCGACGCCCTTCACCTTGCCGATCTCCGAGGCGTCGACGTCGAGGTGGGCGATCTTCGCCCCCGGGGCGAACTCCTTGACCTTGCCGGCAACGCGATCGTCGAAGCGCGAGCCGACCGCGAACAGGAAGTCGCAGTCCTCGACCGCGTAGTTCGCGTACGCCGTGCCGTGCATGCCGAGCATGTGCAGGGACAGCTCGCTCGTCGTGTCCATCGCGCCGATGCCGAGCAGGGTGGTCACGACGGGGATCCGGAAGCGCTGCGCGAAGGCGCGCAGCTCCGCCGCCGCCTCGCTGTTGATGACGCCACCACCCGCGTAGATGAGCGGGCGCTCGCTCTCGCCGAGCAGCCGGAAGAACTCCTTCGCGACCGGGTCGGGCAGGGCAGAGTGATGGAGGGCGCGCTGGCGCTCGTCGTACCCGCGCAGCTGGAGCTGGCCCGTACCCTGGAAGACCCCCTGGCTGAGCTGAACGTCGCGCGGCACGTCGACGACGACCGGACCGGGGCGGCCGCTCCGCGCGAGCTCGAACGCAGTGCGGATCGTGGCCTCGATCTTGGTCTCGTCGGTGACCAGGAACACGTGCTTGGCGCACGCCGACATGATGTTGAAGACCGGCGCTTCCTGGAACGCGTCCGTGCCCATCGCGGCGCGCGGCACCTGCCCGCAGATCAGGACGACCGGGACCGAGTCGGCGTGGCAGTCGCGGATCGGCGTGACGCAGTTCGTGGCACCGGGGCCGCTGGTGACGATGAACACCCCGACCTTGCCGCTCGCCCGAGCGTAACCCGCGGCCATGAAGCCCGCGCCCTGCTCGGTCGCCGGAACGACGAGGCGCATCTCCTCGCCCTCGGCGTGCGCGGCGTTGTAGCGGAAGATCGCGTCGTACGTCGGGAGGATCGCACCACCGCTGTAGCCGAAGACGGTGTTGACGCCCTCGTCGGCGAGGACCTGGATGATCATGTCCGCGCCGGTCATCGAGGTCCCCGCGAGGGGATGGCGCGCGGCACGCTTGGCTTCTGGCAGGCTCGTCATCGTTTCACCTTCCGTCCCGTTCCCCGGCCGTGTCCAGCGGGTGGCATCGACCCCCACCCGCACAATTTTCGCTAGCACTGCGCGGGGTTGCACGCCACCGGCGGTGCCCGGACAGGCCCGCTTTCGTGCACGCTTGCGACGTGGCGAGGGTATGCGAACAGAGCGTCGTGGAGGATCGCGACTGGATGGCGATCGCCCTGGGCGAGGCGGAGCGGGCAGCGGCCGAGCAGGAGGTGCCGATCGGGGCCGTCGTGGTGCTCGACGGCCGCGAGCTGGCGCGCGCCCACAATCAGCCCATCGGGCGGCACGATCCGACGGCGCACGCCGAGATCCTGGCACTGCGCGCCGCGGGACAGCGGCTCGGGGCCTACCGGCTGCCCGGCGCGGTCCTCTATGCGACCGTCGAACCGTGCGCGATGTGTCTCGGTGCCGCGCTGCACGCCCGCGTCACGCGGGTGGTCTACGGCGCCGCCGATCCCAAGGCCGGCGCCGCCGGCTCCGTTCTCGACCTGACCGCCGTACCGGCGCTGAACCATGCCGTCGACGTGACCGCAGGTGTCCGCGCCGAGGAAGGCGCGCGCCTGCTGCGCGAGTTCTTCGCTGCGCGCCGTGGCCGCGCGCAGCGCACGCCTCGCGAGAACGCGACCAAGTGAGTCCCGAACGGTCCCGTTCCGGTTGCGGGGCGCACGGTCGAGGGTTACAGGACCGCGGCCCGGAGAGGTGGCCGAGTCCGGTTGAAGGCGCACGACTCGAAATCGTGTGTGCCCTAAAAAGGCACCGTGGGTTCGAATCCCACCCTCTCCGTTTCCTTCGTTCGTCGCGACCCGCTCCCCGACCGCCGAGCGCCGCGGGAACGGAGGTCGGCAGACGTGAAAGCGAGGAGGCGCGGCTCCGCCGCGCCGACGAGGCCCATCGGAGGACCGCAGCCACTCGCGCAGCGAGTGGCGAGGACCGCACGGGTCACAAGAGGAGGCCGACAGCAGTAATCGCGAGGAGGCGCGGCTCCGCCGCGCCGACGAGGCCCATCGGAGGACCGCAGCCACTCGCGCAGCGAGTGGCGAGGACCGCACGGGTCACAAGAGGAGGCCGACAGCAGTAATCGCGAGGAGGCGCGG
>VGTK01000032.1 GCA_016874715.1 Deltaproteobacteria bacterium | reverse complement strand
GCGAGGTCGGCGTCGGCGTCGGCGGCACGAACGGCGAGGTCGGCGTCGGCGTCGGCGGCACGAACGGCGAGGTCGGCGTCGGCGTCGGCGGCACGAACGACGAGGTCGGCGTCGGCGTCGCCAGCGGTGGCGTCGGCGTCGGCGTAAGGAAAGGCGTCGGCGTCGGCGTGTTGAGCGGCGGCGTCGGCGTGGGCGTACGGAAAGGCGTCGGCGTCGGCGTGCTGAACGGCGTCGGGGTCGGCGTGACGCCCGGGGTGCGCGTCGGGGTCGGGGTCGGCGTCACCGTGAAGCTGGGCGTCGCCGTGACGGTCGGCGTGGGCGACGGAGTCGGCGTCGCGGTCGGCACGAACGGCTGCGTCGGGGTCGGCGTCGGGGTCGGGGTACGCGTCGGCGTGGGCGTCGGGGTACGCGTCGGCGTCGGCGTCGGCGTCGGCGTCCGGGTGGGCGTCGGGCTCGGCGTGCGCGGCAGGTGGACGCCGAAGATGATGATCTCGTCGGCGTAGGCATTGCCGATGAACACCGAGCGCACGCCGAACGTTAGGTTTGGGTCATTGGGCGCGACGACGCGGCCGATGAACAAAGCGTTCGGGTTGTCCGCCGAGCCGTTGCCGATCTGGTTGTTCTGTCCCTTGATGTTGATCAACAGATCCGCAGGCTCGGAACTATCGGGGAGGACGTCAGCGTTCACCTCGGTAGTGAACCTTTGCTGGACATTCAGGACCGAGGCTAACTTTGCTACCAACTGCCCCCCGCCGGAGCTGGCGTTTCCTTCTACGAGGACCTTGCGGAAGATGTAGTTTCCGCCGCTCAAATCTGCGCGGGCCCCGGGTCTGATCGTCAGGTCGCCGTAGCAGCCCTCAGCGATCGTTGCGGGCGAGTCGTCGATTGCGATCACGACGTTGTCGGCGCCCACTGTACAGGGATTGTCGACCGAAGGCGGCAGGGTCGGCACGTTCACTGTGAACGGGAACGTGAACGGCTTGGTGACCGTGCCACGAACCTGCGCGGTGCCGTTAAGTATCAGGTCGTTGGTAAACACGTGGTTCACCGACGATCCGTTCTCGCACTTGATCTTGTCGCCCGCGAGGAAGCTGTTGGGCGGGACTGAGTTGTGGAACAGCCCGGTATCGCAGCTCAGCAGCCCGCCCGGCTGGATGACCGCGAAGTTGCCGCTGACCTCGATGTTGGAGCCGATATTGAGCCGGTTCTCCGCCAGCGCCGTGTAGTCGGTCCACACGGTCGGCAGCGCCGCGACGCCTTGGATGCCGCGCGGCGCGAGGTCGACCGTCGTCAGCGGACCCCGCCGGGTGAATCCCTGGGCAGCCACCTGACCTGGTGGAACGACCAGAGCGGCGGCGGCCACCAGCTGGGCGGCCAGGGCGAGTCTCGATCGCCGGTGACGGGGGCAGCGGGAACTCAGGGAGCCTCGCGATGCTCGACGGCGGAGCCTCATCAGGAAGGTACCTCTCGAACGCCGACCCCGGCTCCGGCGCCGTGCCGGGGCGGACGAGTTCGGTGCTGAGTTTATTTCGCCCGTGCGGATGAGGATTGCAAGTCACAAAGCTTCTTCTTTCGGGCGTTTCCGAGATGCCGCATGGACTTCCGCAACAGATCATGACCCGTTGCACGATCCGGGGCGCGGCGTCCCGAGACTGGCGTCAGGCAGCGGGCGTCGCCGCATCGCCGGGCGGCGGGCGCAGCCCGAGACGGGCCGGGACGACGTAGCGGACGAGGTACAGACCGAGCTTCAGGGTCTCGTTGTTCACCTGGATGAGCGGGCGCTCGTCGAGCCACCACAGCGAGCCGGGCGCGAGCGGCTCGCCGCAGGTCACGACGGCGATGCGGATCCCGGTCGCCCGCTCGACGAGGTCGAGCACCAGCCGCGCGCGGAGCGAGTGCAGCGGCGACGTCACCGCGACGACGGTCTCGAGCTTCTGGCTCTCCGCCCAGCGGCGCAGGACGGCCGCGTCCTCCCAGGTGCTGGTGCCCTCTGGCAGGACCACGGTGGCCTCGATCGGCACGCCGGCGTGCATGGCGATGGTCGCGTTGACCGCAGCGTCGGTCATCGCGCGCTCGACGGCCTCGAGCTCGGGCAGAATGCGTCCGCCGCCGAACGCGACGCGCGGCGCCACGCCGCGTGCGTACAGCTCCGCCGCGCAGAGCGGCCGCGCGGGGACGTCGCCCGCGAACACGTACAGCGCGTCGGCGCGTTCGGGCAGGGGATCGGTGGCGGTCAGCAGCTGCGGCAGCCAGGGCACCGCCGCGGCCAGCAGGAGCAGGGGGACGAGCGCTCGGAGGAGTCGCCGCACCGTCAGGACGGGGTTTCAGGAATCGGCCGCATGCTCGTCGCGGGCCTTCTCGATCATCGCGGCGTTGCGCGCAACCACGGTCTCCAGATTGCGCAGCCGATGGTCGGTGGCGCTCTCGCCGGCCAGCGCGCGCCGTCCGCCCTCGAGGAAGGTGTTGCGGATGTTGTGCGCGGTCGTGTGGCTCACCTGGTAGTACGCGCAGATCTCGTTCAGCGGTCGCGCGCGCTTCAGGACGTCGAGCGCGAGCGCGACCTTCTCCTCGTTCGTCAGCTGCTCTCTGGCTCTCATGCGGCGTTCCTCGGGGGAGCGAGGGGCCGGGACGCCCGGCGTGACCGGTTGGTTGCTCACGAGCGGCTCGCGCCGTGGCCGCGCAGCAGCAGCGGCCGCAGGGCCTTCACGACGACGGCCGCCTGCGGCACGCGCCGCTCGACGGTCGCGAGCACGGCGGCGAGGTCCTTCGGATCGATCAGTCCGGCCGCGAGCAGCGCGATCGGGAACAGCAGGATCAGCGCGGCCTTGATCGCGATCGCCGTCAGCAGCGAGTCTGTGTGCACCATCGCGGAGGCGCCGTAGACCGCGAGCGCCGCGGCGACCATCGCCGCCATGCGCGCGTACCGGTAGGGTACGTGGTAGACGCGCAGCGACAGGATCAGCGTCGTCGACATCTGCGTCGCGAAACCGAAGAAGGTCGAGAAGGCGGCGCCCATCATGCCGTAGCGGGGGATCAGCAGGAAGTTGAGCGTCAGGTTGACGGCGGCGCCGAGGGCGACGCTGGCCGTGCGCAGTAGCGTTTTCTTCGAGAACAGCGCACCAATGTTGAACATCCAGCCCATGCCGTCGAGCACCAGCGCGAACGACACGATGGGGATGAGCGTCGCCGCGGAGAAGAACTGCGGCGTCGCCATGATGCGCAGCAGCTCCGGCGCGAACACGGCGAGCCCGAGCCAGAGGAAGAGCATCAAGGCCAGGTAGTAGCTCGTCATGTCCGCGTAGAGCTGCGGCGCGTTCGGCTCCTTCCGGTTCCGGAACAGGAACTGCGGCCACGACAGCTGGAACGCCGTCACGACGAACGTCAGGATCTCGGCGAAGCGGTAGCCGAGCGAGTAGATGCCCACCTCCGCCGTCGAGTAGTAGTGCTTCAGGAACCAGCGGTCCGTGAGGTCGAGCACGAACGACGCGACGCCGATCGGCACGAACGGCAGGCCGAACAGGAGCTGGTCCTTGATGTCCTTCCAGTGGAACCCGGCCCGCAGCGACTGGAAGGTCATGCCGGTCAGCAGGAGGCAGAACACGATCTCGGCGAGGAACTGGCTCAGCACCACGCCGGTCGCGCCGAGGTGGAAGCCCGCGACCAGGACGATCGCCAGCACGAGCCCGAGCGCGTTGCGCGCGAGCGACCACGAGGCATAGCGCTTCGACTGGTCGTGCGCGCGCATGATCGCAAACGGCATGCGCAGCAGGACCTTCGCCAGGACCGTCGCCGTGCCGATGCACATCAGGAACCAGAGTGCCGAGTCGCCGAGGATCAGCTGCGCGAGCGGCTCGTTGAACAGGAACGGGATCGCCGCCATCGGTAGCGCGAACAGCAGGACGATCCACAGCGACGCCGCGACCACGCGGTCGCGTCCCTCCTGCGTGTCGTGCTCGTAGTAGAATCGAAACAGCGACGTGCTCTGCCCCAGGTTCATCAGCACGAACATCACCTGCGTGTACATTGACACGAGCGCCATGACGCCGTAGTCCGCCGGCGCGAGGAAGCGCGTGTACAGCGGGATCAGCAGGAAGCCGAGAACCTTGATGCCGTAGTTGCCCAGCCCGTAGATCAGGGTGTGGCCGAGGAGGCCGCGGAACTTGTTCAGCATGGAAGCGAATCGCGGGTCGAGGCGTGGTCTCGGGCAGAGTCGGCCATGGCTCGACGGGCTAGCACCGGGTGATGCGGCGAGCGACGCCGCGGAGCGTTCGTTCGCGCGCGCGCGTCGCGCCGCGGCGACCGCGGCACGCGTGCTTTCTCTCGTCCTCGCGATCCTGCTCGGCGCCGCCGGAGGCGTGCTCGGGGCCGACTGTGGTGGCGGTCGCGCCTGCCGCTGCGGCGATCGCGTGGTCGCCGACTACGTCCTGCCGGCGGACCTCGGCCCCTGCGCGGGCGACGGACTGCGGGTTCGTCGCGCGGTCGTGCTCGACGGCAACGGTCACCTGGTGCGCGGCCGTGGCGCGCCCGGCGGCGTCGGCGTGCAGGTGGACGGCTCCGCCAGCGGCGCGCGGGTGGTGCACCTCGGCATCACGGGCTTCGAGCGCGGGCTCCGCCTCGTGAAGGCCGAGCGCGTGCGGGTGGAGGGCGTGGCCGCGCACGACAACGGCGATCCCGCGGCGCGCGTCGGCTACGGCATCGACCTCGCCGGTGGTGCGAGTCGCAACGTGCTGGTGCGCGTGCAGGTGTTCCGCAACGCCGACGAGGGCATCCACGTGGGCAGCGGCGCGCACGAGAATCGCATCGTTGAGGCCGAAGTCCACGACAACGGCCGCGAGAACGTCTACTTCCTGCGCAATCACGGCAACGTCCTCGCGCGGAGCCGGGTCTGGGGCGCACCCACCGCCGTGTACGTGAAGCACGCGGCGCGCACGGTGCTCGAGGAAAACCGTATCACCTCCGGCAACGTGCACGTGCGCGGCGACTCGCGCGACACCCTGCTCGTCGGCGGCGTCGTGGCGCGCGGAGCGGTCGTCCTGCAGCGGTACCGCGACCGCGACGCGAAGATCGGGCTGCGCGCCCCCGTCGGCACCACGGTCCGCGGCGGTCGCATCGCCTCCGACGGTGCGTGTGTCCGCGTCGAGGGCGCGACCGCGACGACGCTCGAGGACGTGACGCTCGACTGCCCGCGACCGCTCGAGCTCGACGGCGCCACCGTCGTGACGCTCGGCGTGCGGCCAGGACCGCCGCGCTGCTCGGGAAGCGGCCGCGTAGAGCACGCGCGTCGGGGTGCGCTGCGAGTCCTCGATGCGGACGGGCAGCCGGTGCCCGGCGTCGAGGTGCGCCGCACCGACGGCTCGTCCGTCGGCGTGACCGACGCGCGCGGTGCGTGCCCGGGAGTCGTCGTCGAGTCGGTGTTCACGTGTGCGGAGGGACGTATGGAGGAGACGGAGGTCGTCCTGCAACGGGAGGGCCGCACACGCACGCTCCCGGCGCGGGAGTTGCGTGGCGAGCTCCGCTGGTGAGGCCCGCGCCGGCGCTCAGTGCCCCAGCTTGAGGGCGATGCGGTAGTCGCTCGGACGCTCGCCGAGGCGGACGACCGTTCCGATGCCGATGCCGAGCAGGCCCCAGAAGAGGATCTGGATCGCGATGTTGTCGAACGGGTCGAAGCTCTGCATGGCGACGCCGAAGCCGACCACGGCGGCCATGACGGCCCAGACGGCGGCACGCAGCCCGGCGTCGGCCGTGCGGCGCTGCGCGCGGTAGAGCGACACCAGACCGGTCACGAGGATCCACACCATGGCGGCCCACCCGAGGACGCCGTTCTCGACGATCAGCCGGACGTTGCCGTTGAGGTGCAGCGGTGCGTCGCCGAGCGTGGCGCCGGCCGGCATCAGCTCGCCCAGCGTGCGCGGTCCCATTCCGAGCAGCAGCGTGCGCGTCGGCAGGTCGCCGAGGTTGCGGCAGACGTCGGTCGCGTTGCCGCACAGCAGCTGCCACCAGCTGAACGTGCCGCCGGCGAGCCCGTGCGTGATCGAGAGGTAGACGAACGGCGTCAGTACGCCGAGGAACACCGCTGCCCACATGGTGCTGAAGTGCACCCAGAGGTACGCCGTCGCGATCAGCGCGAGGGCGACCAGGCCCGCCGGGTGGCGTGTGAGCAGAATGCCGACAAGGCACAGCGTCGCCGCCGCCACCCAGAAGTCGCGCGCCTCGCGCGTCTGCGCGCGCGTCAGGCTGCACAGCACGCACGGCACGCCGAGCAGGAGGTAGGTCGCGAGCGCGATCGGGCTGCCCAGCGTCGACGAGATCCCGATGCTGTTCATGCCGAGCCCGGTACGCACGGGACCGTGCACCGGCAGGTAGTCGGCGAGGACCAGCTCGAGGATGCCGACGCCGCACAGCACGACCGACGTGAGCGCAACCGCGCTGATGGCACTGCGGACGAAGCTGCGCGTGAAGGTGCCGTTGAGGATCGCGAGCAGGACGATGAAGCCCGTGATCAGGTGGTATGCGGCACCGCGCACCGCCTGGACGGGGGCGGCGGACTGGAACGCCGACCCCAGCGCGAGCAGCAGGAAGCAGGCGATCGGCAGGTTGAGCGGACTGCGGTAGAAGCTGATGCGGTCGCTCGGCGCGCGCCGCAGGATCATCCACAGCGCTCCGAAGGCGATCACGCCGTGCAGCGGATTGACGCGCGCACCGGAGAAGCTGATGTACAGCCGCTCCATCGCGCTGGCCGGGATGAACGACACGAACAGCAGCAGCACCAGCAGGAAGGCGCCGAGCGTGATCCAGCGATTGAGGATCTTGAGCGCGGTGAGCGCCACCAGCTGTGCGTCGAGGCCGATGGTCCGGTGCGCGATGTACAGGCGGTCGTAACGCAGCTTGTTGCGCGGCGACGTGAAGTAGCCGCCGCGCACCTGCGCGAGGCCGGTCATGCCGGGACGGACACGGAAGCGGTCCGCGTAGTGCGGGATCTCGTTCAGGTAGCGCTCGAGGAAGATCGGGCGCAGGGGGCGCGGGCCCACGAAGTTCATCTCGCCGCGCAGCACGTTCAGCAGCTGCGGGATCTCGTCGAGCTTGGAGCGCTTCAGGAACTTGCCGATCGGCGTGTAGAAGTCGTCCTGCGGGCTGAGCAGGCGTCCGCCGATCTGGCGCTCGGAGCCCTCGCGCAGGGTGCGGAACTTGTACATCGTGTACAGCTTCTGGTTGACGCCGGTGCGGACGCCCGCGTAGAAGAGCGGGCCCGGGCTGGTCAGCTTGATGGCGATCACCACCAGAAGCAGGATCGGCGACAGCAGGACCAGCGCGCCGATCGCCAGCACGGCCTGCAGAACGTACCGGACGCGCGATTCCGGAGCCTCGGGGGGCCGCGGAAGAGGCGAGTCCGGCGACACCGGGTTCGCGTCCTGGACGGCCGCTGCGGCGTTCGGCGGGACCGCGCGGAGAGCAAGAATCCTAGCCACGTGGGTTGCTCCAGTTTCCGTTGACAGATGTAGAAGATTGCCTGAGCGGTTCGATACCGGTCAACCGCTTATCATCCGACCAGACGGTCCTGCTCGGCACCCTGCACGCCCTGTCCGATGCGGTCGTACCAGCTCTGGAACATCAGCAGCGTCCAGATGTCCCGGCTGTGGTCGCGCTCGAGCTTCTCGTGCGCGCGGATCAGCTCCTGGATCGGCTCGGGGCGGAAGATGCCGGTCGCCGCGATGCGTGACGGCGACAGCGTGTCGCGTACCAGCTCGCGCAGCGGCCCGTTGAGCCAGCTCGGAATCGGGACGTTGAAGCCCTGCTTCGGCCCCTGCGTCGTCTCGGGCGGCAGCGCATCGGCCATGGCGGCGCGCAGCAGGACCTTGGTCTTCATGCCGCGCATCTTGAAGCGGCTGGGAATCGCCGCCACCATCTCCACGAGGGGGTGATCGAGCAGCGGTACGCGCCCCTCGAGCGAGGTGGCCATGCTCATGCGGTCCGCCTTGACGAGCATGTCGCCCTCGAGCCCGAGCCGCGTGTCGATCATGAGCAGGCGCGACAGCAGATCCCGGGGGTCGATGCCGGCGACGGCCTCGTGGTACAGGCGCACCGTCGGCCCGACGTCGCGCCGCTCGCGGTAGAGCGTCTGCTTGGCGGTCTCGTCGAAGGTCGCCTTCCACGAGAAGTGGGCGTCGACGGCGTCGCGCGAGGCGCCCGCGACGAAGCGCTTCGCCATGTAGTCGAAGCTGACCTTGCCGTGCGACACCGGCAGGCGGTTCACGCCCCAGGCGATCAGGCTGTGCAGCGGCGACGGGACGGCCCGGCGGTACACGCCTGCGAGCCGCGTCGCCGCATAGGTCTTGTAGCCCGCGAACACCTCGTCGCCGCCCTCTCCGGTGAGCGCGACGGTCACCGACTGCCGTGCGAGTCGGGCGACGCACAGCACCGGGATCGCCGACGAGTCGGCATACGGCTCGTCGAAGGCGCTCGTCAGCTCCGGCACCATGGTCACGGCGTCCGGCGTCACGATCATCTCGTGATGCTCGGTGCCGAAGTGCTTTGCGGCGTCGCGCGCGCGGTCGAGCTCGCTGAAGCTCTTCTCGGCGAAGCCGATCGAGAACGTCTTCAGCGGTCCGGTGTGGAACTTCCGCATGCAGGCGACCAGCGTCGCCGAGTCGACTCCGCCCGACAGGAACACGCCGAGCGGGACGTCGGAGACGAGATGGCTGCGCACCGCGTCCTCGACGCGCTCGCGCACCTCGGCGACGATCTCGCGCTCGTCGTGGAAGCGCTTCTCGTCGGGCTCGAAGCTCAGGGTCCAGTAGCGCTCGATGCGGACGTTGCCGCGCTCCGCGATGAGCATGCTGCCCGGCATCAGCTTGCGCGCCGCCTTGAAGATCGTCGCCGGGGCCGGGACGTAGGTGAGGCTCAGGTAGTCGTGCAGCGCCTGCTGGTCGATCTCGCGGTCGAGCCCGACCGCGAGCAGGCTCTTCAGCTCGGACCCGAACAGCAGGCGTCCGTTGCCGACGCTGTAGTAGAGCGGCTTGATGCCCAGACGGTCGCGCGCGACCAGCAGCCGGCGCCGCGGCGCGTCCCAGATCGCGAGCGCGAACATGCCGCGCAGGTGCTCCACGCAGCGCGTGCCGTACTCCTCGTAGAGGTGGACGATGGCCTCGGTGTCGCTGTTGGTCTTGAAGCGGTGGCCACGCTTCTCGAGGTCCTCGCGGATCTCCCGGAAGTTGTAGATCTCGCCGTTCTGGATGACGGAGATCGTCCCGTCCTCGTTCGAGATCGGCTGCTGTCCGCCCGCGAGGTCGATGATCGACAGGCGGCGCATGCCCATGGCAAGCGGGCCGTCGACGAGAAAGCCCTGGCCGTCGGGCCCGCGGTGCACGATGACGTCGCACATTGCCTGCGCGCTCGTCTTCGTCGCGAAGACGCCCTGCTCGAGCGAGAGAAATCCGGCGATGCCGCACATGGTGGTCTTCTCCGGTGGCGGGGGGTTCGGGTCAGTCGTAGGACGGCGCGGGCGCGCCGCCGCCGAGGCGCTGTCGCGCGGCGTGCAGGAGGTCGAAGCTGCCGTCGAGCTTGCGCGCGAAGTCGTGCAGGCTGTCGTCGCGTGCGACGAAGGTGCGTCGCAGCGAGAACGGGTGGGTGTCGGGCGTGACGCAGCCGGGCTGGGTCGTGACCGCGATGCGGAAGCCGGCGTCGCGCGTCGCCTGATTGACGCGCTCGTCGAAGTGGCCGCGTGGATAGCAGAAGGTCTCGACCGGGGCGCCGACGCGCTCGGCAACCAGATCGCGCGAGCCCTCGATCTCCTGCCGCAGGTCGTCCGGCGACAGCGTGGTCAGCGAACGGTGCGTGAGCGTGTGCGCGCCGAACGCGACGCCGTGCCGCGCCATCTCGCGCACCTGCTCCCAGGTCATCGGGCGGATGCCGCTCCGGTCGCGCAGCACCGGCAGGTCGTCGCCGCCGATGAAGCCCGCCGCGAGAAAGATCGTCGCCGGGACGTCGTGCCTCGCGAGGATCGGGAACGCCGCGTCGTAGTTGTCGGCGAAGCCGTCGTCGAAGGTCACGACCACGGTGCGTTCCGGGAACGGCCGGTGCTCGTCGAGGTGCGCGCGCATCGCCGCGAGCGGCATCACGTTGAAGCCCTCGCCGCGCAGGAAGGCCATCTGCTCGGCGAAGGCGCGCGGCGCGACGCAGGAGCGGTGCTGCTCGTCGTCGATGCGGTGGTAGTAGATCACGCGCGCCGTGCCCGGGCGCCCGGGCACGAGGCGCCGGACGACGTGCATCGCCTCGCTGGCGACGGTGCGCGCTCCGCGGCCGAGCAGCGAGCGCATGGTCAGGCGTCTCCCGTGCTCGCGGCGCGAAGCGTTCGTGCGAGCTGCGCAACGGTCTGCTCCATGTCGAAGCTCTCGGCGACGCGGCGCCGCCCCTCGGCCGCCATGCGCGCAGCCTCGGCCGGATCCGCGAGCAGCCGCTGCAGGGCGTCGGCGAGCGCCTGCGGGTCGCGCTCCGGGACGAAGAGCCCGCTCGTGCCGTGCTCGATCAGCTCGTGCAGCGACGGGAGCTCGGTGCACACCACGGGCGTCCCGGCCGCGAGGCCCTCGATCAGGATGTTCGGGATCCCGAAGTGATCCTCGTGGTGCGCCGGCAGCGCGACGACGGCGGCGCGGTGGTACGCGGGAATCACGTCCTCCTGCGGCAGGTAGCCCGGCATCAGGACCTTGCGCTCGAGGTTCAGCGAGCGCACCAGCGCCTCGAGTGCCGCCCGTTCCTCGCCGTCTCCGACGATCTCGAGCTCGGCGTCGATGCCGCGCTCGCGCAGAATCGCGAGCGCGCGGATCAGGTCGTCGATCCCCTTGCAGGCGCGGAGCGTGCCGACGGTGAGGATGCGGTTCGGTACGCGGGGCGTCCCGTTCTGCGCGAAGCGTGGCAGGTCGACGCCGTGGTAGACGGTCTGGATCTGCGCGGCGCGCTCCGGCGCGATGTCGGTCAGGTAGCCGCGGTTGAAGCGCGTGCACGTCACGACGAAGCGCGCGGCATCGATCTTCTCGCGCAGCATCGCGTGGTGCACGAAGATGTCGGTCGCGTGACCCGAGAAGCTGTACGGCAGGCCGGTCATCTCGGAGATGAGCATCGCCGCGGTGGCGGGGTAGGTCGCCCAGTTGGCGTGGATGTGGCGCACACCGCGCGACTGCATGTCGCGTGCGAAGGCGAGGCTCTGGGGGACGATCGCGAGCGACTTCGCGAGCGCGGTCGGCATCGAGCGGTGCCCCCAGGCGATGCGCGCGAGCATCTTCGCGAGCGTCGCCGGGTGGGCCGCCGACGAGCCCAGCGCGTGACGCGCGAGATCGCCGGGCGGTGGCGGATACACGACGCGATGGAGGAGCGGCTTCGCGTCCGCGTGGACCTTCCAGCCCCTCGGCGGCGAGAGCAGCGAGTAGATCTGGAAGTCGAGCCCGCTGTCGAGGAGGCCGAGCAGCTCGCGCAGGAAGTACGCGTCGACCTGGCGCGGGAACTGATTGACGATGAAGGCCAGCATGAATCTGCGGTCAGGCGGCGGCGAGCGTCCCCGAGGCGACCAGGTCGAGGTAGAGGCGCTCGGTGTGCCGGACCATGGAGTCGACGGAGAACAGATCGTCGGCGCGCCGGCGTCCGGCGGCTCCGAACGACGCCATCATCTCGCGAGACGAGGCGACGCGCGCCAGCGCCGCACCGAGCTCGGTCGGCGCGCGCGACGGGACGAGAAATCCGGTCTCTCCCTCGAAGACGACCTCGGCGTTGCCGCCGACGTCGGTCGCGACCACCGGCTTGCCGGCGGCCATCGACTCCAGGACGGTGTTCGAGAGCCCCTCCTTCACCGACGACAGGACGGAGAGGTCGACGCTCTGCAGCCACTCCGCGGCATCGGTGCGGAAGCCGACGAAGTGCACGCGCTCGCCGATGCCGAGCTCGTGCGCCATGCGCTTCAGGCGATCCTCCTCGCTGCCGCCGCCGATCAGGACGACGTGCAGCTTCGGCACGCGGTTCGAGATCAGCGCCATGGCCTGCAGGAGCGTGGCGTGATCCTTCGCGGGCTCGACGCGCGCGAGGCAGCCGGCGAGCACGACGTCGTCCGCGATGCCGAGCTCGCGACGACGGACGCTCGCGTCGCAGCGCGTGCGGAAGCGGTCGAAGTTGACGCCGTTGTAGATCGTCACGACCTTGTCCGCGTCGAGTCCGCCGCGGTTCAGCAGGTACTGCCGCACGGCCTCGGAGTTGGCGATGATCCGGTCGGTCGAGCGCGCGAGGAAGCGTCCGATGACGCGCTTGTAGGCTTCCTCCCAGATGTCGACGTTGCGCTCCGAGGCGAGCACCCAGCGGATGCCGGCGAGCCGGGCCGCGACCCGCGCCCACGTGTTCGCGGTCCAGAGGTAGGTCTGCACGATGTCGAAGTGTTCGCGCTGCATCATCGCCGACAACCGCAGCACGAGCCCGGGGTCGGCCTTGTGGCGCTTCGGCTCGTGGATCACGGGCACGCCGAGCTCCTCGATCTCGCGCGCCTTCGCGCCGTGGCGGAAGCAGCAGACGTACGGCTCGAAGCGGTCGCGGTCGATGCGCCGAACGGTTTCGAGGATCTGCTGCTCGGTGCCGCCGATGTCGAGCTCGTCGATCACGAACAGGGTGCGGAGTCGGCTCCTGCGGGAAGCCTTGGCGAGCGCGCCCGCGGTCGCGGGGCGGGCGTCGGGCGGTCGCAGCGGAACGACCTTGGCGGAGTCGCCGGTCTCGCGCGGGAGTTCTCTGGGGTCGTCCATGGGGTTTCTCGAAGGATCTTCGTGGCCGCGCCGGGAGGCGCGGGCCTCAGCGGACCGTCGGACCGTCGGCGGCCATGCCGCGCACGCCGGCGGCGAGGTCGATGCGAGGCGTCCAGCCGAGGACGTCGCGGGCGGCGCTGGTGTCGTAGGTGAGGCTCTCGGTGGCGCGCTTCAGGCGGTAGCGGGTGAGGGGCAGGTTGCGCTTCGCGAGGCGGCCGAGGATCTCGCATCCGTACGCGACCGGCCAGAGCAGGAACGGCGGCAGGAACGTCGGACGGACCTTCGCGACGCCGGTCGCGGACAGCAGGTCCAGGTAGTCGCCTTGGCGGGTCGGGCCGTCGATCACGTTGTACGCGCTGCCGGACGCGCCACGATCCGCAGCGAGCGCGATCGCGTCGCAGGCGTTGTCGACGTGCGTGAGCGGCAGCAGCGCCGCGCGCGATCCGACGATCAGGCGTCGACCCTTGCCGCGCGGCACCGGGAACTGGAGGCGTGCGAGGAACGGCTGCGCGTCGCCGCCGTAGAGGATGCCGGGCCGCACGACCACGGTCTCGAGCTTCGACTGCGCCGCGAAGGCGCGGACCAGGCGGTCGGACTCCGCCTTGGACCACGCGTAGAAGCCGCGGCTCTCGATCTGCGGATCGAGCGGCGTGTGCTCGTCGATCGCGGCGCCCCTCTGGCCGGCGCCGAAGATGCCGGCGGAGCTCACGTGCACGAAGCGCCGCACGCGGGCCGCTTCGGCCGCGCGCAGCAGCGTCTCGACCGCGGCGACGTTGTCGCGCCGGAAGTCGTCGCGGCTCCCGCCACCGCTCACGCGAGCGGCGGTGTGGAAGACCACGTCGATGCCGGCCATCGCCTTCTGCAGGGTCTCGGGCTCAGTGATGTCGCCCCAGACGAGCTCGGTGATCTCGGGCGGGATGCGCTTCAGGTCCGTTCCGGGACGCGCGATGGTGCGCAGCTTGCGGCCGTCGCGTGCGAGGCGGGCCGCGAGGTGATGACCGAGAAACCCGGTCGCTCCGGTCAGGAGGTCCACGAGGCACCTCCTTCGGTACCGGTCGCGAGCGGTCGCGGCGCCGCGCTGGCCGCCGTGAGGTGCGCCTCGATCGCGTTCAGCAGTGCCACGTTGTCACGGCCCTGCTCGCCGGTCACCGGTGGCGATGCCCCCTCGTCGAGGCTCTTGTAGAAGCGGCGGATCGTCTCCCGGATGCCCGGGTACGTCTTCATGCGCCGGGTCGCCACGGCGATCGCGTTGCCCACGGCCGAGGTCACGAGCTGCGCTGCGGGCTCGAAGTTCGCCATGAGCTTGCCGACCATCTTGGGCAGCTTGCGGTTCTGCTCCGTGATCACGGTCATCGTGTTGAGATTCACGCGCAGCGTGGCCTTCGTGCCGAACACCGCCAGGTGGTTCAGGTACGGCTGGCTGCGCATCGAGAACGCGACGAAGCCGAAGCGGTCGTCGCCCTCGAGGACGATGCGGATCTCCGGGACCATCCCCTGTCCCTCGGTGGGCTGCAGGCCTGCGACCTGGATGGACTTCACCGGGCCGATGAGCTCGGAGACCAGGTAGAGCGGGTGCGGACCGAGGTTGTAGAGGGGGGCGAAGGCGTCCTCGACGCTCCAGTGCGGCTTGCCGTTGCCACCGCCCGCGCCGCCGTCCTCGACGGGATTCACACCCTGGTGGGCCTCGACCGACACCACGTCGCCGAGCCGCCCGCTCGCGACGAACGCGCGGACCTTGTTGACCACCGGATCGAACAGGCGGTTGTGGTCGACGCAGATGCGCCGTCCGTGCTCGCGCGCGACGGCGATCATGCGGTCGCAGTCGGCGACGCGCATCGCCATCGGCTTCTCGACCAGGACGTTCGCGCCGCCCTGCATGGCGGCGATCGCGAGCTTCGCGTGCGTCGTCGGCGGCGTCACGACGTGTACGACGCTGGGCTCGATTGCGCGCATCATCTCGCTCACGTCGGCGAAGAAGGCCGGGACGTTGCGCTCGCGCGCGAACGCCTCGGCGCGCGCGGGGTCGGCGTCGCAGACGCCGACGACGGTCGCGTTCTTCACGCTGCGGGCGAATCCGAGGTGAACCGCCGCGATCCGTCCCGCGCCGATCAGGGCGACGCGGTGCTGCTTTCTGAATGTGCTCATGTGAGGGGTGCGGTTCTTCAGCCGATGGTGGGAAGGTACTTCCAGAACTCGTTGTTGAGCGCGCAGCACTTGGCGCACTTGGGGAACAGGCGCCTCTTCTTCAGGGCGCGGCGGAACGTCTGGTAGGCTTCGTTGTTCCAGATGTCGATGACGCTCTGGTCGCGGACGTTGCCGAAGGCGACGTCGATCGAGCACGAGTAGACGTCGCCGTACGGGCTGATGCGGAACGTCTTCCAGGGGTAGAAGCACTTCTCGACGAAGGCGTACTCGTCGTCGAGGAAGCGGCGCTCCATCTGCTCCGGGGTCTTCAGCGGCGGCCCGAAGCCGACCGGGATGCCGTACTGCTCGCCCTTCGCGACCGCCTTCTGGGACTCCTCGTAGAGCGTCTGGCCGTTGACCTGCCGGAGGTACATCGGCAGGTCCTGGTCCTCCTCCTTGTGGTGGACGGGCAGCGGGACCAGTGCCTCGGTCTCACGGTTGTGCTCGGGGGTGGTGTAGAACATGTAGTCGAAGTCGACCGTGTCGACGCCGGTGTCCTTCAGCCAGTCGAGCACCTCGCTGTAGCGGTGCTGATTCAGCGCGGAGACGGTCACCGTGATGCCGATCTTCGGGCGCTTGACGCCGAGCTCGCGCTTCGCGTCCTGGATGTTGCGGATGCCCTCGAGGAGGCGGCGGAAGCTGCCCTTGCCGCGGCGGATCTCGTCGTGCAGGTCATCGGGCCCGTCGATCGAGATCGACAGCGCGTGGGGCTTGAGGGACACGAGGCGTCGCGCCTCCTCCGGACGGAGGAACCAGCCGTTGGTGTTCACGCACAGATGGATCGGCGTCTTCGTGATGTGCTCGATGATCTCGAAGGCGTCCTTGCGGAGGAACACCTCACCGCCGGTGATCGTCATGTCGCCGACGCCCATCTTCGCGATGTCGTCGATGACGCGCTTCACCTCCTCGGTGGACAGCTCGTGGCTCTGGCGCTCCTTGATGTGATCATGGTGCGTCTTGTCGTGCATCATGCGCGGCAGGTCGAGTGGGCACATCTGGCACGACAGGTTGCAGCGCAGCGTGAGCTCGAAGGTCACCGATTGCGGCGTCCACGCCTTGCCGCCTCCGACGGTGTAGGGGATCCAGTACTTGTAGGACTTGAGGTTGCTCTTGGTGAGGCCGCGGTCGCGGAGCCAGCCCTTCACGTCGTCGAGGACGCTGTTCTCGTCGTTGGTCATCGGTTCGCTCCAGATCCCTCGTGGTTGGTTCGGTCGTTTTCCATACGCCGTGGCCTGGCCGTCTACAAGAATCGACGGCCCTGCTGCCGCAGACGCAGCCCGTCCTCGCGGGTCGGAAAGGAGAAGTACGTCGCCTGGGAGCGGTCGTTGGGCAGGGTGGAGGCCGAGCCCTGCTCGAGGCGGTCGATCGCCTCGACCATCAGCGTGGCACCGAGCGCCTTGGTCTTGCGGATGATCGTGTCCTGCGTGTCGTCAGGCTCGATCGCGACCTTCTCCTGCAGCAGGATCGGACCGTCGTCGAGCTCCTCGTTCATGAAGTGGACGGTGGTGCCGGTCTCGCGCTCGCCGTTGGCGAGTACCCAGAAGCTGGGCAGGCGGCCCCGATAGCGCGGCAGCAGAGCGCCGTGGACGTTGATGCAGCCGAGGCGCGGTAGCGCGAGCAGGTCGCTCTTGAACTTCTGGCTCGCGTTGATCGAGATGACGAGGTCGAGGCCGAGCCGCCGCAGCTGCTCGAGGTACTCCTTCGAGTTCACGCTGGTGGCGGGGATGAACGCGAGACCGTGGTGCTTCGCGACCGCTTCGACGGAGTAGAAGGCGGGTAGCGGGACCTTGCTGCCGAGTATGCCGAGTCCGCGCCGCGTCGCGTAGCGGATCGACTGGCGCAGGAACTGTGTCGGGCCGTAGAGCGCGAGGTGGTCGCGCAGCGTCGTCGTCCACGTCTGCTTCGGCATCAGCGCCGGCAGGATGGTGATGCCGACGACGTTGTCGCGCCTGTGGCGCAGCACGTGGTGCAGGAACTGCGGCAGGTAGAGGCAGTCTTCCTGGGTGATGATGACGGCTCGTAGGGGCATCGTCGTTGTGGTCCTGTCGTTCGGGTGGCTCGGGTGCGTGAGGCGCTCAGGATGCGAGGAAGCCACGCTGCTTGAGCACCTGGCTCACCGGTGCGAAGCGAAAATCCGACAGCAGTCGGCGCAGCTTGTCCTCCATCGCGCGCAGGTTGATGTAGTGCGAGGATACGCCGCGCTTGCCGCGCGAGCGGAGTCGCGGATGGTCGGGGTCGATCTCCCACGGGTGGAGGTAGACGACCGCCGACTGGCCCTCCCGGTTCACGCGGCGCATGCCCCACCGCATGTAGGAGTAGGGCAGCACGCGAAGGTAGGCGCCGCCGCCCAGCGGCAGGTTGCGCTGACCGACGCGCGCCGTGGTCATCGGGAACTCGACGAGCTGCCGGTCGCCGACCGAGTGGATGACGAACGGGAACCGCAACGCGCCGGGGACGCCGTAGAGCGAATCCTGGACGGGGAAGATGCTCGAGTCGTACTCGATCCCGCACTCGAGCATCACGTCGAGCGCCCACATCGACTTCGCCGTCACCGAGAACGAGGGCGCGCGATAGCCGCGCGCGCGGCGTCCGGTGATGCGTGCGAGGATCTCCTGCGAGCGCTCGAGGTCCTGCCGGTAGAGATCACGGCCCTGCTCGTAGACGAGCCGGTGCGCGTAGCCGTGCGTCGCGACCTCGTGCCCCCGGGCGGCGATGTCCTCGACCAGCTCCGGATGGCGCTCGGCGTTCCAGGTGAGGATGAAGAACGTGCCCTTGACGCCGAACTCGTCGAGCAGGGACAGGACGCGGCGCGTGTTGGCCACGACCCGGCTCTCGTAGCGGTCCCACTCGTCGAACCGCACCTGCGCTTCGAAGTCGGAGACCTGGAACCAGTCCTCGACGTCCACCGAGAACGCGTTGAGAACCGGACCGCTGGCGCTGGTCGTGGGAGTCATTCGCGGCTGCTCTCCGCGGTCGCCGCCTGCGGCGAGCCACTCTCGAACGGGCGCTCCGCGGTTTGCCAGCGGCCGAGCTCGGATCCCGTGACGACCTTCCACCAGCCGAGGATCGCGGCGAGGTTGCCGATGCCGAAGTAGACGGCGGGCGAGGCGAGGCGCTTGACGGGTCCCTCGGGCAGCGCGAAGCCCACCGGGATCGCGGCGTACGCCAGCAGCTGCAGCACGAACAGCGCCGTGTAGAAGGCGCCGCCCGCGAGGCCCGAGCCGACCAGGAGCATCGCGAACCAGAGCGGCGTGAGATAGCGCAGGCCCTTGCGCGAGAGCAGCTCGAGGCCGACCAGCCACGCTCCCTGACGGGCAATGTCCGGCCACACCGCTGCGATGCCGCGGATGCCGCGTCCGATGATGCGCGAGCGACGCTTCAGCTCGTCGGCCAGGTTTCGCGAGCCGGCCTCGAACGACAGCGCCCGCGGCTCGTAGAGGCAGAGATGGCCCGCGGCCGCGACCCAGATGGGCTGCACCATGTCGTTGCAGACGTCGTTCGGGATCGGGCGGCAGAGGGCCTTCCGCAGCGCGAAGATCGAGCCGTTGGCCCCGAGCAGAGTGCCGAGCGAGCTCTCCAGGCGCTTCTGCATCTGGTCGAGCTCCCAGTAGCGGTTGTAGCCCTCCGCGATCGGGTTGTCGTTGAAGTTCTTGTAGATCAGCTCGCCGCAGACGCTGCCGACGCGTGGCTCGGCGAATGGTTGCACGAGCGTCCGGATGGCATCTCGCTGGTACATGCCGTTGGCGTCGGTGAACACGATGAGCTCGCCGCGAGCGCGCGGCAGCGTGTCGTTGAGCACCAGGTTCTTGCCGCGGTTGACGGGATACTCGTGGAGGACGACGCCGTCGGTGGCGAACGAGCGCGCGATGTCGTTGGTCGCGTCGGTCGAGCCGTCGGACGCGACGACGATCTCGAAACGATCCTTCGGGTAGTCGAGCGCGAGTGCGTTGCGGATCTTGCCGTCGAGGACCTCGGCCTCGTTGAACGCCGAGATCACCAGCGTCACCGACGGCAGATCCTCCTCGCGTGCGTACACGGCCGGCGTGCGCCGTCCGCGCAGAGCCGCGAGCGCCGCGAGCAGCAGCGGGTAGCCCACGTACTGGTACGCGAGGACGAGAAAGGCCAGCCAGAAGAGGAATGCACCGAGCATGGGATCGTCTTTGTCGTGATGGAGGTCAGGCGTGGGTGACGCGATCGTGCTCCACCGATGCATCTTCGGCGGTCGAGGGCGGGATCTGGAGGCCGGCGCGCGCGAGCTCGGTGCGGTAGAGCGCGTCGAACGCACGCAGCATGGCGTCGAGGCTGAAATTCTCGCGCACCCGGCGCTCGCCGCTGGCGGCGATGCGGCGCGCGAAATCCCCGTCCCGCAGGACCCGCTCGATGGCGTTCGCCAGCGCGTCCGGATCTGCAGGTGGAACGACCAGGCCCGACTCCCCGTCGATCACGACCTCCGCGCTGCCGCCGGCGGAGGTGGTCACGACCGGGCGACCGAGCGCCATGGCCTCGAGCAGGGCGTTCGGCATGCCTTCGATGACCGACGACAGCACGAAGCAGTCGAACGTCCGCATCAGGTCGGGAACGTCGCGCCGCTGGCCGAGGAAGCGCACCGTGTCCGCCAGACCGAGCCGCCGCGTCGTCTCCTCGAGCTCGCGCCGCAGCTCGCCGTCCCCGACGACGTCGAAGCGGACTCCAGGGATACGCTCGCGTAGCAGCACCGCCGCCGCGAGGGCGTGCTCGTAGCCCTTCTTCCAGCTCAGGCGGCCCACCATGCCGACCAGCGGGCCGGTGCCACGCGGATCGCTGGCGGGCTGCGGGGGTACGCTCGCCGGGGCGCTCGATGGGAGGGCAACCCCGTTTGGGATCATCACGATGCGCTCGGGCGCGCAGCGCTCGTGCTCGATCGTGATGTCGCGGACCGCCGAGGCATTGACCGTCACGCGGCTCGCGAGGCGGTTCGAGAGCCAGGCGGCGGCGCGGCGGTCGATGCGGTCGTAGCGGTCGAGGCTGCGCTTGCTCACCAGGGTGACCGGAGTGCCGGCCAGCCGGCCGACGAGGGCCGCGAGGAAGTTGCCCTCGAACAGGTAGCCGTGCGCGACGTGCACGCCGCGCGCGCGGAAGTCGCCTGCGACGCGGCGGATGGTGGCGAGCGTCCGCGGGCTGAGCATGGTTCCGGAAATGCCGAACGAGCGGACCGGGACGCCTTCGCGCTCGAAGACCGCCGCCAGATCGCCCGGGTCCGCGGCGGCGCTCCACATCTCGAGCGCGTAGCGGCTGCGGTCGAGCCCGCGCACGACCTCGAGCAGGTGCCGCTGGGCGCCACCGACCCGCAGGTGGTCGATCACGTAGGCGACGCGGATCACGCGGGCTCCGGAGCCGGCTTCGGCCGGTAGAGCTCGCGCACGACTGCGCGTCGCGCGCCCGGCGTGCCGGCGATCGCGCCGGTCAGGCCGCGACCGCGCAGCTCCTCGTCGAGCGCCCACCGGCTCAGAACGATCGAGAACGAGATGATGAAGTAGATGTGCACCTCGAGCCAGACGTCCGCGAAGATCGAGAAGAAGAAGAACAGGACGAGATACGTGTTCAGCCAGTTCGGGAAGTGCGGCAGGACAGGGTGGTTCTTGTACTGGGTGCGCAGCTTCTGGATGCGCCGGTAGAGGTACCCGAAGAGGACGAGGTACAGCAGAGTCGTGAAGATGCCGCCTTCGGCCGCCGACCAGATGTAGGAGTTGTGCGGCGGCTTGTAGGACCCGTTGAGGTAGGCGTTGACCCAGCGGAAGTTGCCGAGCCCGACCCCCGTGAGCGGGTGCGCGGCGATGATCTCGAGGGCCTCGCCGAGCGTCACGACGCGCGTCTCGGTCGAACGCGCTCCCTCGACGCGCGTGGCGACCGTCTGCTCGGTGCTGAACGGATTCAGGTTCGTGAGGCGTTCGCGGTGGGCGTCGCCGAGCACGAAGAAGAACACCAGCAGCCCGAACACGAAGCCGCCGGCGGCGGAGCTGACCTTCGCGCGGCGGGGCAGCTCGTCGCTGGTGAACAGCAGCAGACCGACGAGGCACAGGCCGAGGAAGCCGCTGCGCGACGCGGTGAGCAGCACGAGCGGCAGTGAGCCCGCCGCGCAGAGAAGCCACCCCAATCTGCCCACGAGGCTCTTCGCCGAGATCGCGAGGTGCAGGAAGAGCGCGATGCCCACGTTCATCATGAACGCGAACCGGTTGATGTTCTCAGCCCAGCCCACCAGCTTCGACGTGATCCGGTACTCGGCTTCCCCCTTCACCATGTCCGGACCCAGGGTCGGGATCACGGCGAGGATGCAGAACGACATCAGGTACAGCACCCACTTGAGCTGACGTGGTGTGCGGATCCAGTTCACGAAGAAGATCGTGAACGCGATGCGTGACAGCAGCTCGAAGATCCACCGGCCGCCGACGTCGACCTCGCCGTAGTAGGCAAGGTGTCCGCTCTTCTGGACCTTTGGCAGGAGGTACTTGATGTCCGGCCAGATCAGCTTGTTGAGCTGCTGCATCGTGATCAGCACCAGCGCGATTCCGATCAGCAAGCGGATCTCGGGCTCCCTGAGGAACCAGTAGTCGTGACCGCGATAGAGCTGGAACGCGAGCAGCAGGACCAGCGAGAGGCCGAGGAGGTTGTTGATCGTGAACGGTCCGACGCCGCGGAGCGCCGACGGGTACGACATCAGCATGGTCGACATGATGACCATGACGCCGATCTGCGGCTTGTAGAGGACGAGGAGCCCGGCGAAGACGAGGCCGACGAGCGCCGTCCCCACGGCGAGGCTGGCGTCGTTGAACAGCGCCGCGACGCCGAGGCCGAGGCCGGCCACGACGGTGGCGACCAGCGCCCAGGGGGGGAACCTCTCCACTCCCCGCGTCGTCCGCCGGGTCGCCCCGCCGAATGGAATCGACGAGGCGGTCACGCGCCGATCTTCCCTCGTTCGATGTCGAGTGTGAACTCGGGCATCGCGCCGTGCCGGTTGTAGATCCCGATGCGCTTGAGCGCGAAGGCGTCGTCTCCGTCCATGACGCTACCGGTGACCGACGTGGTCGCGGACACGAACTCGGCGCGCCGGACGATGCCCTTGACCGACTCCGTGAGGTGCGCGCTGCCGCGGCCGTTGGGGTACGAGAAGTGCAGGACGCGGGCGCCGATCTGCTCCGCGAGCGCGTCGCGTGAGCCGACGATTTCACGCCCTGCTTCCTCGGGCGTCGCGTTGGGCAGATTCGGGTGCGTGAGCGTGTGGGCGCCGAAGATCATCCCGGCGCGGTGCATCTCGCGCACCTGGTCCCACGACATCATGATCGACCGGAGCGGCGTGACGTCGTCGATTCCGGCGCCCACTCGGACCGCCTCGAGCAGTGCCAGGCGGCGCTCGGTCGGGATGTTCTTCATCGTCACGATGAGCTTGGTGAACGCCTCGCGTCGCTCGAGCGGGGTGCGTAGCGGCAGGCGAAACGCCATCGGCTCGCGCGTCTCGAGGACCGGTACGGTCGTGGTGAAGACGCAGAAGCGCAGCAGCCCCGTCCAGAGGATCTCGCGGTTGTCGATGCAGTTCGTCGTCACGTAGAACGTCGCGTTCAGCCCGTGGCGCTGCAGGATCGGGAAGGCCTGCGTGTAGTTGTCGAGGTAGCCGTCGTCGAAGGTGAGGGCGACGGCCTTCGGTGGCATGGCCGTGCCGCTGGAGAGATGCTCGACCATCTGGTCGAGCGACAGCACGTTGTAGTGCTGCTTCAGGTACGCGCACTGCTGGTCGAAGTCGGCCGGTGCGACGGCGAGCCCCGGATCGAGGCAGAGGTGGGTGCCGTCGGCCGCGGTGCTCACCGAGTGGTAGCGCAGGATCACCGCCCGGCCGGCGAGCACGGCGCGAGCCAGGCTCGAGATGCCGCCGTGGTGAATAGCCAGCTTCGCGAAGTTGGTCAGGTAGCGACGTAGTGCCATGACGTCGACGACTCCGTGGCGACCGCGGCGGCGGTCAGCCGATGCGATAGTCGGTGATCAGACCGAGGACGGGGAGCTCCAGCTCGCGCTCGATGTCGGAGCTGAAGTGGTAGGTCTGGTAGAGGAACTCGAGGCCGAATGCGCCCGCGATTCCGATGCCCGCGCCCGCGATCAGCGCGATGATGATGGTGAGGACCGTCTGGTCGTTGTCGGGCCGCGGCGGCGGATCCGCGCGGTCGACGATGCGGATCGTGTCGAGCTTGTCGCCGCTCATGTCGAGCGAGAGCTGGGCTTCCTGGGTGCGCTGTGCCGACGCCTGCAGGGCGGTGCGCGCCTGCAGGACCTCGTCGTCGAGCTGCTGCAGCTTGTAGCCCTTCTTCGTCATGTCGGAGAGACGAACGTGGAACTCCTCCAGGTGCTCGGCGACCGACCCCTGCTTCGCCTGGAGCGCGCCTTGGTTGGCCCGCGCGCGCAGCAGCTCCTCGGAGAGGTTCTGCCGCACCTGGTTCAGCTGGAAGCGCTCGGTGCCGACGATGCGCGGCGGCTGCTCCTTCACCTTGGCGCGCAGCTCGGCGATCTGGGCCTTCTTGTCCTGCACGCGACGGTCGGCGTCGGTGTACTTCTGCTGCATGTCCGACAGCTCGACGGTGAGGAGGCCGATGCGCTCCTCGAGGGCGCGCGCGACCGGGTTGTCGATCATGTCGACGTCGCTTCCGACCTTCTCGGGCTCGTCCTGCAGGGCCTCTTCCAGCTTGGCGATCAGCTGGTCGGTTTGCCTGATCTGGGCATCGGTCTCCTTCAGCACGAGCTCGCTCGCCATCATCTGGCGCAGGGTTTCGTCCTTCTGCTGCTGCAGGGCGATGATGCCGGTACGGCGCTGGTAGCGATCGAGGCGCCGCTCCTTCTTGCGGAGATCCTGCTCGATGCGCTCGCTGCGCTTCTCGAAGAAGCGCGCCACGTCGGGCGACTCGTAGATGCTCGGATGATACTCGAGGTAGGTATCGATCAGCGTGTTGACGACCGCGGCCGCCTTGTTCTTGTCGTGGTGCTTGAACGCCACCTCGATCATCGGCGACTGCGGGAAGGGCGTGATGCGGAGCCCGGTGTACATGGCGCGCGCGGTGGCGCGGTTGCGCTGCTCGCGGTCGTCGGGGAGCGGGTCGATGATGTCGATCTGCAGGTGCTCGGCTGCCACCAGGAGGAACGAGCGGTTCTTCAGGTTCTCGACCTCGGCGTTGAGGACCTGCGCCTCGGGCAGCTGCGTCGTCCGCTTCGAGTCCTGCGGCGAGAGGTGCAGGTAGCTGCGGTTGCCGATCACCAGCAGCTTCGCGCGCGCGAGGTAGTCCGGCGTGCGCAGCAGCGCGAAGGCGATGATCGGCAGCGAGATCATCGCGAACGCGATCGCGAAGAAACGCTTTCGCTTGAACAGGATGTGCAGGAACTCCCGTACGGATTCGTTCATCGATGGGCCTCTTGCGGAATCACGGCGATCTCGACGACGTCCTGCGGGTTGGTGAGGCGGGTCAGGAACTCGGGGATGAACGTCTGGGTACGGTTCAGAACGGCACCGAGCACGTGCGCGCCGACGCGCTCGAGCTCGCGTAGCGACACGGCCGGTGAGCCGAGCGGCGTGCTCTCCGCGCGGACGACCAGGATGACGCCGTCGGTGCGCGGGGCCAGGAAGGAACTGTCGGCGTACATCTCCATCGGTGCGCCGTCGATCAGGATGCAGTCGAAGTCCTTGCGCAGGAACGCGAGTATCTCGTCGAAGGCGCGGCCCTCGAACATGTACGGCACGCGCGCCGGGCCACGGCCCGTCGGCATGAAGTAGAGGTTCGGGATCTCGGTGGGGTGGTAGTAGATCGGCCCGGGAGTCGTCGGGTCGGCGAGCGCCTCGCAGAATCCGGGCGCTTCGGCGCCACCGAACACGCGCGAGATGCCGGGCGTGCGGAAGTTCGCGTCGATCAGGAGACAGCGGCCGGCCTGGGCCATGGTCGAGCCCAGCAGCAGCGTGGTCGTCGTGTTGCCCTCGCCGTGGCGCGACGAGACCAGCAGCATGAGCTGCAGCGAGCGCGACGCCCGCGAGGCGAGGATGTTCTTGCGCAGCTGCTGGAACTCCTCGACGGTGGTCGGCGGCACGTCGAACGAGAACTTGTGGTGTCCGTTGCCGTTTCCGTTGCGGTAGCGGCCGTTGCCGTTGCCGTTCCCGTTCCCGTTGCCGTTCCCGTTCCCGTGCCCGTTCCCGTTGCCGCCATTGTGGCCGCGGCTCCAGCTGCCGAAGCGGAACCAGCTGCGCTCGACGGGAGTCGGCAGACCCCCCTGGGACGGTGGGGGAGAGCCCTCCGCGGGCGTGGCGGCGGCCTCGACCGGCGCGGTCGGCGGCGTCTCGGAGGACCCGGCCGCCTTCGCGGCCCGCTCCGCCTCCGCTCGCTTCAGTGCCTCGTAGGTTTTGCCCACTCGAAGGTCTCCTAGAAAGCCAGAGTGTTGAGGTCGAGTCCGGGCCGGGGCACGGTGGGCAGCAGGCCCCGGATCCACTGGTCGACCCAAACGTCGGCTTCACCGATGAACGTCCTCGGTACGATGATGATGTCGTCCGGGGACATGACGATCTGCTCGGAGGAATCTCCGTCCATGACAGCTTCCAAGTCAAGCCTCTGAGATTGCACCGCGCTGCCGACCCGGCTGATGTACAGCACCTCGTCGGTGTTGGCATCGTCGACGAAGCCACCGCGCTCGACGATGGCCTGGAGCGGCGTCATCCCCTCGCGGTAGACGACGAAGCCCGGCTTTGCGACCTGGCCTCCCACATAGACCTTGTGCTCCGCCAGCTGGGCGATGATGATGCTGACCACGGGGTCGCGCAGGGTCTTCGCCGACTTCTCCATCACCACCTGCTCGAGCTCCGTGACCGTCAGCCCCGCCGCCATGACGTCGCCGACCACCTGCAGACCGATGCGCCCGTCCGGGCGGACCGGGACGCGCTCGTTCTCTTCGGGGTGGTAGGGGAACTTGACATCGATCAGATCGCCGGGAGCCAGCCGGTACGTGTTCTGATCGACCAGCTTGTCCTGGTACTGAAGCGCGCTGCCGCCCCCGACCGTGCCAGGCTTGCCGCCCACCGCCGACTCCGCGGTCATCGTCATGGCGCCCGACCCGCCGTTGCGCTGCGAGCTGCAGGCGATGGCGAGTACCGGAAGGGCCACCAGCGCGACGTAGCGGACCGCGGTCCGAGCGTATCCGCGACCCGCCGGACCGGCCGCGACCGGATCTCGTCTTTCACTGCACATGGCTCCGCCCATCTCTCGAAAAGGGTAGCTTCTTCGCGGGGCTACGCCCCGTATTGTGCCACAGCCACGAGCCTGTGCTCGTGAAATCCGTCCTAGACCAGCAAGGGAGTCCCCCCGGCTCTGCCGGGGGATCCTTAAGCCGGCGCAACGGCGGACGCGGGTAGATCCACCCGGGTTCGTCGCTGGAAAACTTCGAGCAGGATCTGGACCCGGCCGGCGCGCGAGCAGGGCCGGGCATGGTCGCCAGCAGCCCCGCGAACGGGCCGGTGCGGATATCGACGGGGTCGCCGGCGCGGAACGCCGGCCGAGCCTCGACGACGTCGCCGCCAGAAGCTCGTTCCCGCAGCGCCGCGACGACGACGTCGTCCAGCGCGGCGGGGGCTCCGTCCGGACCGGAGAGCAGGTGGGCGACGCCTGGCGTCCAGGAGGCGATACGGAACTGGGTTTCCAGGGAGAGCCGGGCGAAGAGGTAGCCGGGAAAGAGAGGCTCGACGGCGTGCGCGGCGTCACGGGAAAAGGGCTGCTTGAGACGCGGCAGGAACGTCTCGATGGCCTTGCGGCGCCGATTCGCCGCAGCGAACGCCTCGGCACGTGGCTTCGATCGGACCACGTAGCAGGCAGAGTTACGGATCGCCCCCATCGCAGGTCTGCCAGCAGCAAAAGCAATGCCAGCGGTGGGTTGCCGTGCGCGCTCGTGGCACTGCGAAAGGCTTTCAATTTCCTACACTTCCTCGGCAGGTCCGGTGCGGCGGCAAAGTGCAGTCCCGCAGACTGCGTCGAGAACCCTGCACCCCCACCAGAGCTGTGCGCTTGCTGCGGCATCAGCCGGGGTCCCTGAGGATCGAGCCGAGCTCCTCGGCGATCGCCCGAGCCTGCGCCTGGCCCACGAGGTTGCGGACCGACACGCGATAGAGGTTCCGTCCGTCCCCGAGCGGGATCGGCTCGAGGTCGGCGGGCAGGCCGTAGCGTGCGCTCGCCAGGCTCTGCAGATCCTGAGCCTGCGCGAGCGCGGGCGAGGTGCCTACCAGCACCACGAGGTCTTCGCCCCGGCCGGAGACGCGTGCGCCCGGTCCGGGGTCCGGGAAGACGATCTCCGACCCGGCGATGATCCGATCGACGTCGCGGATGCTCGGATTCGCGGACCGGACGACGTCGAGTGCGGTATACGTCGAGCTGCCGTACTCTCGTGCCGCGAGGTTCATCAGGGTGTCGCCGAGCTGCACCTGGACGCGCCGCCCACCTCGCTCCGTGCGCTGCCTGGGTTGAAGATCTTGAGGTGCCAGGCGCGCGGCGGACAGGACATCTGCGCCCCCGACTACCCCCCGAGAATCGCCGGCTGCCCGAAGCGCCGTCGCTCCGGCCACCGGGTCCGGCGGCGCTCCAGGGACGGGTCCCCCCGGTGCCTGGTCGGAGGAGAGCGCTGGCCCAACGGTCGCCGGAGGTGATGCCGCGATGGCACCGCCGCCGGGTGCGTCCGCGCCGCGCGGCGCGGACGCCAGGGCAGATGGCGGAGCCTCTGGCGCCACGGGTGCAGCAGCCGGGGCAGCCTCCGGGGCCGCCTGCGCCGCCGCGGCCAGGTTCGGCGGCGGCGGGTTGGCCACGACCGGCGCGCTCGCTGCGACCGGCGGGACCGCGGGGGGTGGGTCAGCCTGCGAGGCCTGGACGGTCCGATCTGCCGTGTCGTTCGCGGGCTCCGCCAGCAGTGCGCGGACCCGAGGCCGGATCTCGTCCCAGCGTGACGCGGCGAAGGTGGCGATCGCGGCCACGGCCAGGATCACGCCGACCGCGACGACGAAGCCTGCGGCCTGCCGGGATCTCGGCCGCGACGGCTGCGTCGTGCTCACCGGCCTGCTCGCGCCGGAGCGCGCCGCTGCCTGGGGACCCGGCGGCGCGATCGGCCGCCCCGGAGTCGTCGGGGCCTCGCTCGGTCCGACGACCGGGGCAGCTGGTCCAGCCTCGGCAAGAGCGCGGGCGTCGGCCGGGGCTTCAGCGCGGGTTGGAACGGCCGCAACGCTCGGTGCCGGCTCCACCGCGGCTGGCGGATCGCCCACCGGCAGCACGAGAGGGGCGTCGATCCTCCTCAGGTCGGCGACGACCTCGTCGATCACCGCGGCGTCGATGGTCTGCCGTCCGAGCGCGTAGCCGACCAGCAGCGCGTTGTCGCAGACGGCGTTGACGAGGCGCGGGATGCCCTGCGCGAAGGACCAGATCGGGTCGAGCGCCGCTGGCGCGAAGAGGTCGGGTCGTCCACCCGCCACGGTGAGCCGTGCCGCCAGGTAGTGAGGCAGCTCCTCGCGACGGAGCGGCTCGAGGCGGCAGCGGACGGCGATGCGCTGCTTGAGCTGTCGCAGATTGGGCTGTGCCAGGCGCGCGGCGAGCTCCGGCTGGCCGGACAGGACGATCTGGAGGATCTTGTCCTTCGACGTCTCCAGGTTCGACAGCAGGCGCAAGGACTCGAGGACCTCGGTCTCGAGGTCCTGCGCCTCGTCGATCAGCAGGATGGTGTTCTTGCCCTCCTGGAAGGCCGCAAGCAGGAACTCGTTGAGCCGCTGCAGCATCGCCAGCTTGCGGCCCGCCGGGGCGGGAATCCCGAGCTCTCCGAGCGTGTACTCGAGGATCTCCTCGAAGGTCGCGTTCGGGTTGAACAGGAACACCGAGACGACGTCCGGACCCAGGTCGTCGAGAAGCTTGCGCAGGAGCGTGGTCTTCCCCGTTCCCGCCTCGCCGATCATGGTGACGAAGCCCTTACGCTCCTCTATCCCGTAACGCAGGTTGGCGATCGTCTCGCGGTACCCGTCGTTCCAGTAGAGGAACTTGGGATCCGGAGTCTGCCCGAAGGGCTTCTCGCCCAACCCGTAGAAGCTCAGGTACATTCGCCTCTCGCCGCCTTGTGACGCCTGTCAAGAGCCCGCAGCACACGTGCTGGTTCGGCGGTAACTGGCCGTTGCCGGCCCTCGACCCGTGGCTTCTGGAAGGTTTCTGACGTCGTGCGCGAGATCGCCGCGCGCAGGTTCGCAGATCAACCGAGCAATTCGAGCGCCACAGCTTTCGCAGACGAACCGGGTGACCGGCGACCACCAGGATGCAACGTCGTGCATTAATGCACGATCAGGACGACCGACGCCATAACAGGAGAAAGATCGCGATCGCCACACCGAGCCAGCCGACGGCGTCACCCAACCGCTGGTACGGGCTCGCGATTGCCAGCAGGCGGACCTCGACCGCCGCGGCGGTCGCCTGGTGCTTCGGCAGCGCGGCGACGGTCCGTCCGAGCGCGTCGGTGACCGAGGACAGTCCGGTGTTGGTTGCACGAACGAGATATCGGCGGTTTTCGATCGATCTCCACAGAGCGAGCGAGTCGTGCTCACGCAGCGCGGCGCTCTCGCCGAACCACGCGTCATTGGTCACGGCGGCCACCAGATTCGCTCCCCGGGCCACCGTGCTCCGGACGTGCCCCGCGAGCAGGTCCTCGTAGCAGATGAGCGCGCCGACCCGGGCGCGCTCGTCGACCTGCAGGACACCCGGTCCCTCGCCCGCGCGGAAGTCGCCGGTATTCGGGCTCAGGTCCTTCAGCCACGGAAAGACCGATGCGAACGGGATGAATTCGCCGAACGGCATCAGGACGATCTTGTCGTAGCGCCCGGCGATCGAGCCGTCCGTGCGGCGGAGGAAGGCGCTGTTGAACCACTCCACCTTCTGCCCGTAGTCGCGGTAGGCCACCGCCCCGAACAGGAGCGGCGCCGGTGCGCTCGGGAAGGGATCGAGCGCACGCAGGGTCGGCGTCTCGAGCGGGATGCCCCACTCGACGACCGTCTCGGGCCAGATGAAGAGGTCGGGGGCCGGCGAAAGGCTCGCGGACAGCTGGCGGTAGCGCGCGACGTTGGACTGGAACAGGTCGCGGTGCCGCTTCTCGTCGAGCAGCAGGTTGCCCTGTACGACGCCCACACGGTACGCCGGCGCGTCCCGCATGGCGTGCTCGATCTGCGGTATGCGCCACGCGCCGTACGCCAGCACCGCCAGCACCGCAAGGGCAGGACCGGCCAGTGGTCGCACGCGCGGCAGATGGACGAGCCCTGCCGCGACGGATGCCATGACGAACGAGAGCAGGTAGGGACCGGCGAAGTCGCCGGTCTGCAGCAGCAGGGTGACCTCACGCTGCGAGTGCGCGAGGCGCCACGGAAACAGCGCGGGAAAGAGAAACTCGAGCGCTGCCCACGTCACCGGTGCGAGGAGGAGCGGCGCGTTCGGCCCCGCCCAGCGCAGCAGCGCTGCCACGAGCGCGAAGGGCAGAGCGCTGTACAAGGCGAGCGCGGAGAAGAAGAACAGGGCGATCGGCAGCGGGAAGCCGCCGAAGCGCGTGATCGTCGTGACGATCCAGTGGAAGCCGATGACCTGGATCCCGAAGCCCATGACGAGGCCGAGCAGCGCTGCACGCCGCGGCGTCGCCGCGCGCGCCGCGACGCCAAACAGGGGCACGAGCCCGACCCACGCGAGCAACCAGAGGCGGGGATCGAGGAAGGGGACTGCGACGAGCACGGCTCCCGCGCACATCGCGAGGAGCGCCGGCAGCGGGCGTTCCGCGAGCGCGCTGCGGACCGCCATCGACGCGACCGGGGCCCCGGAGAGTGTGGCGCTGGCGCCGGGTGCGCCGTCTCCGCCCGTACCGCGTTCGGTGCGTGCTTCGCTCGGGCTGCGGCTCATCGTGCTACGAGGTACCGATGGCCGGTGGGAGAGTAAACTCGTGGCGGAGCCGCAACGACCTTCCCCCGACGAGCTGACGCTCGCGACGCGCAACGCGCTGGTGCAGCTGCTGCTCGCGGATCTGGCGTCCCTGGAGGGCGATGGCGCCGTGCGCGGCCTCCTGCGACGCCCCGATGGCGACGACGCCGCGCCGTGGGTGCGGACGGCGGTCGCTCGCGAGCGACTTCAGCGCTACGCGGCGGCCCTCGACCAGGCGCCGCGCGGCGACGATCTCGCCACGCGTCTCGCGCAGGCGCGCGTGCTGTTCGCGCATGCGCTGTACTTCGAGGTGCACGAGATTCTCGAGCCGCCGTGGCGGACGGCGACGGGCGAGCGACGGCGCTACCTGCAGGGGATCATCCAGGCCGCCGTCGCCTGGCACCACGGGGCAGGTGCCCGTCCGGGCCCCGCACTCCGCGCATCTGCTGCCGCTGCTGCGAAGCTCTCGGCCGCCCCTGCCGAGTGGGGCGGGTTTCCCGTCGCCCGGCTGTGCACTCTGCTCGCGGAATATCGCGGGCGCCTCGCGCGGGGTGAGTCGCCGCCACCTCGCGTCAGGCTCTGAGGTCGGCGGGCCCGATCGGTGGCGCCGGCGGCGGGTGCGCGCATGGTGAGCGTTCGCGATGCGGCAACAGGACTCGCCATGGTGCTCGTCCGCATGCTGCAAGTCGCGCTGGGCCCCGGCGTGGCCGGACGACGCTTGCCAAGCGGACTCATTTGACGTTGATCACCGGATCCATGGAACGCGGGATCGCTGGCAACCGGAGAGCCGACGCCGTCCAGTCGCGTGCGGGCAGCGCGGGCGAGGGCGACGGGCAGCGGAGGACGGGCCTCGCCGGCGTCACGAGGGGGGTAGCGGCGTGAAGCGCGAGGTCGTCGAGCGCGAGATCGTGGTGCCGGGCTTTCGCTTCGGAGGGGTGGTCGCGGGAGTCAAGAAGAGCGGGCTACCGGACTGCGGGATCATCGTGGCCGATCGCCCGGCGGCAGTCGGCGCGGTATTCACGCGCAACACGTTCTGCGCGGCTCCGGTCGTCGTCGGGCGCCAGCGCGTGCAGGGCGGCAGTCTGCAAGCGGTTGTCGTGAACAGCGGCAACGCCAACGCGTGCACCGGACGGCAGGGGCTCGCCGATGCCCGGAGCATGTGCGCGCTTGCCGGGAGAGCGCTCGGCGTCGCACCACGGCTGGTCGCGCCGTCGTCGACGGGCATGATCGGCGTCGAGCTCCCGATGGAACGCCTCGGCCCCGGAATCGCGCGCGCCGCCGCCGACGCGACGCCCGACGGACTCTGGCGCTTCGCGCGAGCGATCATGACCACCGATGCGTTCCCCAAGGTGGCGCGAGCGACCGCGCGGATCGGCGGGAAGGTCGTCAACGTGGCGGGCATCGGCAAGGGCGCGGGCATGATCGCGCCGGACATGGCGACGCTGCTCGTCTACGTCGTGACCGATGCGGCGGTCGATCGGCGAACGGCCGCACGGCTCGCCCGCGAGGTGGCGGCACGGCCCTTCAACGAGCTCACGGTGGACGGCGACAGCAGCACCAACGACAGCCTCTTCCTGCTCGCCGGCGGAGCGGCGGGCAACGCGACGATCACCGGTGACGGCGCCGCACGCAAGGCGCTGGCGCGGGCCGTCGGCGCGGTTGCGTCCGAGATCGCGCGCCAGGTGGCGCTCGATGGCGAGGGGGCGACGAAGGCCGTGCGCATCCTCGTGCGCGGGGCGGCGAGCGATCGCGATGCCGAGCGCATCGTGCGCGCCGTCGGTGGATCGCAGCTCGTCAAGACGGCGTTCTTCGGGGCGGACCCGAACTGGGGCCGGATCGCGTGCGCTGTCGGCTACAGTGGCGTTGCCGTCGACCCGGCGCGGGTCTCGATCCGGATCGGCGAGATCGAGGTGTTCCGTCGCGGCGCCGGTATCGCGACGGCACGCGAGCAGGCGCGCGCGGTCATGGCCGAATCGGAGTTCGACGTGACGATCGCCATCGGACGGGGGAAGGGCAAGGCGCGGCTGCTGAGCAGCGACCTCTCGAAGGACTACGTCGACCTGAACTCGGCCTACTCGACCTGAGCGAGCCGCCGCACGCCCGGCCGCCGATCAGGCTTCGCCGCGCTGCGCGTCGTCGTCGCCGGCCCGGACCAGGGCGATGATCTCGCCGAGACGATCGAGCTCCGGCGAGCGCAGGCACCGGGTCGCGTCGAGGGCGCTGGCGGCCTCGCGGACCCGCGGGGTCTCCGCTTCGACCAGCAGGATCGCCGGCGTCGCCACCCCGGCCTCGCGCATCCGGTTCACCAGCGTCGCACCGCAGCAGTCGGGCAGGTGCATGTCGGTCACCACGGCCTCGTACCGGGAGGTGCGGGCCGCCTCCAGGGCTGCGGCTGCCGAATCGACCTCGTCCGTGGCGTAGCCGCTTCGCTGGAGCATCCTGCAGATCAGCTTCTGCAGATTACTGCTTGCGGTCGCGACGAGAACCTTCACGCAGGTGGTCATCGGGTACCGAAGTTCATCAGGTTTAGTGCCACGTGGATCGCGCCTTCAGGCCGTGTTCTGCACCGCCGGTGCATCGAAATCGGTGCCGATTCGTGGATGTCACGCGCGCCGGGCTGTCGCAAGGTACCGGCGCGTCACGATAAACGATACTTCTCGATCTTCCGGTACAGCCGCTGGCGGTCGATGTTCAGGACCCGCGCCGCCTCGTTCTTGTTGCCGCGCGACTGTCGCAGGGCGGCGGAGATCGCCCGACGCTCGGCCTCCTCGAGGGTGACGACGGGCACGTCGGCGGGCGGCGCCGTGAGCGACCCGCCGCCGTCGGCGGCAGTGCCCGCCGGTGGCGCCTCGTTCCCCCCGGCCTCGCGGTGGCCGGATGCCGTCGCGGTGGTGGTGGCGGCGGGGTCGGCGGCCGGCGGCGCGAGCTGGGCACCCGTGGCCAGCGGCGGCAGCCCGGGGGCGATGTCGTCGAGCTCGATCGCGTCCGCCGTAGTGACCGCGAACGCGCGCTCGATGGTGTTCTGCAGCTCGCGAATGTTGCCAGGCCAGTCGTGCGCGACGAGACGCTCGCGCGCCTCGGGCGACAGGTGCTTCGGCGGGACACCGTACTGGCGCGCGAACTCCACCATGAAGTGGTCGATCAGGGCCGGGATGTCGCCGCGCCGCTCGACGAGCGGTGGCAGGTGGATGTTGACCACGTTCAGGCGATAGAAGAGGTCCTCGCGGAACAGGCCGACGCGGATCTGCTCGCGCAGGTCTCGGTTGCTGGCAGCGACCAGCCGGACATCGACCTTGACGGGGCGGGTCGTGCCGAGCGGCGTGATCTCGCGCTCCTGGATCGCGCGCAGGAACTTGCCCTGCAGGCTCGTCGGGATCTCGGAGACCTCGTCGAGGAACAGCGTGCCGCCGGTCGCCGCCTGGAAGACGCCCTCCTGATCGTTGATCGCGCCGGTGAACGCGCCGCGCCGGTGGCCGAACAGCTGGCTGTCGAGCAGCGACTCGGTGAACGCCCCGCAGTTCACCGCGACGAACGGTGCCCTGTGCCAAGGGGACTTGCCGTGGAGCGTGCGCGCGACCAGCTCCTTGCCCGTCCCGCTCGCGCCGGTGATGAGCACGGTGCTCTTGTTCTGGCTGACGGTCGCGATGGTCGTGTAGATGCGCTGCATCGCCGGGTCGTCGCCGATCAGGTCGCCGTAGCGCTGCCAGCGCTGTACCTCGCGCTTGAGGTTGGCGACCTCGCGCCGCAGGGACCGCAGCTCGAGCTGCCGCCCGATCACGATCTTGAGGTCGTCGGGGTTGCAGGGCTTGATGAGGTAGTCGGCCGCGCCGAGCTTCATCGCGTCGACGGCGCTCTGGATCGTGCCGTACCCGGTGAGCACCACGGTCGCCGGCCGCGACACCAGCTCCTGCATCGAGCGCAGCAGGGTCATCCCGTCCATCACCGGCATGTTGAGGTCGGTGATGAGCACGTCGATGACCTCGCGGTCGAGGATCTCGAGGGCCTCCCGGCCGTTGGCCGCGGTGGCCACCTCGAAGCCGGCGCGCTCGAGGATGCGGCTCAGCGTCCGGGTCATGTTCGCCTCGTCCTCGACGAGAAGGATCCGCGCGCTCATGGGTCGTCTCCGCCGCGCGGTGCCACGGACTCATCGAGGTCGAGCATCAGGCTGGGCTGGTGAATGGGAAGGTCGATGACGAACGTCGTGCCGCGCCCCGGCGTGCTCCGTACCTCGATGCTGCCGCCCGCGTTCTTGACGACGGTGTGCACGACGTAGAGTCCGAGCCCGGTACCCTCGCCGGGCGCCTTCGTCGTGAAGAACGGATCGAAGACGCGGCCGAGCCGCTGTGGTGGGATGCCGATGCCGGTGTCGGAGATCTCGATCCGCACGCGGCCGCGTGACGGCGCGCTGGTCGCGATCCTGAGCTCGCCGCCGCTCGGCATCGCCTGCACCGCGTTGGTGATCAGGTTCAGCAGCACCTGCCGCATGCCGTTCTCGTTGACGTCGATCGCCTCGACCGCTCCCAGGACCTGGTTCGCGCGCACGCCGTTGTTCTGCAGATACTTGTTCATCAGCTTGAGCGTACGTTCGATGAGCGCGTTCACGTCGACGGCCTGGATCTCGGTCTTGTTGTCGCGCGAGAACTCGAGCAGGTTGCTGATGATCTCCTGGGCGCGCGCCATCTCGGCGTTCGCGATCTGCAGGTCCTCGCGCACTTCGGGGCGCGGGTCGTCGAGCAGTGCGCCGAGATCGTAGAGCGCGTTGGTGATGATCGCCAGCGGGTTGCGGATCTCGTGCGCGATGCCGGCCGCGAGCTGGCCGATCGCGGCCATCTTCTCGGACTGGATCAGCTGGAACTCGAGCTGGCGGCGGTCGGACAGATCGACGTAGATGATCTGCAGCGAGTGGTGGTCACCGAACTCGATCAGCGCCGCGCGCACGTCGACCGGGAGCAAGCTCCGTCCGCTGCGCTCGAGGTGCAGGTTGCCGCGGGCCCCGTGGCCGCGGCGGCGCGTCTCGGTGAGGAGCTCGCGCACCGCCGTGCGCTCGGAGTCGGGATGCAGGTCCCAGAGCGGGCGGCCGCGGGCGTCACTGCCTATCTCGCGCTCCGCCACCTGGTTCGCGCTGTAGACCACGCCGGAGTCGGCGCTGAGCATGAGCATCGGCGTGGGCGCCGAGTCGACCGACCGCCGGTAGCTCTCGGCCTGGTCCTCGATCTCGCGGTTGCGCTCGGCGACCTCGCGCTGGCGGGCCTCGACGAAGAAGTCGGTGATGTGCAGCACGCGCTCCCAGAACTCCTGATCGAGCAGGGCCAGCAGCTCGGGCAGGTCGGGGCTGCCGCGCAGCTCGCGCCGCAGCAGGTCGGCGATGATCTGCCGGATCTTGAGCTGGCTCGAGAGAAAGCGCGATGGCATGTGCTTCGAGATGAAGCCGCCGCGCGCGTGCTCGCGCAGGACGACGTAGGTCTCGATGTCCTCCGGGTCGCGGATGTGTGCGCTCCACCGCTTCTGCGCGCCCGCGATGTCGTGCGCGAGCTCGTCCACGCGGCCGGACTCGATCTGCAGCGCCTGCGCGATGCTCGTCGTCCAGGTTGCGACGATCTCGGAGTCGTGCGCTTCCAGGAAGTCGGCGAGCTGGCGGCGCAGCGGCGACTCGTTGCCCGGGAACGCGAGCAGCCCGCAGCCACGAAGATAGCTCTGGATGCGTTCCAGGTGCTCGGGCAGCGTCGCCAGAGCGGCGGCGGCGCCGTCGCGCGATGGATCGTTGCCGCGTTTGCGCATGGCTCGCCAATATACATCCGAGTGGGGCAAACTGAACCCGTGGCAGCCGATCCGTTCCGGCGGTGCGCGACCTTCGTGCCGCCGGCGGGTTGCTAGGACCACTCAACTTGGATCCGAGCACCGACTCCGACACTTCCCTGATGCTTCGCGTGCAGGCAGGCGATCGCGAGGCCTTTCGCGCGCTGTTCGAGAAGCACGCGCCCGCCGTGGCGCGCTTCGCGGCGGGCTTCGTCGGCTCGGCCGCCCGAGCGGACGAGCTCGCCCAGGACACGTTCTTGCGGGTCTACCGGACTCGCGAGACCTACGAGCCGCGCGCGAAGTTCTCCACGTGGCTGTACACGATCGCCCACAACCTGTGCCTGAACGAGGTCCGCCGGCACGACTACCGCACCCGAACGGACCCGGACGCGGGCCGCGAGGGCGACGACCCGGCCTGGGACCCGACCGACCCCGTGCCGCGCGAGGGCGAGTCGTACAGCGCGCAGCGCGAGCTCGAGGAGCGCGTCGCCGAGCTGATCCGGGAGCTGACCGAGGCGCAGCGCACGGCACTCGTCTTGAGCCGGGTGGAGGAGCTTCGCTATCAGCAGATCGGCGAGATCCTCTCGTGCTCCGAGCAGGCGGTGAAGAGCCTGATTTTCCGCGCAACTCAACGCCTCAAGGCGGGTTTGAAGGGTTATCTCGAGGACGATCGATGAGTTGCGAGACGGTGACCGGGTCGATCGTGGCCCTGCTCGACGGGGAGCTGGTGCTGCCCGAGCGACGTGAGGTGGAAGGCCACATCGCGGCGTGCCCGGAGTGCGCCCGCGAGGCGGACGCACTCCGGGCCACGCGCCGCGTCGTGGCGCGCCACCTGGCCGCGCTGGGCGAGCAGGCGCGCCCGCGCTTCGCCGAGGTCTGGGAGCGCGTGGAGGCCGAGCAGGGGCACCCGGCCGCCGGGTCGGGACGGGCAGCGGCTCGCCCTATGACCTCGCGTGCAGGCTCGGCGGTGCGTCCCGGTCGGGGACGGCGTCGCCGGCTCTGGGCCGGGGTCTCCGCGGGCGTCGCACTCGCGGCGGGCCTCGTGCTCCTGGTGCTCTCCCCGCCATTCTCCGAGCTCGCTCCGAGGTCGCGAGCGGTGGACGGTGGGCGCGCAGCGGCCGACGCATCCGCGACGGCGGCCCGGGCGGTGCCGGCCGAGCCGGTCAAGGCTTCCGCGTCGCGTGTCTCGAAGAGCGCGGTGAACGACGCTCCGGCGCGGGAGCAGGTCGCTCGCCGCACCTCGGCGAGGGGGGAACCCGAGACCGATACCCCAGACACCCCCGATGCCGCCGCTCCGGCGGAGGAGCTCGTTGCCGTCAATGAGCTCGATCCGCCGCGCGAGCTGCTCGAGCGTCCCGACCTGTTCCTGAACTACCCGATCGTCCGCAAGCTCGACGCGCTGCGAAACCTCGACGCCGTCCTCGCCGGCCAGGGGGCGGACCCGCTGCCGGGCGACGGCGGCGCTGGCTGAGGAGCGATGGCGAACCGCGCGACGCTTCGAGCGGTGACCGTGGCGGCGACCGCCGGCATCCTGCTCGCGACGATGCTCGCCACGTCGGTGCAGGCGCGGGGGAAGCCGCGCGCGCGGCCGGTGCAGAATTGGCAGGAGCTCGGTCCGAAAGATCGTCAGCGCGCGCTCGAGAACCTGCAGCGCTACCAGCGCTTGCCAGAGTCGGGCCGTCAGCGCATGGATCGAAGCTACGAGAGCTGGCGTCAGCTCGATGACGGCGAGCGCGCGCGTGTGCAGCGGAATTTCGAGAAGTACCGGCAGATGAGCCCGGACCAGCGACGGGAGTTCGAGAACAAGTACAAGCGCTGGAAGGGCGGGAAGGGCGAACGATGAACGGATGGATTGGCGGGAGCGATCGAGCACGGGCGCTGGCGACCGCTTGCGTCCTGGTCCTCGCCGGTGTCGCGCTCGCCGAGGCCCAGTCGCCGGCCCGCGGTGGCCTCCCGCAGTTCGGTGGACACGTCGTCGGTGTGCGCCCGCAGCCGCCGCTGAACGGGCCCGCCGGCCCGACGCCGTTCAACCCGGCCGGGCCGACGCCGCTCAACCCGGCGGGTCGACCGCCGATCGGCGGTGGCGTTGCCGCGCCGCGCCGCTTCGTGCCCGCCTACCAGGCGCCGGTACCCGGGCTGTACGTCGGCGTGGTCGGTGGGGGCCACGGCGCCGGTGGCAGCTTCTACTGCCAGGTGCACGATCGCGGCTACGCGAGCGATACCCACTTCCTGAACCATCTCGCCGATGCCGATGGCGTGTTCGGCGAGGACGCTCTCTCGTACCTGGTCGACGACGGCGGCGTGTGGGTGTTCCCCGCCGAGTGAGCGGGGAGCGACGAGCGGCGGAGCAGGACTCGTTGCGCGACGTGGCTTCGGGCGAGCGCCCAGGGTCGTTCCACGCTTCGGGCGAGCGCCCAGGATCGTTCCACGCTTCGGGCGAGCGCCCAGGATCGTTCCACCTCCGGGCGCCGTTCGAGCCCCGAGGCGACCAGCCACGCGCGATCGAGGAGCTGATCGACGGACTGGTCTCCGGTGTCGCCCACCAGACGCTCCTCGGCGTCACGGGCTCGGGCAAGACGCTGACGATGGCGAACGTCATCGCGCGAGTGAACCGGCCGGCGCTGGTCATCGCGCCCAACAAGACGCTCGCCGCGCAGCTCTATGGCGAGTTCAAGGAGTACTTCCCGGACAACGGCGTTCGCTACTTCGTCAGCTACTACGACTACTATCAGCCGGAGGCGTACGTCCCGTCGACCGACACGTACATCGAGAAGGACTCGTCGATCAACGACGAGATCGACAAGATGCGCCACTCGGCGACCAAGGCGCTGCTCGAGCGCAACGACGTGCTGATCGTCGCCAGCGTGTCGTGCATCTACGGTCTCGGTTCCCCCGAGAAGTACTTCGAGATGCTGGTGTTCCTCGAGCGCGGCGCGCGCATCGATCGCGACAAGCTGCTCCGCAAGCTGATCGACATTCAGTACCAGCGCAACGACGTCGACTTCCACCGCGGCACGTTTCGCGTGCGTGGCGACGTGGTGGAGATCTTCCCGGCCTACGAGGATGCGTCGGCGCTGCGCGTCGAGTTCTTCGGCGACGAGATCGAGTCGCTCGCGGAGTTCGATCCGCTCCGCGGACGCACGCTGCGCGGGCTCGCGCGCGTCGCGATCTATCCCGCGAGCCACTACGTCACGACGCGCGACCGGCTCGACGACGCCGTCGCGGGCATTCGCGCGGAGCTCGCCGAGCGTCTGGCCGAGCTGCGCGCCGAGGGCAAGTTGCTCGAGGCGCAGCGCATCGAGCAGCGCACGTTGTTCGACCTCGAGATGCTCGCCGAGATGGGCTTCTGCAACGGCATCGAGAACTACTCCCGCCATCTCGACGGGCGGGCGCCGGGCACGCCCGCCTCGACGCTGCTGCGGTACTTCCCCGAGGACTTCGTGCTGTTCGTCGACGAGAGCCACGTGACGATCCCGCAGATCGGCGGCATGTACCGCGGCGACCGCTCGCGGAAGTCGACGCTCGTCGAGTACGGCTTCCGGCTGCCCTCCGCGCTCGACAACCGGCCGCTGAACTTCCAGGAGTTCGAGAGCTTCGTCAGGCAAGCGGTGTACGTCTCGGCCACACCCGGCGACTACGAGCTGCAGAAGAGCGGCGGCGTGGTCGTCGAGCAGGTGATCCGCCCGACCGGGCTGATGGACCCCCAGATCGAGGTCCGCGGCGCGCGCGAGCAGGTCGACGACCTGCTCGAGGAGATCCGCAAGCGGGTCGAGCGCAACGATCGCGTGCTGGTCACCACGCTCACCAAGAAGATGGCCGAGGACCTCACGGACTACCTGCAGGACGTCGGGGTGCGCGTGCGCTACATCCACGCCGACGTCGACACCATCGAGCGCGTCGAGATCATCCGCGCGCTGCGCCGTGGTGAGTTCGACGTGCTGGTCGGCATCAACCTTCTGCGTGAGGGCCTCGACATCCCCGAGGTCTCTCTGGTCGCGATCCTCGACGCCGACAAGGAGGGGTATCTTCGTTCGACGCGCTCGCTGATCCAGACGATCGGGCGCGCGGCGCGCAACGTGAACGGTCTCGTCATCATGTACGCGGACCACGTCACCGCATCGATGCGCAACGCCATCGACGAGACCGACCGTCGCCGCGAGATCCAGCGCAAGTACAACGAGGACAACGGCATCACCCCGGAGTCGATCGTGAAGGCCGTCGGCTCACCGCTGGTCGAGATCTACGAGGCCGACTACGCGACCGTCCCCGCGCTGACACCCGACGAGCTCGCGAAGCGCGACGCGGATCTCGGCGACGCGCCGCGGCTCGCCGCCGAGATCCGCCAGTCGATGCACGAGGCGGCGGAGGCGCTCGATTTCGAGCGCGCCGCGGAGCTGCGCGACCGGCTGCACGCGCTCGAGAGCGGCGGCGGCGTCGCCGCGGCGCCGCCTCGGGGCGGGAAGCCGGCCGCGGTGGGCGCG
>VGTK01000031.1 GCA_016874715.1 Deltaproteobacteria bacterium | reverse complement strand
CGCCGCGAGGCCCGCGACGATGCGCGACAGGGCCGCGTCCGCACCGGGCGTCGTCGGCGCAACCGCACCGCTCGCGTCCGGGCGCAGCAGCAGCGCTGGCATGACGCCGTCCGGTACGCCGAACGCCGCCGGGTCGACCAGGAAGCGCGCGACCCAGCCGGACTCGAGGCGCGCACCGACGTCCGACAGCTCGGGCCCGACGACGCCGCCCTGCCCTCGCCAGACGTGGCAGGTGAGGCAGCTCTGCTCGCGCAGCGCCGCGACCAGAGTCTCCTCGTCCGGTGCGGGCGCGCTTCCGGCCCCCGCAGCAGCCCGCTGTCCCGCCGCGTCACCGGCGGCCGTCTCCGACGAGGCCGGCACCGCGCGTTGCTCCCCGAGAAACAGCGCCAGCGCGAGCGCCTCTTCCTCGCTCAGCGCGAAGTCCGGCATCCGCGACGCGCCGACGTGCCGCCGCACGCGGCCCGGATCGCGCAGGTACGCGAGCAGATAGCCCGGCTGCCAGCGGAGTCCGGCGTACGAGAGGTCCGGCGCATGGCCGCGCGTCCCGACGGCGACGTCCAGGCCGTCGTGGCATGCGGCGCAGCCCAGCTCGGTCGCGAGGCGTGCCCCTTCGTCGGTCGGCTCGCCGGTCGCGGCGGCGAGCGACGGCACGCAGAGCACGAGCACCAGGAAGGCCGCGAGAGGCGTCCGCAAGGCGGTGCGGAAATCGAGCGGGGAAGGAATGGTCGACAGCTAACGCGCCGCGCGCAGCGCCGTCAACGCTGCGCGTCCGCGGTGCGCGCTGGTGGGGGCTGCACGTCCCCGTTGCGCGCTGGTGGGTGCTGCACGTTCGCGGGCTGGCGCGCTGGTGGGTGCTGCACGTTCGCGGGCTGGCGCGCTGGTGGGTGCTGCACGTTCGCGGGCTGGCGCGCAGGTGGGTGCTGCACGTTCGCGGGCTGGCGCGCAGGCTGCGCCGCCGCGGCGGGCGGCGCAGCGACCAGCAGCAGGAAGCGGTCGCCCACATCGACGCGGCTCTCGACGTCACGCAGTGGCACTCTTGCGGACACGGACTCGAACGCGCGCCGCAGCTCGGCGACCGCGAGCTGACGGCCGTTCACGTACACGTAGGCCGGACCGGAGCCCGGCAGGCTCACCTCGGTGGGCAGCGTCGCCAGCGGGCGCGCCGCGATCCCGTCGATCCACACGCCCTCGGTCGGTGGCAGCACGTAGAGCCGCGCGCCACGCGGCAGGCGCGACAGCATGTCGCGCAGGACGCGCAGCTCCTTGATCTCGAAGCGCCGGTTGTACGGCGACGCGACGAACTCGATAGGGGCGTAGCTGCGCCACTCGCCGCGCCACCCGAGCAGCACGACAGGCAGCGCGGCGATGGTCGCGGCCACACCGAGCCGCACCCGCCGCGGCCAGCGCGCCGCCGCCCCCGAGCCGCGGAGCAGCGCGAGCACCGCGCGCACGAGCGCGACGACACCGTTCGCGAGCAGCAGCACGAACGCCGGCAGCAGCAGGACGTCGAAGCGGAACATGTCGTGCCCGGCACCGCGCACGCCCCACGGCGGCGGCTGGTGCGCCTCCTCCAGCCAGCCGATGTTGAGCCCGTAGAGGACGAACAGCACCGACAGCACCAGCGCGAGCCACAGCAGCACCAGCGTCGCCGTCGGGTTGCGGCGATCCCCCGAGACGAATCCGACCATCGCGAGAAGAAGTGCGAGCTTGCGCAGCGCCGGCTCCGGCCCGATCCAGAAGCCGAGGTTGACGAGCAGCAGCTCCCCCGGAGGAAGGCGGCTCTTCCACCACAGACTGTAGCGGATCGGCGCGTCGAGGATCCCGGGCACGTAGGCCGCCGCAAGCACGACGGCCAGCGCGACCAGTGCCAGCTGCCCCGGCCGCGGTCGCCGTACCTGGTCGCGCAGCCGCCACGCGACGACCGGCAGCACCACGGCCAGAGCCCAGTTCTCGACGCGCACGGTGAGCGCGAGAAAGAGGCACGTCGCCAGCGAGGTGGCGTTCAACCAGCCCGGGGCGCGCAGCATGGCCGTGAAGGTGCCGATCGCGCCGAGGAGCAGCAGAAGCGACGGGATCTCGATCGACGCCGAGGCCGAATGCTTGACGTGCAGGGGCATCACGACGAGCAGCACGGCTGCGACGAGAGACACCGCGTGGTCGACCCCGAGCCGGCGCAGCAGGCCGTACAGCACGGGAGGCGTGGCGCTCGCGAGTACGATCGTCAGGAGGAACGCGACCTCGCTCGCCGGTCCGAAGGCCGCGAACGCCAGCGCCAGCAGCGCGACGCCGGCGGGAGGGCCCGTCCACAGACGGTACGAGCCCGTGTCGAGCAGGCGCTGCGCGTGGTCGAGGTACTCGTACTCGTCGTTGAACGTGTAGTGGACGCGCTCGGGCCAGAGGAGGCGCAGCGCGAACGCTGCGCCGAAGAGCGCCAGGGACACCGCGAGCGAACGCCGTGCAGCGGCGTCGTCGGGCAGGCGCGGCGCCAGCGCCGTGACGTGCAACGCGAGGCAGACGGTCCCGACCGCGAACGCGAGCGCGAACAGCGGCGCCGTGCTCCAGGTGGTCCACGGGTTCGTGAAGGGGCTGAGCGCGCCCGCGAGGCCGTTCGTCACCGGCGTGAGAATGGCTCAGACGGCGTCTCCTGGCGAGTCCCCGAGGGATCGCACCTCGGCCGCGCCCGGCCTTGACGCCGTCCGTCGCGCCGGGAACAACCCGCCACGCCATGGCACGCATCGTCTTGACCACTCTGGGCTCGTGGGGCGACCTCTTCCCGCTGCTCGCGCTCGCGAAGCGCCTCGGCGAGCGCGGGCACGCGGCGTCGATCGCCGCGACGCCGGCATTCCGCAGGATGGTCGAGGACGAGGGCGTGGCGTTCGCGCCGATCGGCATCGAGCTCGGGCTCGAGGAGTACGCGGCACACCCCGAGATCCTCGACGGGCGGCAGAACGGCCTCGCCGGGATCCGCAACCTCATGCGGCTCTTCATTCTGCCGAACCTCGCGCGCACCGCGCGCGACCTCGAAGGGGCGTGCGCGGGCGCCGACCTGCTCGTCACGCACCCGGCCCAGCTCGCCGCACCGATGGTCGCCGAGCGCCGGCAGCTCCGATGGGCGACGGCGACCGTGTTCCCGGCGAACATTCCGAGCGCGCACACCGTACCGCAGGGCAATCCCCTGCCGGCGCTGCCCGGGCCCCTCGGGCGCGCGATGAACCGCTACGCGTGGTGGTTCTCCCGCCTCGTGCTGCGCGGGCTCTTCGACCGGCCGCTCAACGCGGTGCGCCGCGTGCTCGGCCTGCCGCCGTCGCGCGACGTGTTCCTGCTGAGCGGGCTCTCGCCCGAGCTGTCGCTCGTGCTCTGCTCGCCGCACTACGCGCCGCGACGACCCGACTGGCCCGCGTCGATCGAGGTGACCGGCTTCGCCCTCTGGGACGAGCCGCGCGCGGCACCGATGCCGCCACCGCTCGCGGAGTTCCTCGCGAGCGGTACGCCGCCGGTCGTGTTCACGCTCGGCGCGAGCCTGGCCATCGACCCGCAGCACTTCTTCGCGATCGCCTCGGAAGCGCTCGCCCGGATCGGCGCGCGCGGCGTGTTCCTCGTCGGACGCGAGGCGAACGTCGCGGGGCACGCGCGCCCCGATGTCGCCGTGGTGCCCTTCGCGCCGCTCTCCGCGGTTCTCGCACGCGCGTCGGTGATCGTGCACCACGGCGGCATCGGCACCACGGCGACGGCGCTCCGCGCCGGCGTCCCCGCGCTCGTCATCCCGCGCGCGTTCGACCAGGTCCACCACGGCCAGCGCATCGCGGCGCTCGGCGCCGGGCGGATGCTGAAGTGGCAGGCGCTCGACGCGCGTCGCCTCGGCGACGAGCTCGCGCGGCTCGCCGGTGAGCCGTCGTACCGCGCTCGCGCCGCCTCGATCGGCGCCGAGATCGCGCGCGAGGACGGCATCGGTACCGCGGCCGCACGGCTCGAGCGGCTCCTCGAGCGCCGGGAACCCGCGTCAGCCGGGTGAGTACGTCAGCAGCACGAGCGCGTGCGCGAGGACCAGCGTGCCCGCCGAGCGCAGCACGCGCTCGCCCCCGTGCGCCGTGCTCAGGACCTCACGCCAGCGGCCCGCCGGACCCGGCGCCGGCAGCGTGAACGCGCGCGAGCGGCTGCTGCCGTTGAGCAGGAGGAGAAGGTCGTGGCGCTGGCCGCGCGCGCGCGGAGAGGCAGCACCGCTGCCGTCGTCGTGGATCAGCATGGCAAACGCGAGCGTCGCGGGGTTCGCCCAGTCGGCGTCGGTCATCTCGTGCCCGTCGGGACGCAGCCAGACGATGTCGCGCGGTCCGTCTCCACTCACCGGGCGCCCGGTGAAGAACCGCCGGCGGCGCAGGGCCGGGTACGCGTGAAAGGCCGCCGTCGCCGCGCGAACGAAGGCGAGCAGCTCGCGGCGCTCGGCGTCGAGGTCCCAGTCGAGCCAGGTCAGCTCGTTGTCCTGGCAGTAGGCGTTGTTGTTGCCGAGCTGCGTGCGGCCGATCTCGTCGCCGTGCGACAGCATGGGTACGCCCTGCGAGAGCAGCAGGGTCGCGACCAGGTTCCGCATGGTGCGCGCGCGGACGCGCCCCACCGCCGGAGCATCGCTCGGGCCCTCCACGCCCCAGTTGCGGCTCAGGTTGTGGCCGTTGCCGTCGCGGTTGCCCTCGCCGTTGGCCTCGTTGTGCTTCGCCTCGTAGCTCACGAGGTCGCGCAGCGTGAAGCCGTCGTGGCAGGTGACGAAGTTGACGCTCGCGAGCGGCGTCCGGTCGGCCGCCTGGAGAAGGTCGCTGCTGCCCGAGATGCGCGACGCGAGCTCGGGAACGGTACCGCCGTCACCGCGCCAGAAGCGGCGCAGCGTGTCGCGGTACTTGTCGTTCCACTCGAGCCAGCCGGAGGGAAAGTTGCCGGTCTGGTAGCCGTCGTAGCCGAGGTCCCAGGGCTCGGCGATGAGCTTGACGCGCGACAGCACCGGGTCGTGCGCCAGCACCTGGAAGAACGCGGCGCGGCGGTCGAAGCCGTCGTCCTCGCGTCCGAGCGTCGGGGCGAGGTCGAAGCGAAAGCCGTCGACGTGCATCTCGGTCACCCAGTAGCGGAGGCTGTCGACCACGAGCTGCACCGCGCGCGGGTGCGCCATGTTCAGGGTGTTGCCGACGCCCGTGCAGTCGACGTAGGCCGCGGGATCGTCGGCGCCGAGCCGGTAGTACGTCGCGTTGTCGAAGCCGCGCAGCGACAGCGTGGGTCCGAGGTGGTTGCCCTCGCCGGTGTGGTTGTAGACCACGTCGAGCAGCACCTCGATGCCGGCGCGGTGGAAGCGCTTCACCATGGTCTTGAACTCGGTGACCTGCTGCCCCATGCAGCCCGTGGCGAAGCGGACGTCGGGCGCGAAGTAGCCGATGGAGTTGTAGCCCCAGTAGTTGACGAGGCCGCGTGCGACGAGGTTCCGCTCCGCCGCGATCTGGTGGATCGGCAACAGCTCGACCGCCGTCACGCCGATGGACAGCAGGTGCTCGAGGACGGGATCGCTGGCGAGGCCGAGGTACGTGCCGCGCAGCTCCGGCGGCACGCCCGGGTGGCGCATCGTCATCGCCTTCACGTGACACTCGTAGAGCAGCGTGTCCTCGAGCGGACGGCGCGGCGGACGGTCGCCGTCCCACGGATAGGCGTCGGCGTACACCAGGCACCTGGGCACGTAGGGTGCGCTGTCCGCGCTGCTCGGCACTGCCGCGCCGCCCGGCTCGAGGATCGCATAGCCGAGCTGCGCGTCGTGCCAGCGCACGGGACCGGCGATGACGCGCGCGTACGGGTCGATCAGCAGCTTCGCCGGGTTGAAGCGGTGGCCGCGCGCCGGGGCATACGGCCCGTGCACGCGATAACCGTAGGCTTGCCCCGGGCCGACCCCCGGCACGAAGCCGTGCCACACGAAGCCGGTGCGCTCCGGAAGGGCGATGCGCGCTGCCTCGTGTGGCGCGTCCGGCTGGTCGAAGAGGCACAGCTCGACCGACGTCGCGTTCTCCGAGTAGACGGCGAAGTTGACACCCTCGCCGTCCCAGTGCGCACCGAGCGGTGCGGGAGAGCCGGGCAAGACGCGCATGAGGTCAAGAGCCATGCCGGTCGCGACAGAGCAAGCGTCGCGAGGCGAGCGGCCCCTCCCGGCGTCAACGCAGGAAGAGCGCGAGCGACGCGCCGAGCGCGACCAGCGCGGAGCCGAGCAGCCACGCCGGGCTGCTCCTCATGCGTGGCCTCGTCTCGACGTCGCGCACCCACTCGGCGTGTCCACCGACGCCGCCCGACGTCGCTTTCGCCAGCCGCAGCGTGAGGACCAGGTGGATGAGCACGCCGGCGGCGAGCAGGGCCACGCCCACCGGGTGTCCGCCGCGCCACAGGCAGTAGAGCAGCAGCAGGAATCCGGCTAGGGGAAGCATGCGCCAGCGGGCCCGCGCGGTGCGGTCGCGCAGGGAGCGGTTCGGGGCTGGATCACGGGAGGCACGGCGACGCACCTAGCAGACGGGTACGCCGCCGGGTACGCGCCGGGTCTCGCGAGGCGCAGGGACGGGGGGACGAAGGTGCGTTCGGTGAAGAGCTCGACGAAGACTCGCGCCGGAACCCGGCACGGGGCCCACCAGAAGCCCGCGGGGGACGCCCCCGGGCTCGTCATCGCCCCGCCGCGTGGCGCCGCGATGGCGATCCTCGTCGCCGCGCTCGGCTACTTCGTCGACATCTACGACCTGATCCTGTTCAGCATCGTGCGCGTCGCGAGCCTGCGCGCGATCGGCGTGGGCGAGGCCGACCTGCTGTCGACCGGCGTGCTGCTGCTCAACATGCAGATGGGCGGCATGCTGATCGGCGGCGTGGTGTGGGGCGTGCTCGGCGACAAGCGCGGGCGGCTCTCCGTGCTGTTCGGCTCGATCTGCCTGTACTCGGTGGCGAACGTCCTCAACGGCTTCGTGCAGGACGTCGGGACATACGCGGCGCTGCGCTTCGTCGCCGGCATCGGTCTCGCCGGCGAGCTCGGTGCGGGCGTCACGCTGGTGAGCGAGCTCATGGGTCGCGAGTCGCGCGGCTACGGCACGACGATCATCGCGACCATCGGCATCTGCGGCGCGATCGCCGCGGCGCTGGTCGGCGACTTCTTCCACTGGCGCACGGCCTACTTCGTCGGCGGTGGGCTCGGCATCACGCTCTTGCTGCTGCGGATCGGCGTCTACGAGTCCGGCATGTTCGAGCAGACGCGCGCGCAGATGCACGTGCGGCGCGGCAACTTCGCGAGCCTGTTCGCGACCGTCGACCGCGCGCGGCGCTACGTCGGCGTGATCCTGATCGGCGTGCCGATCTGGTTCGCGGTCGGCGTCCTGATCACCTTTTCGCCCGAGTTCGGCCGCGCGCTCGGCATGGCCGAGGAGCCGTCGGCCGGGCGGTCCGTGCTGTTCGCCTACGTCGGCCTCGCGGTCGGCGACGTCGCGAGCGGGCTCCTGAGCCAGCTCTGGCGGAGCCGCAAGAAGGTCGTGCTGCTGTTCCTCGTGCTCACCGTCGTCGGCGTCGGGCTCTACTTCTCGGTCGCGCCGGCGTCGCTGCCGGTGTTCTACGCCGTCTGCACCGCGCTCGGCTTCGCGACCGGCTACTGGGCGGTGTTCGTGACCATGGCGTCCGAGCAGTTCGGCACGAACGTCCGCGCGACCGCGACGACCAGCGCGCCGAACTTCGTGCGCGGTGCCGTGGTGCTGCTGACCTCCGCCTTCCAGGCGGCGACGCCGGCGCTCGGCGTGGTCGGCAGCGGCATCACGGTCGGCGTCGTCGCGCTCGTCGTCGCGTTCGCGAGCCTCGCCGTGCTCGACGAGACCTTCGCGAAGGACCTCGACTTCCTCGAGGAGTGACCCCGGGCGGAACGCGCTCGCGGCTTCAGTCGCCGTAGTGACGGAGCTCGATCAGGTGGCGGCTCGGGTCGAAGAGATAGACCGCCTTGCCGGGGCCGCGCGCGCCGTCCTCGTCGCCCGGACCGCGGCCGTTGCCGACGTCGTGGAACGAGTCGCCGAACGCGACGCCGGCCGCACGGACGCGCGCGAACGCGGCGTCGAACTCGGCGCACGGCAGGGCGAACGCGAGGTGCACACCGCCCTCGGTTCCCCACGGCGCGAGCTGCAGCGTGAGGTCGTCGGCGACGCGCAGCACCGTGAAGGGCGGCCGATCCCCCTCGCACCGGAAGCCCAGCACGTCCTCGTAGAATGCGACGCTCGCGGAAACGTCGTTCACCGGCAGGATCAGGTGGTCGAGTCGCGCGGCCATGGCATCTCCTCCTGGCGCCGTCATGCCCCAGACGCGCGACGCGCGGCAAGGGCGGCGCGGGGACGCTCCTTCCCTCCGGCGCCGAGCGCGGCGCTCACAGCGAGCGCAGGAAGCGCGGCTGCGCGCGGCGGTCGGCGGCGCCGAGCGCGCGGAAGCGGTCGTGCGACACGGGGCCCCTGCCCGTCCTGCGCCAGGATCGCTGCCGCGATCGTGGTCGCGCGGCCGTCGTGCAGGAACGCCGTGGTCGCGCGCAGGCGCCATAGAGGCGCGGTGCGCCTCTCGCGGCCCGTGCACCGTCCCGGGCGATGCCGTCGCCGAGCGTTCCCATGTCGTGCAGCAAGATGTCCGAGTACGGCGCGAAGTCGCGGTCGCGCAGCGCCGCCACCTCGTGCCAGACCGTGCGCAGCGTCGGCACGTGGCAGTCGGCGCAGCCGATGCGCGCAAAGACGCGCTTGAACCGTCGCGCAGGCGTGATTCCGTCGCTCGCGTGCGGCGCTGTCGTGCGATCTCCGGCGCGGACGTGCGCTCCGCCGCAGACTCGGCCGTGGAGTGCGCGGCTCGCGACGCGGCCCCGGGGGGCGCGCCGTCCGATCCGCGTCGCTTTCCCTGCGATCGTCGAAGGCGATATGCGCTGCGAATGCCCGTCTCGCGCGCCTCGCTCCGCAACGCCGCCGCGATCGCGGTCGCCGTCACGGCCGGAGCGTGGCTGTGGATGTACCTGCTCCCGGTGCGGTCGAGCGGGCAGTCGATCGACCTCTACTTCCTCTTCTACCCGGCGCACTTCCGCTTCGGCGAGGAGATCGCGCGGGGAAACCTCCCGGTCTGGAACGCCGACCTCGGCCTCGGCCTCAACGAACTCGCCGACAGCCAGTTCGGCTTTCTCTATCCGCCGAATCTCCTGTTCGGCGTGCTGGACACCGCGCTCGCCATCGACGTCCTCGCCTGGCTCCACTTCGCACTCGCGACCTGTGCCGCGTACCTCCTCTGCCAGTCGTGCGGCCTCGCGCGGACGAGCGCGGCGGCCGCGGCCGCGGCGCTCACGTGCAGCGCGGCGCTGCACGTGCTCTCCGGCTGGACGACCATGCTCGCGACGTTCGCGTGGTGCCCGGTGGCGTTCCTCGCCGCGCACCGGCTGGGCGATGCGCCGGGATGGTCACGCGCGCTCGCCCTCGGCGTCGTGCTCGCCCTGCAGCTGCTCGCCGGCTACCTGCAGTTCTCGCTCTACACGATGGCGCTGCTGCCGCTCTTCCTTTGGCCGGCGCGCGCGGATTCGACGGTCACCGCGCGGCGGCTGCCGGCAATCGCCGCGTGGGCGGCGGTCGCCGTCGCGCTCGCGCTCGGCCTCGCCGCGCCGGGCGTCCTGCCGGCGCTGGCCGCGGTTCCGGGCAGCCTGCGCGACGCGGCGAACATTCCCGGCTGGTTCTACGAGCTGATCCCGGTGCGCCTCTCCGACTTTCCGCTGGGACTGTCGGGCGCGGCGCTCGACCGCCGCATCCCCGCATACGCGGGCGTGGTCGTTCCGCTGCTCGCCATCGGCGCGATCGTCGCCCCCGCGCCGGGCGATCGGCTCCGCACGACAGCTCTCGTGCTGACCGCGGCCTGCGCGGTCCTGTCGCTCGGCCGTCAGTCCCTCGTCTTCCCGCTGCTCTGGAAGCTGCCGTTCGGACACCTGCTCACCCATCCGCACAAGATGGTCTACTTCTTCTCGCTGGGGCTCTCGCTGCTGGCGGCGAGCGGAGCGCAGGCAGCCCGAACGCCGCTCGCGCCGCTGCAGCGTGCGACGTGGCTGGCTCTCGGGGCCCTCCTGCTCGTCGTGGTTCCGTTCGGGGCAGCGCCGCGTGTCGCCGGCGCGCTGCTGCTCACCGTGCTCGTGTTCCCGGGCCAGCCCGCGCGGCGCGCGCTGGCGCTGGCCCTGCCGGCGCTGATCGTGGTCGCGACGCTCCCGGGCTACCGCGCCCGCGCGCAGCGGCCGTGGGACAATCTCAACTTCTTCGTACGCTACGACGACGCCTACCAGTGGCTCGCCCGGCACGGACGGAGCGGCCGCGCGTTCGTGCTGACGCCCGAGCTCACCGGCAGCCCGCGTCACGGCGAGATCGTCCGCGTCGCTCAGGTCACCACGAACGGGACCTTTCTCGCCGCACGACTCGATCGCTACATGCAGGAGGTCCGCGCCGCGGCGAACGGTGGCGACGCGGGGCGCGCGAGTGCCCTGCTGCGCGCCTCGGGGGCACGCTTCATCCTGACCGGCCACGACAAGCTCGGCTGGCTGGACGACACGGGAGCGCGGCGGGTCTTCGCCGGCACCGCCGCCGACGTCCGCGAGGATCCGGCAGCTCTGCCCCGCGCGTACCTCGCGCGCCGCGTGCTGGTGTCGCCCGCCGATCGGGTCGTCGATACGATCGCCGCGAGCCGCATCGCCGACGACGTCGGCGTGGTCCTCGATGCGGAAGACGGTGCGCCGTCCGTCCCGACGACGGCGGAGGCCGCGCGGGGCGAGGCGCGCATCGTCGAAAGCAGCGACCGCCACGTGCGCATCGTCGTCGAGGCCGCGCAGCCCGCGATCCTCGTCCTCCTCGATGCCTGGTCGCCGGAGTGGCAGGCGAGCGTCGACGGCCGGGACGTCGTCACGCGGCGCGCGAACGGCATCGCGCGCGCGATCGAGGTTCCGGCCGGCCGTCACGACGTCGTCTTTCGCTTCGTGCCGCGGTCCCTGTACGCGGGTGCGCTGCTGTCGTTGATGACCGCGGGCGTGGCGCTCGCGGTCACCGTCGTCGACCGTCGGCGGAAGACCTCGGTGCCCGGGTGACTACGACCGCAGCAGCGCCGCGCGCGCGAACATCGCCCAGCCGGCGAGGAACGACACGCCACCGAGCGGCGTGATCGCGCCGAGCCACCGCGTCCCGGTCAGGACGAGCGCGTAGAGGCTGCCGCTGAACAGCACGATGCCGGCGAGGAAGAGCCACGCCGCCGGAGCGACGCCCGGCGGCACCTCGATCGGCGTCGGCGACGGCCCGCGGCCGGCGAACAGCCCGAGCAGGACCAGGGCGAGCGCGTGGTACATCTGGTAGCGCACGCCGACCTCGAAGACGTTCAGCATCTCGGGGGACACGCGGCCCTGCAGGCCGTGCGCACCGAATGCGCCGACGGCCACCGCCACCCCTCCCAGCACCGCGCCCAGCGCGACGATTCCGTTTGGTGTCATCTCGATTTCGCCCTCGTGCGGTGCTCGCGCGGCTACGCCGCGCTGCGCTCCTCCGATGGGCCTCCTCGCTCGGGCAAAGCCCTCGTTCGTCGCAGTGAAGCGTGGATCATCACTCGTCCTTGAACGCAGGCCGGCGCTTCTCGACGAAGGCCTGCACGCCTTCGGCCGCATCGGCCGACTTCGAGAGCACCGTCTGCGCGAGCGCCTCGATGTCGAGCAGCTCGGACAGCGTCTGCTCGGCACCGTGATAGACGGTCAGCTTCGAGAGCGCGAGCGGACCCGCCGGGTTGCGCGCGACCTTGCGCGCGAAGTCGCGCACCCCGGCGACGAACTCGGCGTCCGGCAGCACGCGGTTCACCAGCCCGAGCCGCGCGGCCTCGTCCGCCGGCAGCGTGTCGCCCGTCCACAGCAGCTCGAGCGCGCGCGCCGTGCCGAGGAGCCGCGGCAGGAAGTAGGCGCCGCCGAAGTCCGGCTGCATGCCGACGCGCAGGAACGGCACCGAGAAGGTCGCGGAAGCGGCCGCGAGGCGCACGTCGCAGGCGAGCGCGATCACACAGCCGGCACCGATCGCCGGGCCGTTCACCGCGCCGATGATCGGCTTCGGCGTCTCGCGGAAGCGCTGGATGGCGCGCGTCATGCGCAGCAGCTCGCGCGAGCGGCGCACCGGCGACTGCGCGAGCCGCTCGCCCATCGACTTGAGATCGCCGCCCGAGCAGAACATGGTGCCCGCGCCGGTGAGCACGAACACGCGGACGCTCGGATCGGCGGAGCCCTCGTCGAGCCGGTCCTCGAGGGCGCGCCAGTCCGGCGGCATGACGGCGTTGCGCTTGTCGGGGCGGTCGAGGGTGAGAGTCGCGACGCCATCGTCGCCGATCTCGTAGCGGACGCCTTCGGTCCGTCTCACTTTCGCCCCCGTGCGGTGCTCGCGCGGCTCAAGCCGCGCTCCGCTCCTCCGATGGGCCTCCTCGCTCGGGCGAAGCCCTCGCTCGCTCGTCTCACTTTCGCCCCCGTGCGGTGCTCGCGCGGCTCGCGCCGCGCTCCGCTCCTCCGATGGGCCTCCTCACGTCAGCAGCAGCCCGACGTCGGGCCCGCCGCGGAGCGTGTGCCCGCCGTCGATCGACAGCACCTGTCCGGTGATCCACGACGAGCGTTCGCTGGCAAGGAACAGGATCGCGTCCGCGACCTCCTCGACCCGGCCGACGCGGCCGAGCGGCATGTGCTGCTCGTAGTTGGCGCGCACCTTCGGGTGCTCGGCGAAGATGCGCGACAGGTCCGTCGGCACGAGCCCCGGCCGCAGCGCGTTCACCCGGATGCGCTGCGGGCCGAGCTCGTCCGCGGCGCAGCGGGTGAGCATCTCGAGGCCTGCCTTCGAGACGCAGTACGCGCTCATCAGGCGATGCGTGAGCTTGCCCGCGATCGACGACACGTTGACGATCGAGCCGCCCTGCCCGTCCTGCATCATCGCCGCCGCTTCATGCTTGACGCAGTACATCGCACCGTCGAGATTCGTGCGCAGCGTCATCGCCCAGTCCTCGGCGTTCTGCTCGGTCACACCCGCGAGGAACCCCGTGCCGGCGGAGTTGACCGCGACGTCGAGCCGGCGGAAGCGGTCGACGACGGCCTGGACGACCCGCCGCACGTCGTCCTCGTCGCCGACGTCGCCCGCGACCGCCCAGGCGCGCTCGGACCCGATCTCGTGCACCGCGCGCGCGAGCCGCGTGCCATCGCGACCCATCAGCGCCACCGTGGCGCCGGCGTTCGCCAGCGCCCGCGCCGCGGCGAGCCCGATCCCACTGCCCCCGCCGGTGATCAGGGCGACCTTGCCGTTCAATTCGAGCATGGAGCGACCTCCCTTCGAGATCCGACAGTGTCCAGTTTGCCCGACCCGTCGGCCGGAGGAAACGTACCCGCCGCTTCGTCCTTCGTGGTCGGCGAAGCCGGTGCGGACGTCAGATGAAGTCGGCGATCGCGGCGAGCTTCCCGACCCACTCGTCCGGGATCAGCGTCAGCTCACCGCCGAACTGCTTGCAGTAGAGGACGATCTTGGCGGTCTCCTCGAGGTTCATCGCGCGCGTCGCCGCGTCGCGCAGGGTCTTTCCGACGGTCATGAGCCCGTGGTTCTGCAGGAAGCAGCCCCGGCTCTTCCTGATCGCCTCCTCCACGGCGTCCGCGAGCTCCTTCGAGCCCGGCATGAACCACGGCACGAGCTGCGTGTCGCGCAGGAAGATCGCGTCGGTGTTGATCGGCGGAAACGGCAGGCCGACGATGCCCATCGCGGTCGCGATCGGCGCGTGCGTGTGCAGCGCACCGGTCATGTCGGGGCGGGCGCGATAGCTCGAGAAGTGCATCTGCCACTCGACCGAGGGGTTGCGCTCCCCCTCGACCGTCGAGCCGTCGGGACGGATCCGGACGAGGTCCTGCTCGTGCAGGTTGCCCTTGTAGAGGCGGCTCGGGGTGATCCAGATCGTGTCGTCCTCACCTTTGGCCGAGACGTTGCCGCCGGTCGCGGTCAGCAGACCGAGCGAGAACATCTCGTTGGTGATCTGGACGACGAGCTCCCTGGCCTCGGCGTTCGTGGTGGTCATCTGCGCACGGCCCCTTCCTGATCGGTCCGCACCCTTCCGCGCCAGGGGCCGCTTCGTCAAGCGCTCGTCGCGCCCGGACGGCCCGCGCTCACCCGCCCGTGCCCCGGCCCGCGCCGAGGGCGGCGGCGGAGACCTCGATCGGGTTGGTCTCGATGCGCTCGGGGGTCGCCTCGAGGCGCGGCTCGCAGGTGGTGAGCGCGATGCGTGCGCGCACGGCGACGCCAGGACCGCCGCGTGCTGCCGGATCCGCGAGCCCGCCCTTCGGGGGCTCCACCGACACCACACGCAGGTGCTCGCGTGCACCGGCGCCGCGCCCGTCGACGGCGATGCAGTCGCCGCCGGCCGCGGGCGCGTGCCGCGACGCGAGCTCGAGCGTCGCGATCTCGCGACCGCCGTCGCTCGCCACGAGCTTCGCCTGCCGCGCGATCCGGAGCGGGTGCACGGTGATCGCGTGCAGCGTCGTCTCGAGCCCGACCAGGTCTCCGTAGCGGTCGTAGTCCGTGCGCGCGATCACGCGCGCGTTGCCCTTCGACAGGTTCTCCTTGACCTTGGACGTGTGCTGCTCCCAGAAGCGCGGCCTGCCGGTATCGACGTGCAGGAAGCCGCTCTTCTCGTAGAAGCCGGCGCCGCAGCACTCGAGCGCCCGCAGGCGCTCCCACAGCGCGCGGTGATCCACGCCGCCGAAGCGCAGGTCGGCCGCGAGGCCCTCGCTGTGCATCGACGTGCGTGCGGCCTGGCCGCCCTTCGCGATCAGTGCGTCGTTGTAGCCTTCGCTGCGGTAACCCGAGACCAGCTGCAGCGTCTGCGGCTGCTCGGTGTCCTCGAGGTAGTCGATGGTCTCCAGCAGGCGCAGCGACACGCGCGTCCGTGCGTCGTCGCCGCGCGAGCGGAAGAGCGCGTCGACCTTCGCGAGCGCCTGCGCGGAGTACGCCCCGTCCGGGTCGCGGAAGCGCACGACGATCTTCTCGTGCGTGTGCGCGTTCTCGAGGCGCAGCACGCCGTCGCCGTGCAGGAAGAAGCGCGTCACCGGCGCCGCGGCCGTGGTGCCGGGGGGCTCCCCCACCGGCGCGGGCGGAGCGCCCTTCTCGGCGCCCGGCGCGTCCGCTGGCGGCCGACCGTCGACCACCGGCTCCGACGCGCGTGCCGGCGTACAGGCCAGCAGTGCCACGATCCCGAGGACCCCCCACCCGACGCGGCGTGTGCGCATCACGGGGCAGAGGTACTGCCGGACCGCCTCCGAGTCGAGCGGCCCGGCGTGCCGGGCGGTGTGCGCGCGCCGGGTGAGGCGAGGCGCTGCCACGTGGCGAACGCGGGCGCGCCGGCCGGCACGGCATGGTATGGTGCCGACGTGCGTCCCTGCGATCTGTGCGCGAGCGCCGTCATCGCCCGCGCCGTGTTTCTCGGCGACCGCTCCGACCGCCGGATCTGGCTGTGCGTCGGCTGCCACGAGCGCTTCGGCGAGCACGAGCTGTACCCCGACGAGCTGCTGACGCTCGCGAAGCTCGCGCAGCGCCGCGCGGGCAAGTGCGACTGGTGCGCAACCGAGCCGCCCGCGGCGCAGGTCCGCGTGCCCGGTGCCGACGGCCGTACGTTCGCGTTCCAGCTGTGTGCCGCGTGCGCCCGTGACGCGAGCGAGAACGCGGCCGGGCAGGTCCTGCACGGGCAGGCAGCTCTCGCCGGCGACACGACCGTCGACCCGCGCTACGAGAAGGAGCTCGAGGTGCGCAGGCGCCGTCGCCTGCTGCGACGCGTCAAGTAGGCGTGACGGCTCAGGGTGCCTGCACCAGCGCCACCCGGTTGCCTACCGGACTCAGACCGCCCGACTGCTTCTGCGCCATTGCCTTGCAGTCGCTCGACCCGACGTCGTCCGCGACGTTGTACGACGCGCCGTCGAAGCGGAAGCACGTCGCGGTGCCTTGCACGGACCCGCCGTGCACCCGGTTCCGCCGCGGGGCCTTCCAGCCAAGCTCCGCGTCCCTGTATGCCTGCAGCAGGAAGCCGACGCCGTCGAGACGGTTGCCGGTGAAGAGGTTGTCGTCGGACGCGCCGCGCAGCTGGATCGGGCGGTCGAAGACCTCGTTGCCCACGAACACGTTGCGGCTCGCGTGCTTGACGTAGATCGCCGCGGCGCCGCCGCCGCGGAGGACGTTGTCCTCGACCGTGCAGCCGGTCACGTCGAGCAGGTAGAGATTCTCGCGCCGGCTGCCGACGATCTCGTTGCCGAGGATGGCGTTGTCGTCGGCGCCGGTGCCGACGTGCACGCCCTCGTCACCGCTGTCCGCGACGAGGTTGCCGGCGATCCGGTTGCCGGTCGACTGGACGGCGAGCTCGATGCCGTAACGACCGCTGTCGACGACGGCGTTGTCCTCGATCGCGTTCCCACCGCCGCCGCGAACGCGAATGCCGGTCCGGAAGCCCGCGACGACGCAGTTGCGCACCGTCGCGGCGGTGCCCTCGACGACGATGCCCTCGGCCGCGTCGAGCGGGTCCGCGAGCAGCGCGTGACCGCCGCAGTCGAGCACGGCATCGCTCCTCACGCGAAGCCCCGTCGCGCAGCCGACCAGGTCCGCCTCGAGCGTGGCGGCACCGCCGACGCTGTCGCCGCACGCGCAGGCGACGCCGCCGCCGCACTGCTTCGCTTCGGCCGCCGCACACCCGAGCACGACCAGAACCGCCGCAACCACCGCGCGCCCCAGGCGCCACACACCCCCACCCATCGCCGCCTCCCCTTCCGCTGCTTCTGTGCGCAGGTACGACCGTCGCGGGCTGCGACTTGAGGAGATCGCGACGGAGATCGCGAGGGCCCTTGACCGCCGGGGCCGGGGGCGGCGATACGAGCGACATGGATCTCACGCACAGCGCGGAAGACGAGGCGTTCCGGCGCGAGCTGAAGGCGTGGCTGCGCAAGCACTTGCCCAGGCGGAGCAGATACGTCGATGGCGGCGACGACTTCAGCTACGACGATCCGCGGCGCGTCACAGCCGCGCGTGCGTGGCAGCACACGCTCTACCAGGCGGGCTACGTCGCGATCGGCTGGCCGACGGAGTTCGGCGGCCGGGGCGCGAGCATCGTGCGCCAGACCATCCTCAGCGAGGAGCTGATCCGGAACCGTGCCCCGAGCCTCATCGGGGGAATGGGCCTGCAGATGGTCGGTCCGACGCTCATCCGCCACGGCACGCCGGCGCAGCAGCAGGAGCATCTGCCGAAGATCCTCGTTGCCGACGAGATCTGGTGCCAGGGCTACTCGGAGCCCGGCTCGGGGTCCGACCTCGCGTCGCTCCGGACGCGCGCCGAGATCGACGGCGACTTCTTCATCGTCAACGGGCAGAAGGTGTGGACCAGCGCGGCCCAGCTCGCCGACTGGATGTTCTGCCTCGTGCGCACGGACCCCAGCGCGCCAAAGCACAAGGGCATCTCCTACATCCTGATCGACATGAAGACGCCCGGCATCACGGTGCGCCCGCTCCGGCAGATGACCGGCGAGCCGGGATTCAGCGAGGTGTTTTTCAACGACGTACGCGTGCCGCGCACCAACCTCGTCGGCAAGCTCAACGAGGGCTGGAACGTCGCGAACTCGACGCTGCAGTTCGAGCGCAACATGCTCGCCAGCACGACACGCACGCAGCAGCGGATGAACGACCTGGTGGCTCTCACGCAGCGCCGCACGAAGAACGGCGTCAAGGCGACGCGCGACCCCGCGGTCCGCCAGCGCATGGCCGACGTGCTGATCCGCACCGAGGCGATGAAGTACCATGCCCTCAAGCAGCTCTCGGACGAGATCCACGGACGCCCGCCCGGAATCGGCGCGTCGATCAACAAGCTCGTCACCACCGAGCTCAACCACGACATCTGCGCCGTCGCGCTCGAGGTCCTCGGCAGCTACGGCCAGCTGCGCCGCGACGCGCCGCACGTCGAGGACAAGGGATCGTGGCCGAAGGACCACATGTTCACGCTGGGCCTCGTGATCGGCGGCGGCACGTCGCAGATCCAGAAGAACATCATCTCCGAGCGCGGGCTCGGTCTGCCGAAGGGATCCTGAGCGATGGATTTCGGATTGACGGCCGACCAGCAGATGCTCGCCGACAGCGCACGCGAGTTCCTCGCCGCGGAATCGCCGGCGACCACCGTGCGCCGGATCTCGGAGGACGCGCACGCCTTCTCTCCCGAGCTGTTCCGCGCGATGGTCGAGCAGGGCTGGACGGGACTTCTCGTTCCCGAGCAGCACGGCGGGCTCGGCCTCGGCATGCTCGACGCCGCCGTGCTGCTCACCGAGCTCGGCCGCAGCCTGACGCCGGCGCCGATCCTGTCGTCGGCGGTGCTCGCCACGGGCCTGCTGTGTTCCGCCGGCTCCGCCGCGCAGAAGAAGCAGTGGCTGCCGAAGCTCGCGACGGGCGAGGTGATCGCCACCGTCGCCTGGCTCGAGGAAGGCGACCGTCTCGATCCGGGCGGGGTGCTGCTGAAGCCGCGCCGTGCCCGCAGCGGGCTCCGGCTGTCGGGATCGAAGCTCTTCGTCATGGACGCCGAGATCGCACACCTGCTGCTGGTTGCGGTCCGGACGGGCGCCGGCAGCGGCGAGGCGGGAGTCTCGCTGCTCCTCGTGCCGCGGGACACGCCGGGCATCGCGGTCACGCCGCTGCCGTCGATCGACGTCACGCGGCGCGTCTACGAGGTGAAGTTCGACGACGTCGTGCTCGGTCCCGACGCCCTGCTCGGCAGGGAGGGCACGGCGTGGAAGCACCTCGCACGGCTGCTCGACAGCGCCTGCGTCGCGATCGCGGCCGAGAGCCAGGGCGGCTCCGAGCGCGCGCTCCACATGGCGGTCGAGTACGCCAAGGTCCGCGAGCAGTTCGGGCGCGTGATCGGCAGCTTCCAGGCAATCAAGCACATCGCCGCCGAGTGCTTCAGCGAGATCGAGCCGTCACGCTCGCTGCTCTGGTACGCGGCGTGGGCGCAGCAGGGCAGTCCGCGCGATGCCTCGCGCGCCGCGGCGATGGCGAAGGCGCGGCTGAGCGACGTCTACTCGCGCACGACCAACCGCGCGGTGCAGATCCACGGCGGCATCGGCTTCACCTGGGAGCACGACATCCACTTCTGGTTCAAGCGCGCGCGCTGCAACGAGGCGGCCTTCGGCAACCCGGCGTGGCACCGCGAGCGCGTCGCGCTGCTGTCCGGCTGGTAGACGATGACGCTCAAGCACGCGCTCTACGTCCCTTCCGGCAGCGGCCCGCACCCGACGGTCTTCGCCTTCCACGGCTTCGGCTCGAACGCCTTCGACCTGCTCGGGCTGGCACCCGACCTGCTCGGCGGGCGTGCGCTGATGATCGCGCCACAGGGACGGGACGACGTGCGCCTCGACGCGATCGCGGGCGCCCCGGTCGCGGGATACGGCTGGTTCCCGCTGTTGCCAGGTGATCCGCGTGCCCGCGACCGCCAGGCGCCGGCGCGCGCCATCGAGCTGGCGCGCGACTTCGTCGACGAGGCATCGCGGCGCTACCCGGTCGACCACACGCGGACGGTCGCGCTCGGCTTCAGCCAGGGCGGCGTGATCGCCTACGGGCTCGCGCTCACCGAGCCGGAGCGCTATCGGGGCGTCGCGGCACTCAGCAGCTGGCTCCGCGACGAGATGGTCGACGCGCTGCCGAAGGTGAACCGGTCGACACTGGCGGCGTTGATCCAGCACGGGAGGCGTGACGAGACCATCACGGTGTCGCGCGGGCGCGATTCGGCCGACAAGCTGCGTGCGCTCGGCGTCGCCACGACCTACCGCGAGTACGACATGGGCCACGAGGTGAGCGCGCAGAGCGTGCTCGACCTCGACGCGTGGCTCACCGCGCAGCTCGCGCAGCGCACCGCGACGCCCGGCGGACGGCGCACCACGTAGCACGAAGAACGGCCGGACCCTCGGGATCCGGCCGTTCTTCGCGAGAGCGCGCCATCGGGGCGCGCCCGACGGATCAGAACGCCTTGGTGTTGTCCTTGACGGACTGGCGGTAGAACATCGAGACGAACCACCAGCCGACGCCCGTCATCACGACCACCCACGCCCAACCCGGAATGCCGAGCAGCAGCGCGAACGACGTCGTGTGCGCGTTGATCATCGTCCACACCAGCGGCACCGACAGGTAGGTGTTGTGCTTCGAGCGCGTGCCGGCGAGCGCGACCAGGCTCGCGTCCGGCGGCGTCCCGCCCTGCACCGCCGCGATGATCTTCTGCTGCGACGGCCAGATGCGGAACCAGACGTTGAACGCCATGATGGTGCCGAACATCGCACCGGTGTGGATCACGGTGCCGCGGTAGCCGAAGCCGCCGATGTACACGTCACCGAGCACGACCGCCGTGACCAGGACCAGGCCGACCACGAAGAGGGTCTGTAGGTTCTTCGCGAACTCCTGCTTGACCAGCACGTCGTAGACCAGGAAGCCGAGCAGGTTGACGGCGATCATCGCGAGCGCCGCAGGCGTCGAGACGTCGGTGCCGGCGTCGAAGAGGTTGCCCCCGGCCCAGCCGTGATAGAAGACGAGCGCGAGCAGGAGGATGCCGCTCGCCCACGTCCAGGCAGCACCCCAGCGGAACCAGAACAGCGCGCGCGGCAGCAGCTCGGGATTGACCTTCTTCTTCGTCTCGCCGTCCATCGTGGCCTGGAAGGGCACGTTCACGAAGTTGAAGAAGTAGAGATGGCCGATCCACAGGATGCTGGCCACGATGTGAATCCATCGGAAAAGAGCGTCTAGAACCTGCATCGTATGTTCTCCTCGCGAGGGGGCACGCGCCGCCTCGCCCCGGCGAGCAAAGCTCGCCGGGGCCCCTCTCCCCGCGCTCGCTTCGCTCGGCCGCGCGCCGGGCGCGCGGAGTATGTTCGAGTCCCATCTTCCCGCGCGCGGTGCACGGGGATCTCACTACCTTCGCATGCGTTCCGGGCGCACCGACACCGGGCGTCCGGGGTGGGCCAGGATCACGCGCGCCTCCGCGGGCGTGATCGCGCGACCGAACAGGCAGAACTCGCCACGGTCGTCCTGCTGGTGGTTCGCCCACTCGGCGAGCTCCTGCGGGCTCGGCGCGTGGCCGAGGGCGACGGTGCATTCGCGCACCACGAAGCCGAGCATCATCTTCCCGGCCGCGATCGGATCGGGCACCTCCTTCGCCAGCGGCTCGAGCGGCGCGCTCGGTACGCGCGGGGCCCCTGCCGCGCGCAGCGCCGGCCACGGGCCGCGGATCACATCTGCCTTTTCGGGCACGGGGCCAGAGTGTCGTGGACGCCCGGCGGCATTTCAAGGCGCCGCCTCGTGTTCGGAGCCGCAACCGGTACGATGTCGGCGATGAGCCCAGAGTCCTGCATCGACCGGGACACGGCCCGCGACACCGGCACCGACCCCGCCGGCCTCGAGAACGTGCTCGCGATCTTCGAGGGCATGATCACGGGCGGCACGCACCCCGGCGCGCAGCTCACCGTACGCCGGCACGGCCGCATCGTGCTGCAGGCGTCGGGCGGGACGATGCGCCCCGGGCACGACGGCCCGCCGGTCACGCGGCGCACGCTGTTCCTGATCTTCTCGGCGACCAAGCCGCTCACGGCGCTCGCCGTTCACATGCTCGCCGAGCGCGGCCGGCTCGACCTCGACGCCCCGGTCGCGCGCTACTGGCCGGAGTTCGGCCGCGGCGGCAAGGAGAGCGCGACCGTCGCGCACGCCCTCAGCCACCAGGCCGGCATCCCCGTCGGGCCAAAGTGGCTCACGTGGGAGCGCTGGCAGGACCTCGACGAGGTCGCGCGCGCGATGGCCGAGCGCGACGCCCGCTGGGTGCCGGGCGAGGACGTCGGCTACCACCCGCTGAACTTCGGCTGGATCCTCGGCGAGGTGGTGCGCCGCGTGGACGGACGCACTCTCGGGCAGTTCGTCGCCGACGAGATCACGGGGCCGCTCGGGCTCCGCGACACCTTCATCGGCTTGCCGCCCGGGCGCGACGCGGAGGTCGCGCACCACGTCGACCTTTCCGGCGAATCCGCCTTCGTCACCGACTTCAACCGCCCGGAGGTGCACGCCGTCCAGTGCGGCGCCGCCACGGGCATCTCGACCACCGACGATCTGACCCGCTTCTACACCATGCTGCTGCGCGGCGGGGAGCTCGACGGCGTGCGCATCGTCCGGCCGGAGACGATCGCCCGTGCGACCCGGCTCATCGTCGACGGCAAGATGGACCGCACGCTGCAGATCCCGGCGCGCTGGGCGCTCGGCTTCATGTGCGGCGGAGCGACTTCACCCTTCGGCCGCCGCTCGACGGAGCGCGCCTTCGGACACTCGGGGCACGGCAGCACCACCGGCTGGGCCGACCCCGACCTGGGCGTCGCATTCGCGTTCTTCACGAATGGCGTGCAGACGTCGCTCGTCAACTACATGCGCATGACTCGCGTCTCCGACGCCGTGCTCGCCGCGTGCGGCCGGCCGGCGCCCGAGCGTCCGCTCACTCCGCCGGCGCCGCCTCCGCCCGCGTCGTCATGACGCGCACCGGGTTGTCGATCTCGTAGCCGATCCGGTCCCAGGAGGCGCAGTTGGCGATCGGATCCACCGTCGTCGAGAGCGGCGAGTCGAGCAGCATGTACTCGAGCCCGGTCGCGCGGAAGCGGGGCCAGCCGAGCCGGTCGCCGCCGTTCGGGTCGACCTGCCTCGCGAAGCCGCCCCAGTAGCCGATCATCTCGTCCGACAGCAGCGCCTGCGCGGGCGTGAAGGTGGCACCGAGCGTCCTGTCGACGTGAAACGTGAACGGCAGGTCGTCGGCGTGACAGGCCTGGCCCTCGCAGAGCGCCACGCCCGGCCACACGTTGATCGTGTTCTCGTCGAAGCGGTAGACGTGCGTGCTTGAGCGCGCGGTGCGCGCGACGTACTGGTTGGCGCAGCCGAACAGGTAGTCGGTCGCGACGTTCGACAGGTTCTGCGCGTTGTCGCCGTCCGGCACGACGCCGTACAGCTCGACGATCTGCTGCGCGTTCTCGGCGCCGAACAGCAGCCCGAGCACGGTCACGTACTCCGCGGCGCTGATCTTTCCGCCGCCGACCTCCTGCGCGATGCCGGCGATGAAGATGTTGCCGTCGGCCGCGTTCGTGCCCATGAGCGTCGGCAGCGGGACGCCGGTCGCCGACGCAGCGACGGCGGGGTCTGCGACGACGAAATCCCCGTCGACGACGGGCGCGAACACGAGGAAGCCCGCGAGACGCGCGCCGAGCAGGCTCAGGAGCTGCAGCGACACGGCGGACTGCTGCGTCAGGATCTCGTCCACCGACACCTGCTGCAGACACTCGAGGCTCTGCCCCTCGCAGCCGAGGTTCTTCGCGAACAGCGCACCCGAGACCGCCGCCTGCGCTGGACTCTTGTACGGGATGCCCATCGGGTTCGACTGCTGGATCGCCGCGCGGAAGAGCCCGTCGCTCGAAGGGATCGACAGCTCGTGCAGGCCGACCGACATCGCGCCCGCGCTCTCGCCGAAGATCGCGATCCTGTCCGGATCCCCACCGAAGCGCGCGGCGTTGTCCTTCACCCAGCGCATCGCGAGCTGCTGGTCCTCGAGACCCTGATTGCCCCTGATTCCCGCGACGCCGGCGAGGAAACCGAGCGCGCCCACCCGGTAGTTGAGCGCGACCACGACCACGCCTTCCTTCGCCGCGAGGTAGCCCCCCCCTGATAGAGCGGGTACTGGTTCGCACCGCTGGTGAACGATCCGCCGTAGATCCAGAGCATCACCGGGCGGTCGTCGCCCTCCGAGACGCCGGTCGGGCGCCAGACGTTGACCGTCAAGCAGTCCTCGCTGATCGACGCGGCGCCATAGGGCGGGTTCAGCTCCTGCGGGCAGGCCGGGCTCGACGTGCTGGCCGCGAACACGCCGGACATGCGCGCCTTCGGAACGGGCGGCTGGAAACGGTTCGCGCCGCCGGTGCTCTCCGCGAACGGAATGCCGAGGAACGCGTCGACCTCCGCTCCGGGCAGGTCCTCGACCGGCGTCACGACGCCGCAGACGTCGCCGACCGTCGTGCCGACGACCCCGGTCGCGCAGTCCGAGCCCGGCGAGGTATGCGAGCACCCCGCCACACCCAGAACCAGCAGGGCTGCCGCGGCAGCCATCCTCGTCCCCGAACCTCCCACGTCGACCTTCCGCCGCGAGCGTGTTCGCTCCACTTTCCGGACAGCGGCGCAAGAGGAGCGTGACCTTAGCCCGACCGCCAGCGTCGGGATCCGCTCCGGAGCGGGTGCGGCTCGCGACGCCGCGCCGACGGAGTCCGCATTGCCGGCGGGACGCCCGGGAGACGACGCCCGAGCGGCCGTTTGAGCATCGCGCCGCGCGCGGCTAACGGCAGGAGATCATGCGCACCGTGCGAAACCGCACCGGCGCCCTCGCGGTCATCGCCCTCGGCGCGACGATCGTCGGCTGCGCGACGGCCGTCGTCAAGCAGAAGAGCTCGCCGGCCTTCGACGCCTCCGCGTACCAGCGCTACCAGTGGGCGACCCCGGTGCCGATCGTGATCGCAGACGAGGAGCGCGAGCGCGATGCGGCGGTTCTCGAGTGGACGGTGCGCCACGCCGTCGACCAGCAGCTCGCGGCCAAGGGCTACCAGCAGATCGCCGCCGGCAACCCGGACTTCCTGGTCGACTTCGGCATCCGGCTCGAGGAGAAGTCGACCGACACCTTCGGCGAGTACATCGCCTACCGCGATGCGGGCGGTCGCCAGGAGCTCGGGCCGGCCTACGTCTTCGGGTACGAGGAGAGCGCGGTCCTGCTGGAGGTCACCGATGCCCGCTCCGGCGCTCGCCTGTGGCACGGCAGCGCGCGCACCGTGCTCGACGACGGGCAGGACGTCACCCGGATCGAGAGCGCGGTGACGAAGCTGATGGCCGAGTTCCCGAGCCGCGCGGGTTCGCCCGCCGCCACCGCGGCCCCGGCGCGCAAGGCCAGCGCGCACAGGCTCGGCGACATCCACGTCCCCGAGCCCTGAGATACAAGCGGCGTCGGCCGGCCGTCGGCGTCGGGGTTGACTGGCGCACGCCAAAGGGGTACCCATCAATCCGGATAGACGGATGGAAGCCGCCGCCCCCGCCATGCTGTCGTGGATGACGTCGCTCGCCGACGCCACCCGCGCGCGCACGCTGCGCCTGGTCGAGCGCCACGAGCTGACCGTGGCCGACCTGTGCGCCATCCTGCAGGCCCCGCAGTCCACCGTCAGCCGGCACCTCAAGGTCCTCGCCGACGAGGGCTGGGTCACCGCCCGCCCCGACGGCACGAGCCGGCTCTACCGCCTGGCGAGCGAGGGGCTCGACCCCGCGGCGCGCCGCCTGTGGAGCCTGCTGCGCGAGCAGACCGCGCGCATGCCGGTGGCGGAGCAGGACGACCACCGCCTCGCGCGCGTGGTCGCGGAGCGCCGCTCGCGCTCGCAGGCGTTCTTCTCGACGTCCGCGGGCCAGTGGGACCGGCTGCGTCGCGAGATGTTCGGCGGCCGCTTCGACGCGGTGGCTCTCGCGGGTCTGCTCGACGAGCGCTGGACCGTCGGCGATCTCGGCTGCGGCACCGGACAGATCGCCGAGACGCTCGCCCCTTTCGTCGCGATCGTGGTCGCGGTCGAGAGCTCGCGCGCGATGCTGAAGGCGGCGCGCCAGCGCCTCGCGGCGCTCGACAACGTCCGCCTCGAGCATGGCGAGCTCGAGGAGCTGCCGCTCGACGACGCGAGCCTCGACGCGGCGACCCTGTGCCTCGTCCTGCACCACCTCGGCGAGCCGCAGGCCGCGCTCGCCGAGGCGCACCGGGTACTGAAGGGCGACGGGCGGCTGCTGATCGTCGACATGTTCGAGCACGACCGTGCCGAGTACCGGCAGCAGATGGGCCACGTGTGGCTCGGCTTCTCCCGCGCGCAGATCGAGCAGTGGCTCGCCGACGCGGGCTTCGGCGGCGTCCGCGTGCGCGCGCTGCCGGCGGATCCACAGGCGAAGGGCCCGGCGCTCTTCGTCGCGAGCGCGCGACGGGCACGGCGCAGCAACGGCCACGCCGCGTAGCGCTGCCATTCTCGTTCACCGTTCACCGACCCGACGACACGATCGTCAAGCCAAGGAGGAATCACGATGAGCTCGATCCGCAAGCCGAGGGAGGCTGCCGCGCCGGCCCGCCTTCCGTTCAAGGTCGCCGACCTCTCGCTCGCCGAGCTGGGTCGCAAGGAGATCCGCCTCGCCGAGCAGGAGATGCCGGGCCTGATGGCGATTCGCGCCCGCTACGCGAAGAAGAAGCCCCTGAAAAATGCGAAGATCATGGGCTCGCTGCACATGACGGTTCAGACGGCCGTGCTCATCGAGACGCTGGTCGACCTCGGCGCCGACGTCCGCTGGGTCTCGTGCAACATCTTCTCGACGCAGGACTCGGCCGCCGCCGCGGTCGCGGTCGGCCGCAGCGGCACGCCCGCGAACCCGACGGGCATCGCCGTCTTCGCGTGGAAGGGCGAGACGCTCGAGGAGTACTGGTGGTGCACCAACGAGGCGCTGGTGTGGCCGGACGGCTCGGGCCCGGACCTGATCGTCGACGACGGCGGTGACGCGACGCTGCTCGTGCACAAGGGCCTCGAGTTCGAGAAGGCGAAGAAGGTCCCGAAGTTCGATGCGAAGAACGACGCCGAGGAGTGGGGCATCATCCTCGACCTGATCCGCCGCATCCAGAGCGAGGACCCCGGCCAGTGGAAGCGCATCAGCCCGGCGATCAAGGGCGTCAGCGAGGAGACCACGACCGGCGTGCACCGTCTCTACGTGATGGCGAAGGACGGCTCACTGCTGTTCCCCGCGATCAACGTCAACGACTCGGTCACCAAGTCGAAGTTCGACAACATCTACGGCTGCCGCCACTCGCTGATCGACGGCCTCAACCGCGCGACCGACGTCATGCTCGGCGGCAAGATCGCCGTCGTCTGCGGCTTCGGCGAGGTCGGCAAGGGCTGCGCCGAGTCGCTGCGCGGCCAGGGCTGCCGCGTCATCGTCACCGAGATCGACCCGATCTGCGCGCTGCAGGCGGCGATGCAGGGCTATCAGGTCGCGACCGTCGAGGACTTCGTCGAGACGGCGGACATCTTCGTGACGACGACCGGCAACTTCGACATCATCACCGCGGCGCACATGGCGCGGATGAAGGACAAGGCGATCGTCGGCAACATCGGCCACTTCGACAACGAGATCGACATGGCCGGGCTCGCGAAGCAGCGCGGCGTGAAGAAGGTCAACATCAAGCCGCAGTACGACGAGTGGGTGTTCCCCGACGGACACTCGGTTCTGATCCTCGCCGAGGGGCGGCTCCTGAACCTCGGCTGCGCGACCGGCCACCCGTCGTTTGTCATGAGCGCGTCGTTCACCAACCAGGTGCTGGCGCAGCTCGAGCTCTGGCAGAACAACAAGGCGTACCAGAAGAACGTCTACATGCTGCCGAAGAAGCTCGACGAGGAGGTCGCGCGGCTGCACCTCGAGAAGCTCGGCGTCAAGCTCACGAAGCTGACGCAGAAGCAGGCGGACTACATCGGCGTGCCGGTCGACGGTCCGTACAAGCCGGAGCACTACCGCTACTGAGACGTGCTGCGCACGCCCCGGCCGGCCGCGTCCCGTGCGGTCGGCCGGGGCCGCGCCGCGCGCCCTGCCGTCGTCGCGCGACGACGACGACGGGTGCTAGACGTCGCGCATGAAGCAGCGTCGCCTCGGCCGCACCGGCCTCCTCGTCTCGGAGATCTGCCTCGGCACCATGACCTTCGGCTCGATGGCCGACGAGGCCACGAGCCGCCGCATCCTCGATGCAGCCGTGGACGCTGGCGTAGACTTTCTCGACGTCGCGGAGGTCTACCCCGTGCCGCCCGACGCGAGATGGGCCGGCGTCAGCGAGGAGATCGTCGGGCGCTGGCTCGCCGGACGCCCGCGCGAGTCGCTGTTCCTCGCGACCAAGGTCGCCGGGCCGGGCGGCGGCTGGTTCCAGACGCCGGTGCGCCACGGCCACACCGCGCTCGACCGCCACTCGATCGCGCGCGCGGTCGACGCGAGCCTGCAGCGCCTGGGCACCGACTACGTCGACCTCTACCAGACGCACTGGCCGGACCCCGACCTACCGATCGAGGAGACCCTCGAAAGCCTCGCGCGGGTGATCGAGGCGGGCAAGGTCCGCGCCATCGGCTGCAGCAACGAGACCGCGTACGGCCTCACGAAGAGCCTGTGGATGGCCGAGCTGCGCGGGGTGCCGCGCCACGAGACCATCCAGAACAACTTCAGCCTGCTGAACCGGCGCTTCGAGGACGCCCTCGCCGAGGTCTGCCGCCGCGAGAAGGTGAGCCTGCTGCCGTACAGCCCGATCGGTGCCGGCGTGCTGTCGGGCAAGTACCTCGACGGCGCGCGCCCGGCGAACGCGCGCTTCACGTACTACGCCGAGCACAGCCCGCGGACGAAGGCGATGACCGAGCGCTTCGTGAACGAGAAGACGCTCGAGGCCACGCGCCGCTTCGCCGCGATCGCCCGCGAGGCCGGGATGTCGCCGGTGACGCTCGCCGTCGCGTGGACGCTGGCGCACGACTTCGTCGGCTCGACGATCATCGGCGCGACCGACCCCGCGCAGCTGCCCGACGCGCTCGCGGCGTCGGAGGTGACGCTGTCGGCCGACGTGCTGCGCGCCTGCGACGCGGTGTCGCGCGACATCCTCTACCCGCTGGGGTGAGCGCCGGGGCCGCGCGACACGCGCACCAGCACCTCGTGCAGCAGCGCGAGCGCGACCGCCGCCGTGACGACGGCCGGAGCGACGACCGCGAAGCCGAGCCGTCCGACGAGAACGCCGGTCGCGGCCGGCAGGAGCGACGCACCGAGCGTGGCCGCCCCGACCTGAAGTCCGACGGTGTTGCCGGTGTGGTGCAGGCCGACACGTGACGGCGTCGTCGCGATCAGCGACGGGAAGATCGGCGCCATCCCGAGACCGGACAGGACGAGCCCTGCGGCACTGGCGGCGTCACCGGCGTCGGACGCGAGCAACAGGGCCCCGACGCCGACCACCGCGAAGCTCGCCCGGAGCAGCGTCGCGAGCGGCGCGCGCTCCGCGACGAAGCCGAACAGGAAGCGGCCGACCGTGAGACCGCCCCAGAACGCGCTCACCCACGTCCCTGCGGCCGCGATCGGGATCCCGCGGGCCTCGGTGAGCAGGCTGTACGCCCACACGCCGGTGGTCGCCTCCAGCCCCGTGTAGACGAAGAAGCAGGCGGCACCGAGCCACGCGGCGGGGAGCCGCAGAGTGGCCCGCACGGAAGCGTGCGAGTGGCCGGGCGTCGGCTGGGACGCGAGGAGCGGACGCTCCGGCGGAGGCTCGGACGGCGCCAGCGGGACTCCCGGCGCGTCGGCCCGCCGCGACCACAGCCGTGTCGTCGCCGCGAAGCACAGCGCCAGGACGAGCTGTCCGGCGCCGACCAGCGCGTAGCCGAGACGCCACGGGCGCCCCGCGGCGAGCACCGCCGTCATCACCAGCGGCCCCGCGCTCGCGCCGACGCCGTAGCAGGCGTGCAGCCAGTTCACGGTACGCGGACCGTGGTGGGTCGCGACCCAGGTGTTGAGTCCGGCGTCGATGGCGCCGGCGCCGAGCCCGGAGAGCACGCCGCAGGTGAGCATCATGTGCCACGATCCGGTGGTCGCGTAGCCGCCCAGGCTCGTCGCGGTCGCGAACGCGCACGCCGCGAGCAACGTACCGACGCCGAGCCGTGCCACGACCGTGCCGCTCGTGAAGCTCGACACCAGATAGCCCGTCGTGAACGCGACCAGCAGCGCGCCGATGTCCTCGGGCGCGAGCGCGAAGGTCGCGAGGATCGACGGCGTCGCGACGCCGAGCAGTCCGTCGGGCAGACCGAGGCTCACGAAGCCGCAGTAGGCGAGAACGACGAGCAGCGTGCCGGTACGCGTGGACGACATGACTTCGCGGCGTCGCGTCCGCGTCGCCCCTGCGGAACGTAGCCGCGACCGCCGCACGCCACCAGATGCGCGATCCCGACCGCGCGTTTCGTGCCCGCCGCCGGCGCCAGGGCTCGTCACGGCGCCCGTCAGCGCCCGTAGCCGCCGAAGTCGATGCCTCGCAGCCGGCCCTTGTCGAAGGTCAAGAAGCGCACGAGCTGGCGCGACCCCAGGTCGTAGACCCAGATCTCGCGGCCGCCGCCGCGCGCGCTGGCGCGCCCCTGCAGTACCTTGCCGTCCATCGCGCGCCGGCTGGTCGGCGGCCCGCACCTGGCGAGCACCTCGCCCTTGCTGGCACCTGGCAGCACCACCGACCGGCCGCAGGTCAGGCCGGCTTCTGCCGCGCCGCTCCACGCGACGAGCACCACGGCCGCCGCGAGTCCTGTCCACGTTCGCATGTCCGAGCTCCCGGAGGGCTCGAGGGGAACGTGGCTCTATGCCCCGCGCGCCGCGCGCGCCATGGCACGCACGGCAAAACAACGGGGGTTCGCGCTCAGGCGTCGCGGTGCACGGTATCGGGCGAGAACGCCGGCAGGCAGACCGCGAGGTACTCCGCGCCGTCCGCCTCGGGGCTCGAGTAGCGTACCCACTCGCCGGGCTTCGCCACCACCGCCTGCCCTGCACGGACCTCCAGCACGCCGCCCTCGTGCTCGACGCGCAGCATGCCGCGCAGCACGACCGTGACCTCCTCGAAGTCGGGGCGCTGCCCGGGCTCGACCCAGCCCTGCGGCGACTTCATGTGCGCGACGCTGACGTTGCCGTGACCCGAGTTCACGCGGCCCGCGAACTCGGCGATCTGCTTCGGCTTGTTGCCGGCGGCCTCGATGATGGTCGGCTTCGCGATGAGGGTTGGCATGCCCGCGGTTCTATCCGCACCCGCGAGCGCCCACAACGCCCGGCGCGTTGCCGCGCGGCGCGTTCGATGCGACGCTCGCGGCATGGACTGCGACGTCAAGCTCGCGGGTGGGCAGGTCATCGACGGAACGGGGGCGCCCGCCGCCGCGGCCGACGTCGCGCTGCGCGGCGACGCGATCGTCGCGGTCGGCGATCTCGCTCGCGTGACGGCACGGACCACCATCGACTGCACCGGCAGGGTCGTCACGCCCGGCTTCATCGACATCCACTCGCACGCCGACTGGCTCGTTCCCGGCGCGGATTCGGGCGCCCTGGTTGCGCCGTTCGTCCGCCAGGGGATGACGACGCTGGTCGGCGGCAACTGCGGCTTCAGCCCCGCACCCGCGACCGCGCGCAACCGGCGCTCGCTCGAGGAGTCGAGCCGTCTCATCGTCGACGACGCGATCGACCTCGCGTGGGACGACATGGACGGCTTTCTCACGGCGCTCGAGCGGACGCCGCTGCCGCTGAACGTCGCCGAGCTGGTCGGACACGGCGCGGTGCGCGCGTCGGTGACCGGCGCCCTGAATCCCGCACCGCCGAGCGAGGACGAGCTGCGCGCGATGGAGCGTCACGTGCGGACCTCGCTCGACGCGGGCTGCGTCGGTCTCAGCACCGGGCTGGGCTACGCGCCCGGCATCTTCGCGAGCGAGGACGAGCTGGCGCGCTTCGCCGCGTGGACGAGTGCCGCGGGAAAGCTCTTCACGTCGCACCTGCGCGCCTACAGCACGGTGAGCCCGGTCTACCAGACCGACCCCGCGGCGCGAGCGCACAACCTCGCCGCGATCGACGAGATCCTGCGCGTCGCCGAGCGCGGCCGCGCGAAGCTGCAGATCAGCCACCTGATCTTCGTCGGCCGCAACAGCTGGCCGACGGCCGACGACGCGATCGCGACCATCGAGCGGGCGCGGGAGAGCGGCCTCGACGTCGCGTTCGACGCCTTCCCGTACACCGCGGGCAACACCACGGCGAGCGTGCTCTTCCCGCCCGAGATGCTGCCGCAGCTCGAGTCGATCCTCGCCGACCCCGCACTGCTCGACGCCGTCAAGCAGCTCGGCCAGGCGATGTTCGCGCAGATCGGCTTCTGGCTCGAGGACGTCCAGATCATGCGCGCCAACGCGCCGGCCTTCGAGGAGTACGAGGGGCTGTTCGTCGGCGACGCGGCCAGGCGCGCCGGCCTGGACGTCTGGGAGTTCTACGGGCGCCTGGTCCTCGAGAGCGGTCGCATGGCGCGCGTCCTGAACCACACCTACAGCGGCCACGAGGGGACGGAAGACGCGCTGCGCCGCGTGCTGGCGCACCCGCTCTGCACCATCGAGACCGACACGTTCCTGACCGCGCACGGCTTCCAGAACCCGGCGAGCTACGGGACGTTCCCGCGCGTCCTGCACACCTACGTCCGCGCGGGGCTGTTCCCGCTCGAGGAAGCGGTGCGCAAGATGACCGGAGCGGCGGCCGAGCGCCTCGGCTGGCGCGACCGCGGCTTCGTGCGGGACGGCTGCGCCGCGGACCTGGTCGTCCTCGACCCGGGCCGGCTGCGCGACACCGCCGACTTCGCCACGCCGGCGAGCTATCCCGACGGCATCGAGCACGTTCTGATCAACGGACGCCACGTCGTCGACGGCGGCCGCTACGACGCACAGGCCGCCGCCGGGAAGGTCCTGCGCTCGTGAAGGCGCCGCTCACGGTCAAGGGACCGATCCTCGCGTTCGCGATGCGTTACCTTGCCGGGCTGCGCTTCCCCTACCTCGCGACCATCACCGGGACGCTGTTCGTCGTCGACCTGATCGTGCCGGACGTCATTCCTTTCGCGGACGAGCTGATCCTCGGGCTCGTCACGCTGCTCCTGGGCATGCTCAGGAAGCCGCGGCAGACCGAGGACGGCCCGACCCGATAGAGCCCCGCAACTTCGCGGCCGGCGTTTGCAAGGGCGCGACGAATCACGCTCGATGGTGCGAGCGCGAGCGGTACGTGGCGCGCGATGGGGGGCGAGATGGGACAGCTGTCGCTGCGGGGCGCGCGGCGCTTCGCGGGCATCTTCTGGACGCAGTTCTTCGGTGCGTTCAACGACAACCTGCTGAAGAACGCGCTCGTCATCCTCATCACCTATCGCGCGATGAGCGTTCTCGGGCTGTCGTCCGAGAACCTGGTCGCGCTGTGCGGCGGGCTCTTCATCCTGCCGTTCTTCCTGTTCTCCGCGACCGCGGGAGAGCTCGCCGACCGCTTCCCGAAGCACCACCTGGTCCGCGCGGTGAAGGCCTTCGAGATCGCGATCATGGCGGCCGCGGCCACCGGCTTCTGGCGCGAAAGCCTGTGGCTGCTGCTCGCGGCACTCTTCCTGATGGGCGTCCACTCGAGCATCTTCGGCCCGGTCAAGTACAGCATCCTGCCGCAGCTGCTCACCCCCGAGGAGCTGGTCGCGGGCAACGCGCTGGTCGAGATGGGGACGTTTCTCGCGATCCTGCTCGGCACCATCTGCGGCGGCGTCGCTGTGTCCGGCGGTGAGACCGGGCTCGCGATCCTCGGCTGGGCGATGCTCGGCATCGCCGTCGCGGGGCTTGGCACGAGCTTCCTCGTGCCGCCGGTGAAGGCCGAGAGCCCGGGACTGCGCATCGACCCGAATCCCGTCCGTCCCACGCTCGAGACCGTGCGGCTCACGCGGAAGGTCCACTCGGTGTTCCTCGCCGTGCTCGGCGCCTCGTGGTTCTGGTTCTTCGGCTCGATCATCCTCGCCATGCTGCCGATCTACAGCCGCGACGTGCTGCACGCGGACGAGCACGTCGTCACGCTGTTCCTCGCACTGTTCTGCGTCGGCATCGGCGCGGGCTCGATGCTGTGCGAGATGTTCTCCGGCCGAAAGCTCGAGCTCGGTCTCGTACCGCTCGGCTCGATCGGCATGACGGTGTTCGCCTTCGACCTCTTCCTGGTCGGCTCGCCCGCAGCGGTGTCGGGCGAGCTGCTCACCGTCGGGCGCTTTCTCGCCAGCGGGAGCGCGTGGCGCATCTGCTTCGACCTGCTCGCGATCGCGCTGTTCAGCGGGTTCTTCATCGTGCCGCTCAACACGTTCATCCAGGACCGTACGGCCGACACCGAGCGCTCGCGCGTCATCGCCGGCGGCAACATCCTGAGCGCCGCGTTCATGGTCGCGTCCTCGCTCCTGCTGGTCGTCATGCTGGAGGCGAGGATGAGCGTGCCGCACGTCTTCCTCGTGCTGGCGCTGCTCAACGCGATCGCGTCGGCGTACGTCTACAAGGTCCTGCCGGAGTTCCTGTTCCGCTTCGTCGCGTGGATCATCGCGAGCGTGATGTACCGCCTGCAGGTCGTGCACCCGGAGCGCTTCCCGGAGGACGGGCCTGCGGTGCTGGTGTGCAATCACGTGAGCTTCGTCGACTGGCTGATCGTCGTGAGCTCGTGCAAGCGGCCGATCCGCTTCGTCATGTACCACGGCTTCTTCAAGCCCTGGTACCTGCGCTGGTTCTTCCGCGATGCGAAGGCCATCCCGATCGCGCCGGCGCACGAGAGCGTCTCGACCATGCGACGCGCCTTCGATGCGATCGCGAAGGAGCTCGAGGAGGGCGAGCTGGTGTGCATCTTCCCCGAGGGCAAGATCACCTCCGACGGCGAGATGAACCCGTTCAAGCCCGGCGTCGAGAAGATCGTCGAGCGCACGCCGGTGCCGGTGATCCCGATCGCGCTGGTCGGGCTCTGGGGCAGCTTCTTCAGCCGCAAGGGCGGCAAGGCGCTGCGGCGCCCGTTCCGGCGCGTCTGGTCGCGCATCCAGCTGGTCGTCGGCGAGCCGGTGCCGGCGGACGCGGTCCGCGCGCCCGACCTCGCGCGCCGCGTGGCGGAGCTCGCTGGGGTCGATCCACCGCGCGAGCGCAAGCCCGACGCGACCCGCGACCACGGTAACGGATCGGGGCCTGGTGCACCGCACTAGCGGTGCTGCTGCCGTCTCTCCCACGTCCGCTGCATGACGATGAAGACGAACGACGCCGTCCAGGTGATGAGAATCAACCCGGTCAGCGCCTCGATCGCGGTCAGGAGACGCAGCGATGCCTCCTGCAGGGGCTCGGCTCCCATCGACGTGTAGGAGACAGCCGAGTAGTAGAACGCATCGAAGCCGTCGAGCTCGAGCTCCTCGGCGAACTGCCGGTCGGACAGCGAGCCGACCACCAGGATCGCGATCGCGAAGATCCAGATCTCGACCAGATGGCCGACCAGCGCGACCAGCACCATCGCGCCGACCGCCGTCCGCGAGTGGCGCTCGAAGCGCGGCAGCACGCTGTCGTTCAGCAGCCGCAGCGTCGTCAGGTGGACGAACACGCAGAGGATCACCGTGAGGACGCAGGCGAACACGGCGAAGTACATGCGACGTCGTTCCTGCCCGGTTCCCCGCGCGCGCGCAAGGCGCCGGCGACGCGCGCGCCGTGCGGGGGGCCGAGTCGGTCGCCGGCCCGGGCGCCGCCTCGGCCACGGGAGCGAGCGCGCGAGCGGGGCTACACCGCGCCCGCGCGGACCAGGAGGTAGATCGCCAGCACCACGCCGAGGGCGCCGAGCATCGCCCCGAGCGACGTGGCCCAGCCGACGTGGTAGCTCTGCGGTCGGTCCGACGGCGGCAGCGCGCGAGAGAAGCGCACGAACTGCACCGTGCCCATGGCGATCGAGGCGGCACCGAGCAGGACGAACGCGACGCCGAGTGCGGTCGAGCTGGTCGCGGGCGGCGCGGCGGTCGCGCCGTGCGCGACGAGGCGCACGAACAGCCCGAAGCGTGCGACCACGAAGCCGAGGCCCATCACGGCGAGACCGGTGCGGATCCAGGCGAGCAGCGTGCGCTCCGCGGCGAAGAACACTCGCGGATCGTTGCCGCCGCTCATTTCACGGCACCTGCGGGTCGGACTGCTGCGCGCCCGTCCGCGAGCTCTGCCGGCAAGCGCCTCACAGGTGACCCGTCTCCTTCGGCGGCTTGTCCCACGCGTCGTCGCGGCCGTCGACACAGGTGACCGGTGCCTCGGCGAGCTCCCGCGGCGTCACGTCGTCGAGCGACGCGAGGTACACCGACACGAAGTGGCCGCCGACCTCCTCGACGTAGCCGCGGGAAAACGCGCGCACCCCGCAACGCGCGCAGAACAGGTGGTGCACGCCGTTGCCGCCGAACATGTAGTCCTTGAGGTAGTCCTCGCCGTCGAGAACGCGGAAGGCGTCGGGCCGCACGATCGCCGTCCAGGCACGCGTCTTGGTGCAGAGCGTGCAGTTGCACCGGCGCGTCCCCGCGGCGAGGTCGATGTCGGCCTCGTAGCGGAGGCGGCCGCAGTGACAGCTACCGTGGTAGGTCTTCAGCATCGCGGCCCCTCCCTCCTCCTCGTGCGGGTCGCCAGCGCGATGCTTCGCACCAGAGGCCGCGGTCGTCCACTCGCCCGCGGCCCCGGGGAGCGCAGGCGCGTCAGGGGTAGAATGGGGTGGTGTCCCAGATGTTGTGCGGCTCGAGACGGAACCCGAGGTACGAGAGCGGCACGACCTCGCGGTCCTCGTCGCGCATGTCGTCCTCGTGGTTGTGGGAGTCGATGAACCACAGGACGATGTCTTCGCCGTCGACCCGCTCGCGGTCGGCCGCGTAGGTCGCGACGTCGCGCGCCCGCAGCTCGCCGGGTCGATTGCGCGTCACCCACATCGGATACTTCATCCAGCTCTCGGGGAGCTTCGCGACCCCCTCGCGCGCGGGCGCGAGCGTGTAGCCGACGTGGCGCCCACGCCCGTTCTCGGCGGTCGCGTCCTCGACCTCGAGGTGCGTGAACGCCTTCGACTCCCACCGGAACCCGCCCTCGCGCTCGATCGTACGATCGGCATCTCGCACGGAGGCTCCGATCCGCACGCCGGCGAGCGTCGCGGTGTCGCCGGAGGCTCCGGCGACGTCGAGGTCGACGCGCCACGCGAAGTTGTGCAGGTGTCCGCGCGTGTCGTCGGGACCGCCGAGCTTCCGACCCGTCGACGCCGCCCGCACCTCCATCGTGCCGTCGTCGAAGAACTCGTAGCGCATGAGGTAGTCGTAATTGGCCGCGTTGATCAGGCTCCACAGGACGAGCTTCTCGCCGCGCCGCGCGAGCGCGAAGTACGGGTCGCGCCAGGCGAGCCCGCGGTCGACGATCTCCTTGCAGACGCGATCGCCGTCCAGCCGCGTCGCGGGACACTCGGTGGCGGTGAGCGCCTGCAGGTCGAAGGCGTAGTCCGTCATGTCGTGGAAGCGCGGCGCGCCCTCGTGGTACGGCACGAAGATCTCCGCCATGCGGACCTCGCCGACCGCACGGATCGGCGTCGCGAGCGCCCCCGGACGGAACTCGGCCTCACGGATCACCAGGGTCTGCGACTGCACCTCCGCACCGCCCGCGTCCGGTATGCGAACGATCTCGTGGCAGAAGCGCCACTGCGAGACGGCGGGTCCCGCGGTCGGGAACGTCTGGATCACCTCGGTGCCGCTCGCGCAGGCGACGGTCGCAACCGACGGCATCGCCGCGACGACGGTGGCGGCGGCGAGCGCGGTGATCAGCAGCCGATTGGGAGTACGCATGGTGGCCTCTCCGTCGTCGTGGGCGGCGCGCGGCAGGACGCCGCCAGTCGCCATGGAGCGGAAAGAGTAGCGCGGCGCGCACGCTCGGCTCAAGCGCAGAAACACGGGTGCGCGCCGCACGCGGCGTCGCGGCGGGCGCGAAAAGCACCCCGCGACGAGCGCCGACGCATCGAGCACGGCATCTGTCCCCGGCGAAGGCACCGTCGACACGTGGCCGCCGCTGCAGTTGCCGGTTGCAGACACGGACGCGCCACGGATCGACGGTGGCGGGTCCCGAACGGCCCAGGGAGACGACGCCCGCGGCGACCGGGCATCGACAAGCCCGGTCGTGCATGGTTCCTCCAAGCTCATGGACCCCAGACCAGCGCCGCCCTGGGAGACCACGACCTGGCTCGGCACGCCGGAGCCGCTTGTCCTGGAATCGCTGCTCGGACGCGTCGTCGTCGTGCACGCATTCCAGATGCTGTGCCCCGGCTGCGTGTCGCGTGGCATCCCGCAGGCACAGCGGGTGGCCGAGCTGTTCGCGCGCGCGCCGGTCACCGTGGTCGGGCTGCACACCGTCTTCGAGCACCACGAGGCGATGGGCGTCGAGGCGCTGCGCGCGTTCGTGCACGAGTACCGCATCCGCTTTCCGGTCGGCGTCGACGCGCCGGGTCTTGACGGCGACCCGATGCCGCGGACGATGCGCGCCTACGACATGCAGGGCACGCCGACCACGGTGCTCATCGACGCACAGGGCCGCCGGCGACGGCAGGTCTTCGGCGTGCACGACGATCTCCTGCTCGGCGCGGAGATCGGCACGCTGCTCGCGGAGATCGCGGGGAACGCGCCCGCCGCACGCTGACGCGTCTCACTGCACGCAGCGGCAGCCGTTGAGGGCCCTCGTCTCGAGGAACGTCACGTTGTTGCCGTACTGCAGCCCGCCCTTCTGCCAGGCGACCAGGTGCAGCAGACAGCGGCTCGCGTCGTCGCGCTCGAAGACGAAGGCGTAGTCGACACCGGTCGCCTGCGACGGCAGCCGGAACGCGCTCGCGCCGAGATCGACCGCGGCGAGCGCGCCGGCGGCGCTCGCGCCGAGGGCCGCCGCCTCGTCGGGCGGCTCCTGCTGGTCGAGCAGGATCGACTCGAAGGCGTCGCGCAGCGTCTCCTGGCAGCGCGGCGACGCGGGGTTGGTCAGCTTGGCGACCTTCGGCGAGCAGGCTCCCGTCAGGGCGGCGAGCGCCACGCCGCACAGCCCGCGCATCCATCGCCGGCCTCGTGCGGCGCACACCTCCGACGTCACTGCTCGCTGCAAGGTGCACGCGCTCTACCACGACGAAGCGGCACCCGCCGCCGTCCGGGCTCGCGGAGTTCTCTCGCGGAATCGGAAGCCGTCGCGATCGACACCCGCGGCCGTATCGTCGTCGATCCGCAAGGGGCGGCAGCGACCGCGCTGGCCCTGGCGCCGAACGACGACATCCCGCTCGCCGGCATCGCCAGCGGCCGACGCGGCCCCGACTCCGCCGTGGCGCGATCCCTCGGCGGTGCCGAATAGCGCCCCCCGCCACGCGGGCAGCACTTGTCTCGGCGCGTCCCTAACGCCAAGAAGGGTCCTTCACCCGGACGACGAACGGAGCACGCGCATGGCCGAGACGAACGAGTACACGCCACCGAAGGTCTGGACCTGGAACAAGGACAGCGGCGGGCGCTTCGCGAACATCAACCGCCCGATCGCCGGACCGACGCAGGAGAAGGAGCTGCAGGTCGGCAAGCACCCCCTCCAGCTCTATTCCCTCGCGACCCCGAACGGTGTGAAGGTCACGGTGATGCTCGAGGAGCTGCTCGCCAAGGGGCACACGGGCGCCGAGTACGACGCGTGGATCATCCCGATCAACGTCGGCGAGCAGTTCACGTCGGGTTTCGTGAAGGTCAACCCGAACTCGAAGATCCCAGCACTGCTCGACCGCACGAACCCGGAGAAGCCGACGCGCGTGTTCGAGTCGGGTGCGATCCTGCTCTACCTCGCGGAGAAGTTCGGCGAGTTCGTGCCGGCCGATCCGGCGAAGCGCGCCGAGTGCTACTCCTGGCTCCTCTGGCAGATGGGCTCCGGGCCGTTCCTCGGCGGGGGCTTCGGACACTTCTACGCTTACGCGCCGACGAAGATCGAGTACGCGATCGACCGCTACGCGATGGAGGTCAAGCGCCAGCTGCACGTACTCGACCTGCACCTCGCCGAGAACGAGTACGTCGCCGGCGACGAGTACACGATCGCCGACATGGCGATCTGGCCCTGGTACGGGGCGCTGGTGAAGGGCGCGCTGTACGAGGCCGCGGAGTTCCTCAGCGTACACGAGTACGAGAACGTGCACCGCTGGACCGAGCAGATCGCCGCGCGCCCGGCGGCGAAGCGCGGGCGCGCGGTGAACCGCGCGTGGGGTGACGCGTCGGGGCAGCTCATCGAGCGGCACGACGCGAGCGACTTCGACAAGCTGACGCTCGACTGACGTCTGCAACGGCTTCGCCGATCAGGCCGACACGCCCACGCGGAGGAAGGTCGCGGGGATGGACCTCGCGTCGGCACGCGGGCCCTCGTTGTGGCTCGCGAACAGCTCGTCGAGCTCGCGCTGTGGCTCGACGGTCCGCCCGCCCTCGTCCGCGGTGAGGAATGCGTTCACCGTCGGCGAAAGGCGTGGCGCCAATCGCAGCCCTGACGACGCTGCCACCGACGATCCGGACCGGAAGACGCGCGCTGTTCCGTTCTCCCTCGGCACGTCGCTCGGGCGTCGTGTTCGACAGCATCAGTGGCTCCACCAAGCCGCCCAGAAGAACGCGGTGGCAATCGCGGATGCCACGGTCGGCGCATAGAACCCGAAGCGTACCGACAAGAGGAAGTAGATGAACCCGATGAGGACCGGAATGGCCAGCGCCGCCCTTGGAGCGTCGACAAGCTCCAGGTTGAGACCGAGCCACGCGGCGGCAGAGCCGAATACGAGCATTCCCAGACTGTGGCTCAAGTTGAAGCCAAGCCACGCATCCCACATGTTCGCACGCGCCCGTAGGAACCGAACGTTCGTCGACCTCAGGGCAAGGCGTACGGAGTCGTCCGTCGGTGCAAACTGCGTCGGCCGGAAGACGTCGGCGACAGCCAACACCCCATGCACGATCCCCATCACGACGAAGATCAGGCCACCGATGATCAATGCCGGCTTGTCCACGAGAAGCTCACTGGGCGCCTAACGCTCGATTTCAGCCGCGGTGCACGAGGAGCGAAGCGACGAGGGCGACGCCGGCTGCAACGAAGCCCGAAGCCATCGCAGCGACCCCGGCGCGACCGACCCAAGGATCGTAAGTGCTCGCCCGGGCACCTCTGGCCGCGCGAGCTGAGATCCGTCACGCTCACCGGCGATGACGCCGGTACGGACGCTACTCCGTGGGTCCGTCGCGTGGCAGGGTGACAGCCCCGGGCGTCGCGATCGCTCGCCGCGTGGCCGCGCGCAGGTACTGCTTGGGGTTCACGCCCGCGAGCTTCGCCGACTCGATCAGCGTGTAGAAGAGCGCCGCCACCCTGGTTCCGCGCTCGGAGCGCGAGCCGTAGTGGTTCTTCCGGCCCACGGCCAGACCTCTGATCCCGCGCTCGGTGGCGTTGTTGTCGATCGGGATGCGCGCGTCGGTGAGGAAAAGCTCGAGCTCCGGCCACAGCTCGAGCGCGTAGAGGATGGCCTTG
>VGTK01000030.1 GCA_016874715.1 Deltaproteobacteria bacterium | reverse complement strand
ACGCGTCCCAGCTGCATCCCGGGCACGAGTGCGCTGGCGACGGTCTCGTCGACCAGGCGCGCATACAGCGGGTGACCGACCGACGTCAGCGCGTCGGCATAGGCGGCGATGTCGGGATCGACGAGCGGCCTGTCCGTGGACACCTTCGACACGCTGGCCGATCGCTCCGCGGAGGTCAATTCCGACGTTCGATCCCGGTGGAGCTTCGCCGTCGGAGCGAGCTCCGGGCGCGCGCACCGGCACGTGCTCGGCCGTCACGATATTTCGGTGACGGAACACTGGATTGACCCGTCCGGAGACGATCGATACCTTCGCCGGGTCCGGACGGTGCGCTCAGTGTTGGACATGACCCAGGAGCAAGTCGAGGACATCCTCGCACTCGAAGTGTCGAGTATCCTCGGCCTCGACGTCGACAAGGCGCCGTTGGACGAGCCGCTCGATGCGCTCGGCATGGACTCGATGGCGTTCGTCGAGCTGCTGGTGGCCATCGAGCAGCGGTTCGCGGTGAAGCTCATGCGGACCGACATGCGACGCGAGGACCTGCGGTCGATCCGAGCCCTGGCAACACGGATCTGTCGCGCGGCCTGACACGGATCTGTCGCGCGTCCTGAAGTCCGGTTCGACGAGCTCGCGCGACCGCCGGGGCTCCGACGGCGTCTCGGCCTGCCGTCAAGTACGTCCGTCGCCCGTCTCCGCCAGACGGGGCGACGATGGGTCGCCCGCGGGTTCGAGGAACGGGCGACCCGTCGCCGCCGATGTCGCCTCGAGGTGCCGCGGCGCGAGTGCAACGTGGCGCTGGATGCGGACCAGCCAGAAGAAGAGCCAGAGCCGCAAGCGGATCGACCAGGATGGCCGCCAGTTTCCGGCCAGCGTGGACAGGACCGCCTCGAACAGGCCCAGGCGCGAGCTCGGGCTCAAGAAGAGATCGCGAAACGCCGGATCGTAGAAGCCGACCACGAGCCGGCGAAAGTGACGGTAGCGCCGTACGACCTGGCGCTCGAAGGCGCGGAAGCGCCGCGCGCTCAGGTCTCCGTCGCGGAGCCCGGCGCTGATTGCCGCCGCAGCCTCGACACCCGATTGCATCGCGAGCAGCACGCCGGTCGAGAAGATCGGATCGAGGAACGCGCCCGCGTCGCCGACCAGGACGAAGCGGTCGCCGGCCTGGAGGCTGTGCAGGTAGGAGTAGTCGGCCTCGAAGCGCGCCTCGCTCACCGCGTTGGCGTTCGCGAGCAGGGCCGCGACGTTCGGCGTTGCCCTGGTGACCGCGTCGAGCGTGTCCTCCGGACGTCCGGCGGCGACGGCGCGGTACGCCGTCTGCGGAAGCACGACGCCGACGCTCATGACGCGGTCGCTGATCGGGATGAGCCAGAACCAGCCGCCGTCGGCGCGAGTGAAGATCCGGATGTCGCCCGCGCGCCGTCCGTCGCGCCGCGGCACGTTCTCGTACTGGCGGTGGACGGCGATGTTGCGCAGCTCGGGATCGGAGTTGCGCTGTCCGAACGTCCGGGCGAGGAAGCCGTACCGTCCGGAAGCGTCGACGACCGCGCCGACGCGCAAGGTCGCCTCGCCGCCGTCCGCGGTCTCGTAGGTCAGGTCGACGCCGTCCGGGTCGAACTTCGCACGCCGGGCCTGGCAGTGCTGCTTCACGGTCGCGCCGCAGGCCGCCGCGTGGTCGAGCAGCACCTGATCGAAGCGCTCGCGCGGTACCTGGACGGTCTGTGGCTCCGGCACCTCGGGGGCACGGGCGAAGTCCGCGTAGCGCTCGATGTCTGCATCACCGGCGCCGAAGGCAGCGCCCCACTTCTGGACGAAGCCTGCAGCCGCGACCGCCTCGGTGGCGCCGATCTCGGCCAGCACCCCGTTCAGCCACGGGAGCTGCGACTCGCCGATGTGGAAGCGCGGAAAGGTCGTCTTCTCGATCTGCACCACCGCGTGTCCGCGGCGCGCGAGTGCGGCGGCTGCTGCGGAGCCCCCCGGCCCGCCGCCGACGACTGCTACGTCGAAGTCCCAACGACCTGTCATGTGAAGACGACCGAACGGTGATGCGCCGACTCGACTATCGCAACTGCGCGGCCGCGCTTCAAGCAACGACGGCAAGGGGTCTCGCTACGACCTCGCGGGGAGAGCGCGCTGCCCGCTCGGCGAACGCCGGGAGGTCGCAGCGTCGCGGCGGCGCACGCGGGCAGAAGCGGCTGGGCTACCCCGTAGCCTTCGTGTCGATCCGGGTAAGGAGGAAATCGGTCAGGGAGCTGATCGAGGAGAAGGCCTCCCGCACGACCTCCTCGTCGGAGATCGGAATTCCGAACTCCTCCTCCACGAGCTGGACGAACTCGAGCACGTCGATCGAGTCCAGGCCGAGGCCTTCGCCGAAGATCGGGTCGCTGTCGACGATTTCCTCGGGCGTGATGTCGAGCCGGAGGCCGTCGACGAGGATCTCCTTCGCGCGCTGCGCTACGTCGGCTCGGGTCGGCACCGCGCCCTGTTATCGGCTCGCTCGCTGGCGGGCAAGCTCGTCGCTCTGCTCGCGCAGATCCCACGACGGGCGGGAAAACGCCGCCGTGCGCCGCCGCTCACGCGCGGAACGCCCGGCGGACGACGTCGACGATCGGCTCGAGCGTGGCGAGCGACGGCGCCAACCTCCTCACCTTCGCGAGGTCCGCGACGGGTCCTGGGCCGTCCGGCGCCCGGTCGAGCAAGAGACCGACGCCGCCGGATTCGCTCACGTCGAAGCAGAGCACAGCCGCGCTGTCGCCGCGTCGCAGCATCGCCTCCGCTCGGTCGAGGAGGAGTCGCCCCCGCGCGTCGGCGCTGCCGAGCCATGCGGTCGGGCCGACGAGCTTGAACTGCATCGAGACCTCGGACGCCGGGATCGACGGCAGCGTGTAGACGAAGAGGCTACCGCGGCCGCTCCGGCGCTCGTGTCGGAGGTAGTCCGCGAAGAACGCACGGTTGGTCTCCAGGCAGCCGCGCTCGCTCGTGCCGAGCACGGCGACGTCGCGCGCGACGTCGCCACCGCACGCGACACCCGCGTCGTGGAGCGCCAGGCCCGCGACGAGAGACGCCATGCGGCAGGCGTCGTCGAGCTTGGCGAAGCGACGGATCGGTGCGGGCAGGATCCCGCGCTCGACGAGCTCGTCGCGCAGCTCGGAGAGGTCGTCGAAGGAGCCGGTGAGACCGAGGCGCTCCGCGGCGAAGCGTCCGCCGGCGATCCAGCCGAGGCCGGTCACACGGGCGCTCGGGACGCCGTCGTCCAGGGGCGACGTCATCGCGGCGCCTCGCATCGCCGGAGCACCAGGGCGGAGTTCACGCCGCCGAATCCCGAGTTCGTCGACAGCGCAACCATCGGGGAGCAGCTCTGAGGGCTGGCGCTCACCCACGTCAGCGCGTCCGTGTCGGGCTCCAGCAAGCCTGCCGTCGGCGGAGCCGTTCCGACCGTCAAGCTCTGCACGGCCACAATCGCGTCGACCAGCCCTGCCGTCCCCATCGTGTGCCCGACGGCGCCCTTGACCGAATACGTCGGGACCGCGTCCGCGAAGACGCGGGCGAAGGCCTGCAGCTCCATCGCGTCGTTCGGGCGCGTGCCGGTCCCGTGGGCGCAGATGCTGCCGACGTTCCGCGGGTCGACCGAGGCCGTCGCCAGCGCCTTGCGGATCGCGGTCGCGAGGCCCTGGCCCGTCGCGGAGGGGGCAGTGATGTGGTCCGCGTCGGAGCTCACCCCCCAGCCTGCGATCTCGGCGTGGCAAGTCCTCGCTTCGGCCCGCGCGCGGTGCTCGTCCATCAGGAGGAGGAAGCCCGCAGCTTCTCCGAGGCTGAGGCCTCTGCGGTCGCGATCGAACGGCCGCGCGCGATCAGGTGCGAGCGCGCCGAGGGAGCGAAAGCCGGCAGCAACGAATTCGCTCACGAAGTCACATGCGACGATCAGGACGCTCTCTGCTTCGCCGGCGCGGATCATCGCCGCACCTTCCGCGATCGCGACTGTCGAGGACGCGCATGCGGCGCTCACGACGACGCCGGGTCGTTCGAGTCCGACGAGGGCCTGGACCTTTGTCGCGAGCACGGTCGGGACGCTGTCCTTCGCCGACGCAGGCTCTCCAGCGACGGCGCGCTCGAGGTACTCGATCTCTCCGTTCGTCGTCGCGAGCAGCAGCTGCGCATCGGACGGGATCGCGTGGCGGTGTCGCTCGAGCACGGGGCGGAGCATCTGCACGACGAGCGTGTCGCCATGCCCGGGCTCCAGGCCGTCCACGAAGGCCGCGTTCGACGGTCGGGCGGGTCCGGCGGGGAAGCGGGCGAAGGGACGGACGCCGCTCTGGCCCGTCACCAGCGCTCCCCACGTCGTCTCCGCGTCGGGCCCGAGGGCGGACACGAGGTCGAACTCGACCGCGATCGCGCGACGGCTCATGTGTCCTGCGCTCCGGGCTCGCCGGCCCGCAGCGTCGCGTCCGACCGGAACTCGCCCGCCCTCCAGCGCGCCCGCCAGCGGTCCAGGAACGGGGGCGACACCATGCACGGCAGCCGCGTCTCCGCGTGGACCAGCATCTGCACCGAGTAGCCGCTCGCTGCGAGCTCACCGTTCTCCCTGGACAGCGTGTACTCGGTGTTGATCCGCGCGCCCTCGCACCACACCCACGCCGCGTCGACCGTGAACCCTTCGTCGAGCTGGAGAGGCCGGTGGTAGTCGAAGTGGAGGATGACGATCGGTGCCAGAAGCTTCGCCGCCTGGAAGTCGCGGTAGCCGAGACCGGAGCGGCGGCCGAGCTCCGCCCACGCCTCCTCGGCGAACGATGCGTAGCGCCCATGCCAGGCGATGCCCATGACGTCCGCCTCGCTGAACCGGACGCGGCGGTGGATCCGCGCGACGATCGGTGGCGGCGCACCTTCGATCCGATCGAAGTACTCTCGCTTGCGGCGCCGGGGCATCAGCCAGCCGCTCCATCCACCGTGCCGCCCACCGTGCCGCGAAGACCGACCGCGACGCGAAGACGGAAGCGCGCGATCGTCGCTTCGCCGCGGCGGACGATCGTCCGGACGACCGTCTCGCCGGCGGCGTCGACCTTCGTCGTGCAGTGAAAGTCGAGGCGCTCGCCGCAGGTGGCGGGCGCCGAGAAGCGGGCGCGCTCGATCTGCCGCAGCCGCACGGGACGATGGAGGTGCGCTTCGACGAGCAGCAGCGCCGCCTGGACCTCGCACACGCCGGGGAGGATCGGCCGGCCCGGGAAGTGGCCCTGGAAGCCGACGAAGTCCGGGCCGAAGGTGAAGCTCGCCCGGAGCTCACCCGGCTCGGACGTGATCGCGCCCATCGCCGCGCGGATCTGCTCCGCCATCGGGCTCGAGGAGCCGCCGTCGGCGTGGACGAGGTCGCGGCCGTTGCTCACGACAGGATCTCCTTCAGGTGCAGCGTCAACCGGTAATCGTAGTCGTGGTGCTCGAGGACGATCGTCCCCGCGTACAGGTTTCCCCCCTGCTTGCGGTAGTCCCCGTAGCGGACGGTCCACGCCGGGGCCCCCTCCTCGCGATAGCTCTTCTCCACGAGCACGGCCTCTGGCCCTGCGAAGGCGAACTCGAGCGTGCCGGCCCCGGTAGGCTGCCGGAAGCGGAGCACGCCATCCTCGAAGGTCGAGACGGCCTCGCGAGCAGGCACGCGATCGAGATAGATCCGCCGCGTGTCTTCGGCCACCGCGGCGGGCAGGTCGCCGCGCTCGAGGAGCTGCGGCTGGGCGAACGAACGCCGGACGGAAGCGCGATCGCCCTCGACCTCGAAGAGCTTCACCCCGCCCGCCGGGTACAGGCCGACGACGGCGAACGTTCCAGTCGCGGCATCCACGCGTGTGAGCCCGAGAACCACGAGGGTCTGCCAGCCGAGCTCGAAGGTCGCGGTGTTCACGACCCGGAGCGGGTCCGCAAGGCGAGCCGCGAACGCCTCGACCACCCGGTAGGGCTCGGCAGGTACCTCGGGCAGCGGCGGCAGCGCCCGCACCGACTGCGGCGCACAGCCCGCCGGCAAGAGCAGCGCGAGCCAGAGCGCGAGGAGGGTGAGGGGCCTCATCGCGCCCCCGGACGAGCCTCCGCCGCGCGGAAGAAGCGGTCGTACAGCGCGGGTACGACGAGGACGGAGGTCGCGTAGGCGGCACTGATGCCGGTGAACATCGTGAACCCGATCGAGAACAGCACGGGGTGGCGCGACAGCATGAGCGCGCCGGTCCCGATCAGCGTGCTCGCCGACGACATCGTGACCGCGGCCGTGGTCTCGGTGTCGACGTGCCGGTCGCAGGCGTGAACCATGAAGATCCCGTAGTCGATCGCGAGCCCGACGACGACGGTGGCCGCGACCATCGCCGGGGCGGTCAAGCTCCAACCGAGGAGGGTGGGGACCGCGAGCATCGCGACGACGCTCGACGCGACCGTCACCAGCGCCAGTGCCGTCAAGCGGACGCTGCGCAGCAGGAACAAGGTCAGGACCGGGATCAGGAAGGCCGCGACGGTGGCGATGAAGCGGACCTCCGACGATACCGAGCGCGCGAGCCCGCTCGCGAGGCCGGCGCGCGAGACGACGAAGGAGCCGGGGTTGCGCTGCGAGATCTCTCGGACGGCCTCGAGCCAGCGTGGCTCGTCGGGGAAGAAGGAGAAGACCTGGTATCCCGAGGGAGTCGCCCGGGTGAACCGCTTCGCGAGCAGGGGGAACGGGGCCGCGTCGCTCGCGTCCGCCGCGTCTCCGTCCGCGATCTGCGCGAGGAAGGGGTCGAACGCGCTCGGCGCGAAGCCGTAGCGCGGCGCGATCTCGGTGAGGAGCGAGCGCAGGTGCGCCGCCCGGTCGCCGCGCCAGAACGACCTCCAGCGCGCCGCGTTCTCGGCGCGGCGCTCGCGCGACGGCCAGATCGGCGCGACGCTGCCGAAGCGGCTCGAGCTCTCGGATCCCATCGCGGCGACCACCGCCTCGGTGAGGGTGGAGCTCAGGCCGAGCGCTTCATCGAGAGTCGCTCCGGACGCGACGAGGATGGCTGGTTGGCCGCGCACGCTCCACAGCTCTTCGAACCGGCGCTCTGCATCGAGGACGTAGGGTTCGCTGCCGTCCATCTGCCGCAGGTCGGTCCGCACGTCCAGCGAGCGCAGCGTCGCGAGTCCGCCCAGCAGGATCGCGGCCCACGCGAGGATGGCGACGGTGCCGGCCGTGACGGAGAGCTGCGGGACGTTGGGAAAGAAGCCGCGGCTCCACGCGCGGCGCTCTCTTCCGCCGACCAGAAGCGGCAGCACGAAGAGCGAGAAGAGCACGCAGATGCTGATGCTCACGACGGCGAACAGGGCGAGGTGGCGGTACCCCGGGACGCTCGAGAACAGGAACGCGAGGAAGACGCTCAGCGTGGTGAGCGCTGCCGCGACCATCGGTCCTGCGATGAAGCGAACGGCGGTCACGTCTCCGCCAGACGCGCGGATCGCCATGTAGACGTGGATCGCGTAGTCGTCGGCGATTCCGACGATCACGCCGCCCATGCCGACGACGAAGGCCGAGAGCCGGTCGGCCGCGAACCCTTCGAGGCCGATCGCGATGACCACCGACGCGGCGGGCACGAGAAAGAGCAGCACCGCCCGCGGGTCTCGGTAGAGGAGCAGAAAGAGGGTGACGAAACCGATGCTCGCGCTGCCGAGCCCGACGACCAGGTCCTGCTTGAGCACGTCCTCGTTGCTGATCGTGTGGAGATGGCCCGCGACGATGTCCGCCGTCACGCCGGCGGGCAGCCCGGCGATCGCGCCGCGCAGGTAGGCGACGAGATCCCGTCCTCCCGCGGAATCCGTGATCGCGATCGGCGTCTCGAGGACGAGGAGCGCGTGTCGGCGGTCGGAGCTGACGAAGCGGCCCTGCTCGATCTCGACGTCGTAGCCGACCGAGGCGGCGAGTCTCTGCAACGCCGCGAGCGGCCGGCGGCTCAGGCCGAACGGATCCGCGCGGACGAGATCCTTCGCGAACAGCTCACCCGGTCCGACGAGCTGCCGGTAGCTGGCGCGCAGCATTGCGTCGACGCCCGCCTGGTCGAGCCGCCCGTCGACCTCGCGCAGGTCGCTCTCGCCGGCGAGCTCGGGAAGGTGCGCGAGGAGGCGCTGCATCTCCGTGGTGAAGGACTCGCCCGACACGCCGGACTCGACGCGCGTCACGAGCGGCGGGCCCAGGCTTGCCTCCAGGCGAGCGCTCGCCGCGAGAAGCGCGTCGAGGCCGCCCGCATGCGGCGCGATCTCGAGCGAGAGGACGACCTTGCCGGACAGGTCGGACTCGCGCAGGAACGTCATGCTCTGCTGCACCTCCGGGTCCGCCGGCAGCATGAACGCGACGTCGCTGTCGAGCGGCACCGTCGCCAGCACGTAGAGCCCGAAGGCGATCGCGGCCGCGGACGCGCCGAGGACGATCGGCCGGCGCCGCCACACGGCCTCGAGCACGGCGGCGAACGCGCTAGCGGCCACGCGGCTCCGCTTCCCAGACGGCGGGATCGAGGTCCGGATCGAGGCGGACGTCCGCGAAGCGGAAGAGGGTCCGGTCGCCCTGTCGGTCGAGGATCTCGATCTCACGGAGGTGGCGCGCGTCCGGGCCGAACGCGACCCGGACACGCTCCACGGTGCCGTAGGCGAGGGCGTGCTCGCGCGGAACGAAGACGAGCTCGATCGGTTCCTCCCGCAGGACGGTCGCGTGGTACTCGCCGAGCATCGAGGAGTACGACCCCGAGAGCCAGCCGCGCATCTGTCGCAGGACGAGCTTGAAGCCAGGGTTGTCGGCGAGGGAGATCGTCTGGACCTCGCCCGAGTCCTCGTCCCACTGGCGGAGCTGCTCACCGGAGATCACCATCGTGTAGCGGAGCGGTCGCTCGATCCGGAACGCGACGCGATCGGGCTTCTGCAGGTACAGGCGGCCCTCGAGCACGAGTGGCTTCTCGAACAGGGCGAGGTGCTTCTCCTGCACGAGCGACGCACTGAGCGTGCGGATGCCGGTCGACTGTCGCTCGATCCGCTCGACGGCGCGCAGGGCCGCCGCCGGATCGCCGCCGCCCCCGTCGGGCTCGGCCGCGGTGGGAGCGGGTGGATCGGGCGCCTGCGCGGCGCGAGAAGGAGAGGCGGGTGAAGACGCGAGGAGGAGGCAGAGCGCGCTGCCGGCGATCCCGATCGGGGCCCGGTGGCGGCGATCCCCTCGTCCGGCCTCAAGGCTCTGGGACGCCACTCTCACGCCAGATCTTGATGTTGCCGCGTGCGAGGACCGACTCGTCACGCAGGACCGTGCCGCTCACGATGCCGTACTTGCCGATCCGCACGTCCTTCCTCACGCGGATACGCAGGCGATCACCGAGCCGCGCCGGCGCGAAGACCTCGAGGTCTTCGGCGCCGACCAGGAACCCGCCGAACCCGCCGTCGCCGGTCCCCAGGTGCGCAAAGACCTCGAGCGCGGCCATCGATTGCGCGATCATCTCGAGGTAGGCGACGTCGTCGACGACGTTCGCACCGGCCATCGGCAGGTCGTCACGGATGGTGACGCTACACTCACCGACGCGGTCGCCGACCGAGTCGAGCGCGTCGACGAAGCGCATCGGCGCCTTCTGCGGGAGATGCTCCGACAGCGCCAGCGGAAGCCGGGCAATCTCGCTCGCCCGGTCGGCGTTTCTCCAGCAGGTCGGATCCGACGCGAGGTAGTCGCCGGTGAGCGCGAAGGCGACCGCCCGGCTGCCGGCGCAGGTCGGGAGCTTCTCGCAGTCGCGACAGGGGCCCTTCAGCGACGTCGCGTGCGCGCGGAGGTTCTCCATCACCTCGCTCTCCCGGAGGACGTGGTCGAGCCCATGCTCACGTAGGTCGCCCATCGGCAGGGGGAGGAGGCCCGCCGGGCGCACCACGCCCGACACGGAGACCGCGCACGCGTAGCGGTGGCGCAGGTCGCGCAGCCCGGGCCAGGGCGGCTGCGGGTCCCACTCGTGTCCGAACTCCGCCCGGTCGACCTCGGCGAGCCGCCGGAACAGACCCTCGAGCGCGCGGGCGTCGAGCCCGGCGAGCGCGTCGTCGAGCTCCGGCGGGGCGTCGTCGCGCCCAGGCGGCGCGTTCTCGAACCAGGGCTCGAGACCGAGCGAGCGAACCCAGCGCCAGAGGGGCTCGATCTCGTCGCGATTCGCGCGACAGATGCGGGCGCGGACGGCGATCGACGAGTGCCCGGGATCGCGGCGGCGGAGCTCCTCGATCGTGCGCCGCGCTCGCCCGGCAGAGCCAGGATGTCTGGCGACGCGATCGTGCGTCTCGTCGCGCACGCCGTGGACGTCGACGACGATGCGTGCCCGCGACGCCACGAGCCGCTCCGCGAGTTCGTGCTCGAGCGCACGCGATCCGAGCCGGACCTCGAGCCCGAGCTGCAGGCGGTCGACCTCGGCCAGGAGCTCGGCGAGATGCGGGTAGCCGAGCCAATCTCCCTCGACGAAGGAAACCTGCCGCGCTCCGAGCGCGCACGCCTCGGCGAGCACGCGTTCGAGATCGCGATGGGAGAGCCGCTCTGGAGTCGGCCCGGCAAGTTCGGGACGACAGTACTCACAGGCGCCGCCGCACGAGAGGCCGATCTCGACCTCGAGCGCGAGGATACCCCCACGTGCGACGGCATCGTCGATCTCCGGCGTCGCGGGCCAGAGGGCCGTTCGCGCATCCCTCGCGGCGGGATCCGAGGGACCGTCCATCAGGTGGCTTCCGATTCGCGTTTGAGGAGGAGGATGAAGCGCTGCAGGTCCGCAACCGTGCGAACCTCGACGATGCGCTCGTCCTCGCGGATCTGGACCCCGAACTTCACTTGCATCGCGACGACGAGATCGACGATGTCGAGGCTGTCGAGCTCGAGGTCGTCGAAGAGATGGGCCTCGGGAACGATCCGCTCCCGCTCCAGCTCGAAGTCGTCCTCGAGCACCTCGACGACCATCTCCGCGATCCGTTCGTCCGTCTGACCCATGGTCCCCTCACAGGCGCCGGCACACGAGGACGGCATTGATCCCGCCGAAGGCGAAGCAGTTCTTCACGATCGTCCGGAGCTCCCGCGCAGCCGATTCCCGCACGTGCTGGACACCCGCGCAATCGTCGGCCACGTTCTCCAGGTTGCGGGTCGCGAAGACGCGGCCGCGCTCCATCATCGCCAGGCAGACGATCAGCTCCAGCGCTCCCGACGCGCCGAGCGTGTGGCCCATGTGGCCCTTCAGGCTGCTCACCGGCACGCGGTCGCCGAACACCCGTGCGATCGCCGCGCATTCGGCGGCGTCACCGTCCCGCGTCGCCGTGCCGTGCGCGTTGACGTAGTCGACATCGTCCGGCTGGAGTCCGGCCTGCGCCAGCGCGGCGCGCATGCAGCCCTCGATTCCGTCGGTGTTCGACTGGCTCACGTGCTCGCCGCTGCCGGCGGTGTCATAGCCGATGAGCTCGGCGTAGATCGGCGCACCACGGCGAACGGCACGCTCGTACTCCTCCAGGACGACGATGCCGCAGCCCTCGCCGCACACGAGGCCGTCGCGCTCGCGGTCGAAGGGGCGCGGCGTCCGGTCGGGGGCGGCGTTGAAGCTCGTCGACGTCGCGAAGAGGATGTCGAACGACGCGGTCACCGTCGGGTGGAGCTCTTCGGCCCCGCCGCAGAGGACGACGTCCTGGCGGCCCAGGCGGATCAGATCGTAGCCCGTCCCGATCGCCTGCGCCGCGGAGGCGCACGCCGCCGAGGTCGCCATCACGCATCCCTTGATGCCGAGGTAGCTCGCGACGTTCATCGACGCCGTGTGCGAGACGCACTGGAAGAACTTCATCGCCGTGAGCAGCGAGAGATCCTTGGTCGGCAGCATGATCTCGAAGGTCTCGCAGAGTGCCTCGGCGCCGGGCATCGTCGAGCCGATGATGCAGCCGACGCGCGTGGAGCCGAGCTCTGCGCGTTCGATGCCCGCGGCGGTGAGCGCCTGCTCGGACGCCTGTACGGCGAAGATCCCCATGCGTCCCATCGAGCGCCGGGCCTTGCGCGGGATGTCCTTCTCGTTCTCGAGCCTGGCGGGCGCGCCGACGAGGCTGCGCAGCCCTTTGTACGCTTCCCAGCCTTCCATGCGGCGTACCGCCGAGCGGCCGGCCGCGATGCCGTCGACGAGTGTCGCGACGCCGTTGCCGAGACCGCTGATCGCGCCGACGCCCGAGATGACGACGCGTCTCACAGGCGTGGCCTCTGCCCGACGACGCGTCTCACAGGCGTGGCCTCTGCCCGACGACGCGTCTCACAGGCGTGGCCTCTGCCCGACGACGCGTCTCACAGGCGTGGCCTCTGTCCGGCCGCGCGCTTCAAATGCCGAGCCTCTCGCCGAGGAGACGAACGTACGCGTCGTTCCCGATGATGCCGCGGCCGACGACCACCGACGCTGCCATCGAGCCGATGACCCCCGGGAGCATCGCGCTCTGTCCTGCCGCGAACAGGTTCCGGAACGGGAGCCTGCCGAAGAGGCTGTGCTGACCGATCTTCTGCTTCACGCCGTAGGCGGAGCCGTCGGGAGAGTTGAGGAATTCGCGGAAGGTCAGTGGCGAGGCGGCCTTCACGACGCGATACGAGCCCCGGTACTCGGGATAGACCGCGAACAGGCGCTCCTTGATGCGCTCGACGTGGCGTTCCTTGTACTCGAGGTAGCTCTCGTCGCGCTCGCCGGCGCGGCAGTGGAGCCACTGCCGGATGTGCTCGGTGAACGAGATCTCGAGGACGTTCACCACTCTGTGCGAGCGACTTCCCGCGGTCTCGATGCTGCGCATGACGACCAGCGCCTGGTCGCCTTCGCGGTGCGGATCGAACATCGCGTCCACGTCCGGCGTCGGCAGGAGAGAGAGGATCGACGGCCCGAAGGCCTCGCTCGGAGAGACGGGCTCCGGAGAATCGAGGACGCCGTAGACCGCGAACATCCCGATCGTCGGCTCGAAGTCGGTGACGCGATTCACGAACGCTTTCTTGATGTGCTCGCGCGGCAGGGTCTTCAGGATGTCGTACGGGTGGATCGTGAACGTACAGTGGTCCGCCGCCACCTCCTCGCCGTCGCTCAACACGAATCGCCCGACGGTGCGATTCTGCACGTCGGCGCACTCGACGATCGTCGTCGCGCGCTTGAGCTCGATGGGAAGGCCTTGCGCCCGTGTGCGGAAGGCGCGGACGAAGGCATCGCCGCCGTTTTCCACCCGCGCGACCGACTCGTGCATCCCCTGCGCGACCCGGCAGTGGTTCGCGAACGAGATCTCGGACGGCCGCGTCCCGTAGGTCATGGCGTAGATCGAGAGGACCGCCTTCAGGGCGGCATCGCTCGTGAGGCGACCGAGACCCTCGTCGAGGGAGATCTGGTCCTCCGGTAGCAGGACGGGAAACGCCGCGGGCTGCCGCAGACTCATGCCAGCGGTGCGGTCGCATACGCGCTGCGCTGTCGCGAAGTAGGCGTCGATGGCGCCGTGCTCACCCGGGAAGTAGCCCTTGAGAGCGTCCGCCGCCGCGGCACATCCGGTCGGCAGGTCGAACTCCCGGTCGTGCGACTCGATGAGGATGCGGCTCGAGCCCTTGCTGCCGCCCACGAACACCGGACGGATCATCTCGTCGATCCCGACGAGCTGCAGCATGTCGCGCAGGAGCGATTGCCCGACGAACCCGCCGGTGAAGTGGAAGCCGGTGTCGAAGGGTACGCCGTCGCGGTAGAAGCGCAGCATCGAGCCGCCGATCGCGCGGCTCTTCTCGACGAGGAGGACCGAGCGACCGGTCTCCGCGAGCAGCAGCGCGAGCGTCATGCCGCCGATCCCGCTACCCACGACGATGTCGTCGAACTTCCCCATCGGATGTGGAGGCGAGCGCTCAGGTCGACATCCCGCCGTTCACGGGGATGATCTGGCCGTGGATGTACATGTGCTCCTCGCAGCACAGGAACTGGACCACGGAGGCGACGTCCTCGACGGTGCCGACGCGCTGCAGGGGTACGAGCTGCGCCATGTGTGCGAGGTCGATGCCGGCGGTCATGTCGGTCTCGATGAAGCCGGGCGAGACCGCGTTGACCAGGATGTTGCGCTTCCCGACCTCGAGCGCGAGCGCCTTCACGGCACCGATCAGGCCTGCCTTGGAGGCGGCGTAGTTCATCTGCCCCGCGTTGCCCACCTGGCCGGCGAGCGACGAGATGGCGACGATGCGACCGCGTCGCGCGCGCAGCATCGAGAACAGCACCGCTCGCGTGACGTTGTAGAAGCCCGTCAAGTTCGTGGCGATGACCTGGGACCAGTCGTCCTCGGACATCCAGACGACGAGCTTGTCGCGGGTGATGCCGGAGTTGTAGACCACGACGTCCGGCGCCCGCTCCTCGGCCCGGGCCTGGAGGGCGCCGGTGGTCTCCGCGAAGGACGCCACGTCGAACCGGAGCAGGGTGCACTCGCGGCCCATCCCGGCGACCAGCGAAGCGACCTCCTCGGCCGCCTCGCGACTGCCGTGGTAGGTCAGCCAGAGGTCGAAGCCGGAGCGCGCGAGACGCAGCGCGATCGCTCGACCGATGCCGCGGCTGCCCCCGACGACGAGCGCGACACGCTTCCCGTCCGACGGTGCCTGACGACGTGGCGGTGACATCTCCGGAGCGACCTCAGTGATCGAGCCGAGCAGTCCGCGAGCCGGCCGAATGCGGCATGCGCCGGTAGCTCGGCGGGTACCCGCAACGCTGGAGCGCGTAGTCGATCACGGCGCAGCAGACGTCCTCGACGAAGTAGCTGCCGTAGCGTGTCAGCCGCGCCGTGGCTCCGTCGCGCGAGACGCAGCCGTGCGCCTCGAGATCGTCGAGCAGCGGCGTGAGCTCGTGGCTCGACTGCGGAAAGCGCCGGTCGATCTCGTCCAGGTCGACGCCGCGCTTGAGCTGCAGCCTCAGAAAGACCGCTCGGTACATCTGGTCCTGCGAGCCGAGCGCGAGCGAGCGCGCGATCGCCGGATCGCCCCGGTCGATCAGCTGCGAGTAGATCTGCAGCGACTCGTGCTTGTCGACGCTCAGGTGTCGCGTGAAGGAGCGCGCCCGCGACCCGAGCCCGACGAACGGGATCTCCTGCAGCCAGTGGTAGCGATACGGAAAGAAGCGGTCGCTCTCGAACCAGCCGTTCTGCTCGTAGCCGTTCCGCTCCATCCAGGCCTGCGAGTCGACCACCATCGCGAACAGGGCGTCGTCGTCGGTGAGGAGCTCCGGTCGCGAATCGTAGAGTGCGGTCGCGAGCGGGTTCACGATCTCGTGGCGCATGTACTCGACGGCGTCGGGCCGGAGCTCGTCGAGGGCGGCGAGGTCGTCGTGCAGTCCTTCCAGGGTCTGTCCCGGCAGGCCGATCATCATGTCGACGTTGACGGTGAGACCGGCGGCGTGGCACTCGGCCAGAACCTCGCGGATCTGGTCCGCCGGATTGCTGCGATTGACAAGTGCGGCGACCGCCGGGTCGAAGGTCTGGCAGCCGACGCTCAAGCGGTGAACGCCGGCGTCGGCCAGCTCGCGCGGCCGACCGTTGCCGCAGAGGTGCTTCGGGTAGGCCTCGACCGTGACGATGTTGCCCCGCGCGAACTCGCAGTACGCGTCGAGGGCGTCGAGGATCGCGCGCAGGTCCTCGGTCGGGTAGGCGGTCGGCGTGCCGCCGCCGAAGTAGACGGAGCGGATGCGCTTCCCCTGAAAGATGCCCGCGTCGCCGTAGAGCCGGATCTCGCCCAGCAGGCTCGCCAGATATCTGGCCTGCCCTTCGCGGTTCGCGCGCCGCGGCGCCGTGTTGCAGAAGACGCACTCGTGGTAGCAGAACGGTAGATGCACGTAGAGGAGCATCTCGTCGTCGTCGCGCAGGCTCTCGTTCATCCGCGCGAGGAGCGCGTGTCCTTCGGACGGGCGCGCCATCTCGAACTTTTGCGGGATGGAGAAGTCGGGGAAGCTCTTCGTGTAGTCGCGCAGGCCGTGGAAGAGCCCGTCTCGGATCTTCCGCAGGGTGGGGTCGGAGTGGATCATTTCCTGGTTGCGCCGAGATCGGGGGGCGGGAGCTCACCGCCCGGCGGCTCCAAGACCCCATACCCCGGCGAAACCGGCTGGATCAAGGACCGGCAGGGCGCGCGGTCGCCGCGCATCTCGTGCAGCTCCTCCTCCATCTGCGTGCGGATTCGTTGCGCGAGCGCCCGCACCACCTGGCGCTGCGGTCCGTCGCCGAACGGAGGCCTTACGGGATCGAGGTAGCGAACACGGACGCGCGCTCGCCATCGCGTCTGCACGACGACGCTTCCGGACGGGTAGGCGCGGTCGAGCCCCTCGACGACGATCGGCTGGATCGGCAGCCCGAACTCCTGGGCCACCCGGAAAGCGCCCATCCCGAACTCCTCGAGCTCGCCGGTCTTGCTGCGCGTCCCCTCGGGATAGAAGAGCAGCGAGCCACCGCACGCGAGCACGTCCTCGGCCGAGCGGCGCATCTTCTCGAGCGGCGCCGGTCGACCGCGGTCGGAGACGTAGAAGCCCGCGAACTGGAGATAGGATCGCAGGAAGGGTGTGCGGAAGAGGTAGCCGCGGGCGGGTCCCCGCACGCGCCGCTCGACCGAGAAGATGATCAGCGGATCGAGGAACGACTGGTGGTTCGCGACCAGGACCCTGCAGCCCGACGCGAGCCTGCGGCGGTCGTCGACCTCGATGCGGATGAACGGGAGGAGTCGGACGAAGAGGCCGACCGCCCGCTGCGTGGCGTCGGTGAGGCGATGCCGGGTCGCGGGAAGGAAGAAGCAGATGCCCGCCACCACCGGCAGGACGACGATCGCCCACAGGACCAGGCCGCTCCCGAAGATCGACCACGAGAAGACCGTGATGAGCACGCGCCATCCGAGGTCGAGCCAGCGGGCGACCGCGCTCATGCCGTCTCGCCACGATCCCAGCGGCGGACCTTGCCGCTCGGGGTCTTCGCGATCTCCGCGACCACGCGGATCTCCTTGGGCGCCTTGTACGAGGCGAGGTGACGGTAGCAGAAGCGCCGGATCGCGCGGTCGTCGGTCGCAAGACCCGGCACGAGCACCACGTCGGCCAGCGGCAGCTCGCCGAACTCGGCGTGCGGACGCGCGTAGACGAGTGCCTCGAGGACGCCGGGGCACTGCCGGAGGACCGCCTCCACCTCTTCGGGGAAGACCTTCATGCCGGCGAAGTTGATCACGTTCTTCCGGCGCCCGGCGAGATGGAGGAAGCCGTCCGCGTCGGCACGGCCGAGATCGCCGGTCGCGAACCAGCCGTCGCGGAGGATCTCGCTCTGCGGGCGCCATGGCGCGTAGTAGGCGTCGAGCAGGCCGGGGCCGCGGATCTCGACCTCGCCGATCCCGTCCGGCTCGACGTCGGCGAAGCGGACCTCGTAGCCGGGGAGGGCAAGGCCGACCGAGCCGTCCCTGGCGGGATCGCCCGAATCGTTCAGGAAGGGCAGCCCGACCTCGATGATCCCGTACGCCTCCGCGAGCGCGATCCCGAACTTGTGACGGAACTCGCGGGCGAGCTCGGTGGGGAGGCGTGCGGCGGTCGAGACGGCGAGGCGCACCTGGCGCAGCGCGGCCGGATCGAACAGGTCCGATGTGGCCATCATGCGGTAGTGGAACGGCGACGCGTACAGGACGGTCGGCTCGTGACGCACGACGCCGTCGGCCAGCGAGGACGGGAACTCGCGTCCGCAGAGGACGGTCGTCGCGCCGTTGCGCAGGAAGAGAAGGATCGTCACGACGAAGTGGAAGCTCATCGAGAGCACCCACAGCACCCGATCCGACGCGCCGATCTTCAGCCCGTGGTTCGCGGCCTCGGTCCGCTCGAGGATCGCGCGGTGCGACAGGACCACGCCCTTGCTCTCGCTCGTCGTCCCCGAGGAGAAGCGCAGGAAGGCGGCGCCGAGATCGTCGTATCCGGGCGGTCGGGTCCGGACTCCCGGTCGCACGACGAGACGGATCTCGCGCCCGCGGCGGCCGAGGCCTTGCACCGGCGTGCCGCCGGACAGCTTCGCCGCACCGGCCTCGTAGAGGACGAGGCGCGGGTCGATCTGCTCGAGGATGCGCTCGACCTCGCCGGGAGTGTCGGCCGGTACGGGCACGATCGTCGCTCGAAGCGCGAGGACGGCGAGACTCGCGACGACGTAGTCGATCGAGTCCCGGCAGACCAGCGCGACCGGCTCTGGGACGCTCATGCCGAGCGATGCGAGCTCGGCTGCGACGTCGTCCACCTCCGAGAGCAGCTCGGCGTAGCGGAGCTGCTCGACTCCCTCGGCGAGTGCGGTGACGTCGCGGTGTCGACGCGCGTTGCGCCGGATCTCGTCGAGCACGTTCACGAGCGGACCCAGCGCGCTGCCTCGCCTCCGGCGGTCTCGCCGAGCGAAAGGCAGGTCCCCATGGCTCGCGTCGACGCGTGCGCCAGGTGCGTCGCCGAGATGCAGCGGCCCGCCGCCCAGGCGTTGCCGATCGCTGCGACCTTCAGGCAGCGCAGCGGGATCTCGTAGTGCTCGCCGTCCGGCAGGTATTCGAAGCGCAGGCCGCCCTCCTGGCTCCAGATCTCGATCGGCCAGGCGCTCTTGACGGCCCCGTCGGGGAACTTCCGCGCGCCGAGCACGTCGTCCTCGGTGAGCGTGTAGTCTCCCTCGACGCGCTGCCCCTCGCGCTCGACGACGCGTGGCGAGCACTCGACGAGACGCGACGAGCGGAGCTCGGGCAGCGTCTCCTGCAGGTAGCGGAGCACCCGGTGCGCATCTTCTCTCGCGCGCGCTTCGCGACCCGTGCGGTCGGGCGGGACGCTGAGCTTCAGGTAGCCCTCCCCGGGCGAGTCGCCCGGGATGTACTGCGTGAACCGCGCGTGGAGCGGAAGGCGCCCCTCTCTCGATGCCTCGGCGAGGTGGTACGGCACCTTCAGCCGGAGCATGTCGTCGGCATCCGCGACGCCCACGATCCGCATGGACTGGCCCGCGAGCTGGATGTCACCGGCTGGAGTGCTGGCGCACGTCGCCCCCGCGAGGCGGACCACTGCGCCGTCGCCGCTGCAGTCCACGAGCGCGCGGGGACGGATCGAGAGCTCGCCGTGCGCGTCCCGCGCGCCGACGTGCTCCACCCGTCCCTCCGCCATCTCGGCCGCGACGACCCGGGTTCCGTACCGGACCTCGAGCGCGGGCTCGGCGGCCATGCGCGCCTGCAGCGTCGCGACGAGGTCGGCGGTCTTGAAGGGAAGGACGTACACGCGGCCCAGCGCCGTCACGCCGGTGGACCGGTCGCGCGCCGTCAGGTCGTCGAACAGCTCCTGGGCGAGGCCGTCGTTGAGCGGCCGGGTCGGCGCCGGGCTCCCGCTGCGGAACAGGCCGCACATCGAGCGGTGCATGCCGGCCGTGGCGACGCCGCCGGGTCCGCCCTCGTCTCCTACGAGGAGCGTCCGTGCGCCGGCACGTGCCGCTCCGATGGCGGCGCCGACGCCTGCGATCCCGGTGCCGACGACGAGCACGTCGCATTCGAGCGCGCGCAGCATCAGCGGCGGAGCTTCCCTTCGATGTCCGCGACGACACGGTCCGCCTCGGCCTCGGTCAGGACGCCCTCGGCGAAGGTCAGTTGCGCGCTGAGGCACGACCGCGACTGACGGAAGAAGACGCCGAGCCCGGGCGGAAACGGCACGGTCGGCATGTGGTAGCTCCGCTTCACCTCGGCGCCCAGGAAGCTCACCGGGACCTGGTTCGTCTCTCCGAGGAACGAGAAGCAGAACGAGGCCAGGCCGCGGCGCAGCACGGTGCGGGCGACCCGGCTCAGCACCGGCGTCGGCAGGATGCGTCCGAGGAGGCTTGCCTCCGCGAGGTTCACGGTGAGCTTGGTCTTGACCTGCTCGTACATCTGCTCCTTCAGCGATTCGACGAGGCGAGGGAGGTCCGCGACCGTCGCGGCGCTCTCACGGAAGAGGAGAAAGGAGAAGTGGTTGAACAGCAGCTCCTTGCCCTGCCCGCGTGGCCCTCGCGTGTCGGTCATCACCGGCACGACGTAGTCGTCTCCCGTCACTCCGCGGGACTCGAAGACGGCATGGAGCACCTGGAACACGATCGCGAGGCTGTAGGGCATCGTCATGAAGAGACCCGCGCGATCCTCGATTCGGGCCAGGATCTCCTCGGTCTCCCGTGCGTCGAACAAGACCTCGCGGAAGCCGAAGCGCCGCCGCGGGCCGCGACCGCGGTCGGGCAGGGTGCGCGGCTTCAGTCCGTCGAACAGCTTGAACAGGGCTGCGTTCACCTGCCGGCCGGCGGCGAACTTCTCGGCCCAGCGGTCGAGGTGCTCCGGCCGCGAGCGATCCGCGGGCGGGGTCGCCGTCGGTCGCCGGAAGTGCTGCTCGATCTCGCGCAGGAACGACTCGGCGCCGCGCGCGTCGAACATGCGGTGGTCGAAGATGACCGCGAGGGTGCTCTTCCCGGCGGCGTGGATGACGTGCGCGGCGATGTGCTGATCGCGGGCGGGGAACGGAGCGTTGGCGGTGCGCTCCAGGATCGCACGCACCTCGCGATCGCCGCCGACCCGGTGCACGGTCGGCGCCAGGGCCGCCGCCGGGACGCGGCGCGGGCTCCAGTACGGCGCCATGTGCCATGCCCGCCGCACGCGCGCCCACAGCTCGGGATAGGGCCCCGCGAGCGCCTCGAAGCCGCGGCGGAGGGCGTCGTCGTCGAGCTCGCCCTCGAGCTCGAGCACGACCTGCATCGACATCCCGACCACGGTGTCCCGCCTCGTCATGTCGTCGAGACAGAACAGGACCCAGTCCATCCCGCCGAGATAGCGCCTGCGCGGACTCAGTCGCACCGGGGGAGCGTATCAACGCAGCGCGCGCAGCACGAGGGAGCGCATCAACGCAGCGCCTGCTGCACGAGGGGGCGCGTCAACGCAGCGCCTGCTGCACGAGGGGGCGCGTCAACGCAGCGCCTGCTGCACGAGGGGGCGCGTCAACGCAGCGCCTGCTGCACGAGGGGGCGCGTCAACGCAGCGCCTGCTGCACGAGGGAGTGCATCAACGCAGCGCCTGCTGCACGAGGGAGCGGTCGAGCGGAGCGAAGCGGAAGCCGCGACGCCGGGCTGCCGCGAGGAAGAGCCCGAGTGTCCGCAGGAAGCCGTCGAGATGTGGCGGCGCGTGCGTGTCGTGCAGGAGGACGATGCTCCCGGGCCGGGCGCCGGCGAGGCCGCGCCTGGCGCGCGACTCGGTCCAGGCGAACGCGCGGTCGAAGGAGCGCACGTCCCAGTGCACGAGCGGGATGTCGAGCTTCTGCAGGGCCCAGTGCAGGGCCGGCGTCCGGACGCCGGCGGGCGAGCGGAACCCGACGGTCTCCCTGCCGGAGAGGTCCTGCAGTCGCCGCTCCGCCTCGTCGATCCAGCACAGCATGGCGCGCGGTCCACGGAAGTAGACGTTCCACCTGTGGTCCAGCGAGTGATTGCCGATCGCGTGACCGGCGTCGAGGATCCGGGAGACCAGCCCGGGCGCGCGCTCGGCGCGTTCCGCGACGAGGAAAAAGGTCGCCGCGCAGCCCTGCTCGGCCAGTGTGTCCAGCACCGCGGGCGTCGCTTCCGGGTCGGGGCCGTCGTCGAAGCTGAGGTACATCACCGGCGCCGCCGCACTGGACGGGATGCGGCGGACGCAGCGGCCCCACGAGAGCGTGGCCGGTGGCCAGGCGGGGCCATCGCCGTCGTGCGATCGAGGCCGGGGCCAGTGCCGCCATCTCGCTGAGGACCGGTGAAGAGCCATGAGCTTCGCGAGGATCTCGTCCACAATCGTCCGGCAGCCTGCCTTTGACCCACGGACGAGAAGGCTGTTAACTCGAACCGTTGCGACTTACCACGAGTGCGGCGAGGCTCCTCGCCGCTGCGTCCGCGTCATTCCTCTGGTCGTGCCAGGGGGCGCACGGCCGCCTCGCCATGGTCCACGCATGGGGCTGCCCGACCGTTCCCCAGCCGAGCGTTCCGCCGCCACCGGAGGTCGTCTACGCGTCGACCCCCGAGCAGGTGGTCGCTCCGCTGCGCGGTGCGATCGCGGCTGCCCTGTGTGCGCCGGAGACGACCGACCGAGCCACTCTTCGCGACGCGGCGGACGCGCTCGACGATACCCTGGCGTCCGCTCGCGACGCGATGCCGCTCGGCCGGCTGCGTGTGCTGCTCCAGGATGCGAATGCGCCCGATGAGCCCGCCTTTCGCGACGTGCTCCAGGCGCTCGCGCGGACCGAGCGCGCCTATCACTTCAACGAGATCGTCGCCGAGCGTCCGACGCTGTTTCTGGTGCACGGCTCCGATCGCGGGCCGTTCGACACCTTCGCCCCCTACCTCGAGGGGTTCGCGCAGACGCACAACGTCGTCTTCGTGCTCTACGACTCGTTCCGGCCGACGGCCCAGAAGGCCGCCTGGCTCGCCGATCGGATCCGGGAATGGCGCGCCGGCGCGGACGCGTCCGGCGCGCTCCACGTCGTCGCCTGGTCGGACGGTACGACCGTCCTGCGCAAGGCGGTGCTCGACGACGAAGAGGGCCTCTTTCGCGGGGCGCGCATCGTCAACCTCGCGCCGCCGCTCGCCGGGTCCCATCGCGCGCGCTGGGTGGACGACGGCCCGATGCGGTTGATCGCCTTTCCGGCGTTGCTCTATCTCGTGCGCAACTCGTACCTGATCGACATGGCGGAGGACTACAACCCGTACGGCGCGCTGATGGCCGAGATGTACGACCGCCGGGCGAGCGAGGTCATGGTGCAGCACCTCGGCAGCGGGTCCGAGCTGAACGTCGTCGTCGAGCGCGATCCGCACGCGCCGCAGAAACCGCTGGTCGGCTTTCTCGAGCCCGGGTTCGCGGCGTACGCGGCCCGCTACGACGCGAGCCTCGGTGCGAACCACGTTCGCCTGCCGGCGTGGAGCGAGAATCCGCACCAGGACGTCACACGAGATCCCGAAGCCATCCGCGCGGCCGTACGTCATCTCTCGGGGCATCCCGCACCGGTCGACGTGCGGCCTGCGGCGACCCGGCCCCAGCATGGGCGATCGTAGGCGAGTCTTCGTCACCGGGCTGGGCGCGATCACCGCCGCCGGGCCCTCGGTGGCGCACCTGCGCGCGGCGCTGCGCGCTTCCGAGACGCTGATCCGCCCCCTGCGCCTGCTCGATACCGGCAGTCTCCCGGATGGTCTCGTCGCGGCGGAGGTCGACCGCATCCCCGAGGCGGTCCGGCTCGCGCGCAGTGCGCGGGTCCGCGCCTCGCGATCCGATCGGCTCGCCCTCGTGGCGGCTGAGGAGGCGGTGGCGGCGAGCGGGCTGGCGCTCGATTCCGTGCCGTCGGACCGGATCGCGGTCGCGGTCGGGAGTTCGACCGGCGGCATGCTCGAGCTCGAGTCCTGCTACGAGGCGGGCGTGCGCGGGCGACGTCCGGGCCGGCTTCGCGCGCAGGTCCTCGCCGGTGCCGTCGGCTCGCCGGCGGCGCTCGTCGCGACGGCGTTCGGTGCGACGGGAAGGCGGCTGTCGCCCTCGACCGCCTGCTCGAGCAGCGCGATCGCGCTCGCGACCGGGCTCTCGTGGATCCGCAGCGGGGCTGCCGACGTGGCGATCGTCGGCGGCACCGACGGCCTCACGCGTATGACCGTGTCCGGGTTCCTCGGCCTGCAGGCGATGAGCCCAACGCCGTGCCGTCCGTTCGATCGCCGTCGCCAGGGCATGTCGCTCGGCGAGGGGGCGGCGTTCCTCGTCCTCGAGGCAGAGGACGTCGCGCGCCGGCGCGGCGCCGACCTCCTGGCCGAGCTCGCGGGTGCGTCGTCCTCGTGCGATGCCGCGCACTTGACGGCGCCCGACCCGGACGGGCGCGGCGCGGTGCAGGCGCTCGCCGGCGCGCTGCGCGACGCGGGCGTCAGTCCCGACGAGGTCGACTACGTGAATGCGCACGGCACCGCCACGCTGCAGAACGACCTCGCGGAGGCGAAGGCGCTCGCCCGGGTTTTCGGACCCGCGTCGGAGCGCGTTGCGGTGTCCTCGACGAAGGGGCTGATCGGACACCTTCTCGGCGCGGCGGGTGCCGTCGAGGCGCTGATCGGCGTCCTCGCGATCCAGGACGGCTTCGCGCCGCCCAACTTCAACGGCACCGAGCGCGACCCGGAGTGCGCGATCCGGCTCGTCCCTCCCGGTGGTCGCGAGCAACCCATCGGGATCGTGGTTTCGAATTCCTACGGCTTCGGGGGCAACAACTGCACCGTGGTGCTGCGGCGTCCATGAGCGATCCACGCGAAGACGCGATCGTCATCACGGGCATCGGGCTCGTGACGCCGCTCGGCACCGGGGCCGATGCCGTCTGGCACGCGTGGACGAACGGCGACTGCGGGTTCCGCGCGCTCGAGGCGGGCGATTCGCGGCTCGCGCAGGGCATCGATCCCTCGGATCTCCCGGCGGTCGAGCGCGCCGCCTTCGTGCGCGACTTCGTGCCGCGCGAGCACGTCCGGCACGGCCTCCTGCGCCGCATGGACTGGGTGTCGCGGATGCTCGTCGCAGCCGCGCGGCAGGCGTACCGCGATGCCGGGTGCGAAGCGCCCGACGAGAGCGAGCGTGAGCGGGCCGCGATCGTCGTCGGGTCGCAGTTCGGAAATCAGCGCGAGACCGCGCGCTACACCCGCCGCGTGCTCGACGCCGGCATCGGCGCCGGCTCGCCGATGCTGTTCCCGAATCTGGTGATCAACGCGGCCGCGGGCTACGCGGCGATCGAGCTCGGCTTCTCGGGTCCGAACCTCACGGTGTCCGAGCACGAGGCGTCGGGCGAAGCGGCCTTCGTCGCGGCACTCGACCTCCTGCTTTCGGGTGCGTGCGACCTCGCGATCGTCGGCGGCGTCGACGAGTTCGGCGAGGTCTACCTGCAGGCCCTCGCCGAGCGCAGGCTGCTCCATCCGTCCGTGGGATGGAACAAGGCCCTCACGCAGCGTGGCGCCGGCTGGCTGATCCCGGCCGAAGGAGCGGCGGCACTCGTGCTCGAGCGCGCGGACCGGGCGCGACGCCGCGGCGCCCGGGTCTACGGCGTCGTCGACGAGGCGGTCACGGTCGGATCCGGGGCCGGACCGTACGATCTCCCATCGCCGGCCGCCGCCGCGCGCACCCTGCGCGCGTGCGTCCTGCCGCAGGGCCGGGTCGATGCCTATCTCGGCCTCGCCGACGGCGGTGCGCCGCGTCGCGCGATCGATCACGCGTGCCGCGAAGCGCTGGCGGCGGCGCAGGGTGCGCCGGTGCGCTACGCCACCTTTCGCGAGCAGTGCGGCGATCACGGCAGCATCGGCATGCTCGGCATCGCGCTCGCCGCGCTCGCGGTGCACTGCGGAGCGTTCCCCGATCGGGAGCTCAGCTCCGCGCGCGTCCGGCGCTTGGCGCTCTTGGGCGCGGCTCGGAGCGGCGTGCTCGCACCCATCTCCCTCAGCAGCACGGATGAAATCTGTGATCCGTGAGGACCGCAGGTGCAGACCGCAAGTCCTTGCGCGAGGACTTGCGACCACTACCTCAGGATGAGGCAGTTTCTGCGTCCGCACTGGCCGATGACGTGGTGAACGTTTAGCATCCGGACGCCATGACCTCCGAACGCAAAGAAGCGATCCATGCACCGCACCAGCCGCTGACCGACTACTACGCCAGCGAGGCCGAGCGTGCAGGTTTTTTGCGCGCTATCTTCGACAGCACCGCCCAAGACTATGACCGCATGGAGGCCGTTCTGGGCCTGGGCACGGGCGCGTGGTATCGCGGTGAGGCGCTCAAGCGGGCCGGTCTCACGGCCGGTATGCGCGTATTGGACATAGGCACGGGCACGGGCTTGGTAGCGCGCGCCGCCGTGCGCATCACTGGCGATCCATCACTTGTGGTGGGCGTTGATCCGAGTCCCGGAATGATGGCGCAGGCCAACCTTCCGGGTGTTCAGTTAGTCGAAGGGCGCGCCGAGGAGGTCCCGTTCCCGGACGCCAGTTTCGATTTCGTGAGTCTGGGTTACGCGCTGCGGCATGTGAGCGACCTGTCAGTGGCCTTTGCGGAGTTCAAGCGCGTGCTGAAACCCGCGGGGAAGCTATGCCTGCTTGAAATCACCAAGCCGGAGAGCGCTTGGGGACGCAGGCTGCTCAAGGTCTACATGAGGAGCGTGCTCCCGTCCCTGGCCTTCGTGGTCAGTCAAAACAAGCACGGCACGCGGAAACTGTGGCGCTACTACTGGGACACCATCGAGGCTTGCGTGCCGCCGCACCAGGTCGTGACGACGCTGCAGTCCGTCGGTTTCGTTGATGCCCGACGTCACGTTGATGCCAAAGGCCTTCCCATCCTCGCCGAGTACCAGGCTACGAAACCGTAAGGGATGAGCATGCAGCCACTTACTTGGACGTCAGCGCGACCGGGCCGCGTTCCCAGAAGAGGCTCGCCGCCTTAGCTCGGGCGTCCTGGCTCGTATCGAACTCGGAGGTCTCATGGAGGCGAAAGTTAGGTATGTGGGCTGAGGTCGACGGGGAGAATCGCAGCCAGGCGGGCGAGAAGGGGGTGCTGTGTCTGGCACCTCGACCAAGGCAGCCGCTCAGCGACGCGCGCACAGGAGCACGTTGGCGAACGGCGTGCCTCGGCTCATCGGCTCGGTCTGCACGCTGAAGTCGAGCGCTTCGAGTGCCGCGCGCCACTGGGCCACGCTGCGGCAGTGGAACAGCGTCGCGCCGTGCCCGCGCGCGAGAGCGACGCTGCGATCGACCCAGTTGCTGACGCGAAACGGCAGACCGGCCGAGGCGTCGCCCACGCGCAGCAGCAGCACGCCGCCGCCGTCAAGCGACCGGCGAACGCGGCGCAGCACGTCGTCCTGCGCTGCGCGATCCATGTAGTGCAGCACGTCGAGGATCACGATGGCGTCTGCGACGCCGAGCTCCACGCTGCGGATGTCGCCCGCCTCCACGCCGCAGCCCGGGCCCAGGGCGCGCTGCGCGCGCGCCACGTCGGATGCCATCATCTCGATGCCGCGATAGGCCGCGATGCGCGGCCGGTCGGATGGAACGCCCTGCCGGTTCCATCCTTCGTGGTCGGCGGAGCCGGTGCGGACGTCAGTCGCCGCCAGCAGTGCCCCGAGCAGCCCCTGGCCACAGCCCAGGTCGAGTACGCGCGCCCCCTCGGGGATGAGTCGCGCCTCGAGCAGGTAGCGGAACACGGGATCGCCGAGCAGCTTGCCGCGCGCGAAGCGCCAGGCGAAGCGGCCGGCGACGCGATAGGGCTCGCTGGCTGCCTCGACGAGGCGAGCGTAGGCGTGGTCGTCGATCAATCGAGCACGGCGGGCTCGAGCCGTTGCGTGGGTGGACCCGAGATCATGGACTTGAGTCCATGGCATCTGGCTGCCGAGGTTGCACGCGGTGCCGGACGGTCGTGCACGCGGCCCGGCGTGCGCCGTCTTGCGCGGGCGCCCGCGCCGGCGCTATCAGGTCGCCGGTCATGTGCCGCGCATCGCTCCGAGGAGCCGGGCACGCGTGAGGGGCCCTTGGCGGAGAGTGGCCTGCGCGGTGGTCGGCATCGCGATCGGCGTGCTCGCGTCCGGCTGCCAGTACCTGGGAATGGTGCGCGACCAGCGCGCGATGCGCCGACAGTTCGCGCGTGAGCCACGGCTCGCCCTGCAGCGCGCCATGGCGCCGGGAGACGGCTATCGTGTCGCGGGCCGGATCACGGGGGCCGAGGCTCGCGACGAGGCGATCCTGCTGGTCGCCGTCGGCCACGAACTCGCCGCCGACGAGATCGTCGGCTGGAAGCTCGTCGCCCGCCCCATCGACTCGTACAACCTCCTGCTTCCCGAGGGGGACTACGACTTGCTGTTCTTCGCCGACGGCGATCGCGACGGCGTGTTCGAGTCGAGCGAGCTGGTCGGGAGCACGGATCCGTCGGCCCCCGTCGGTGTCCGGTCGGCCGCGTCCATCGACGGCTTCGCCATCGACGGCCCGGTGGTCGCCGTCGACCTGGCGAGCCCCCGGGCGGCGAGCGTGCCCGTCCGGATCGAGGTCAAGCGCTCGAGCAACGTCTTCGCGTCGCTCGACGACGACTTCTTCGCGGCCCGCTGGGGGCAGCGCGGTCTGTTCCACCCGATCGAGCTGATGGTGCACACCCAGGGGTACTTCTTCGGGCTCGAGGACCCCGACCCGCGCAAGACGCAGGTGCTCTTCGTGCACGGCATCGGCGGTGCGCCGGTCGAGTTCGCTTCGCTGGTCGCGGGTCTCGATCGATCGCGCTATCAGCCGTGGTTCTTCTTCTATCCGTCGGGGTTGCCGCTCGCGCAGATCGCGGCCGTACTGAGCTCGACGCTCGAGCTGTCGGCGGCGGAGCTGGGGCTGGAGCGCGTGGTGATCGTCGCGCACAGCATGGGTGGGCTGGTCGCCTACGAGGCCGTCACGATGCTGTCGCAAAGGGAGCCGCCGCGCTGGCTGAAGCTGCTCGTCTCGATTGCGACGCCCTACGGTGGCGACGACGGGGCACGCCGTGGCGTCGAGCGTGCGCCGGAGGTCGTGCCCTCGTGGCGCGACGTCGCGACCGGCAGCGACTTCGTGCAGCGCATCGCAGCGACGCCGCTGCCGGCCACGATGCCCTTCTACCTGCTCTTCGCCTACGACAACGGCGCCCGGCTCGGGCGTGTGAGCCCGAGCGGCGACGGCACGATCACGATGCGCAGCCAGCTCGCACTGCCGGTGCACCGGCGCGCGCAGCGCTCGTACGGGATCGACGCCACCCATACCGGCGTGCTCACCGATCCGACGACCATGTCGATCCTGGTGGGCGCGCTCGACGAGCACGCGGCGCCGGAACGCTGAGCGCCGCCGCAGCGCTTAGAGTACACCGTGAGAGACCGACGAGTCAGGCGAGGTTCCCACGGAACCCGGGTGCCGAGGTCCGCGCGGTGCTGACCCCGCAAGACCACGCGGTCAGACCCCGATCGAAGTTCGGTCCTGAGCGACCCCCGGCGGCGCTCGATCCGGCCACGGACGCGGGGCCGACGAAGCCGTCGTCGGCGCCCTCGATGTTGGCGAAGCTGGTCGCCCGCGCGAGCGGTTCTCACCTGCCGCGCGCGCGCGTCAGCTTCCCGCGTGCGTTGCGCGGCAGCGTCTCCGCCGCCTCGAGCCGGACCGTGCGCGCGGCGGCCGGGATCGCGCTCCGGATCTCCTCGCGGATCCTGCGGAACACATCGTCGGTCTGCCAGGCCGGGTCGACGACGACGCGTACCATGACGCGTGCGAGATCGCGCTCGTCCACGTCTCCGACGACCATGCACTCCCGCACGCCGGGCAGACGTAGCAGCCGCCGCTCGACCTCGGCCGGACGCACGAACTGGCCACGGACCTTGAAGCGATCGTCCAGGCGGCCCAGGTAGACGAAGCGACCCTCGCCGTCGATCTCGACCTCGTCGCCGGTCTCACACCAGGCCTCGCCGATCGGTTCGATCCGACCCTCGAGCCCATCCGACGAGATGCCGATGGCTCGACTTTCCCCCCGCACCGACAGCGCGCCCCGTCGATGCGGAGCCGGTGCCGCCCCGCCGACACGGACCTCGAAGCCCGGTACAACGCCGCCGAGCGAGCCGGGTCGTGCTGCCGCCAGATCCGCCGCCAGGAAGGAGTTGAACATCTCCGTACAGCCGAGGTTGTCGAGCGGGCGCTGGCCGAACGTCGACCGCCAGCGCTCGAACACGGACTCGGCGAGAGGCTCGCCCGCGGACAGGACGAGGCGCAGGTGCCGCAGTGCAGCGCCCCAGCTCGGCCGGTCGCCGAGGCGCGCGATCGCTTCCAGCGACCATGGCCCGCTGACCAGGACGGACGCCTCGTGGCGGCGCAGCTCGTGGAGGACCGTCGGCAGCCTGAGGTCGCCCGGGAGAATCGCGGCGGCACCGGCGAGGAGCGGGAACAGGAGGTTGTTGCCGAGCGCGTAGACGAACGGCAGTCCAGCCGTCGCGATCGTCCGGTCTCCCGGCTTCAGGGCGAGGATCCCGCGGCCGAACGCCTCGTAGGCCGCCCGCGGACCCCGGTGGGCATGGACCACGGCGCGCGGGTCGCCGGTCGTTCCCGAGGTGAACGTCCACAGAGCCGGGTCGTCGGCGTGGACCGCCGGCGGCTCGTGCGGAGCCGGCGGCCGGGGCCCGACCCAGGCCAGGATCGCTTCCGTGGCGATCGTCTCGCGCACCCCGATCGAAAGGTCACGATCCCCGAGTGCTCCGGCCACGCGCCAGTTGTGCACGATACGGTCCAGGCCGCTCCCGGGCTGGGCATCGACGAGGAGCGGCACGCATCGCGAGTACAGGCTCGCGAGGAGGGCCAGAGCGACGGCCATCTGATCGTAAGCCACGATGAGAACGCGGCTGCCGGGCGGAAAACGCTCATCGATCTCCGCCGCTCCATGTGCGGCTGCGGCTGCGAGCTCGGCGTAGCTCAGCCGGCGTGCACCGCCGAGAACGGCGGGTGCGGTCGCGGATGGCGGCTCCGCCAGCGCGCCCCAGAGGAGGTGGTTTCGTGGATCCTTGCTTCGCACGGGTCGCAGCATCGCGTGGGGTGCGCCGGGGACCACGCTCAGCGCGCCGCGCGGCGCTCGGCGCGCCGCTGCGCCGAGAGCCGGAGTCGCTTCGCGCGGTCCCGCTCGTTCTTCGGCAGCAGCGTCTTCGGGCCGCCCTGCAGCCACTCGTTGAGGCGCGCGAGCTGCACGAGCAGCCCGAGCACGGGCAGCGTGCGCCAGGACGGCGACTCGTGGCCGGCAAGGATCGAGGTGACCTCGCGCCGGAGCCAGCCGATTCCCCGCAGGTCGGGCGGCTCGATGAAGACCTCGCGGAACGGCGGGTCGTACCAGGCGTGAATGAACTTCGAGAAGACCTTCAGGGACGCCCGGGACTTGGCCACGTAGCGGTCGAAGTCGCGCGCCCTTGGCAGCCGCCCGTCCCGCAGCGCGGCTTCCGCGGCCCGGCTCGCTCGCCGGGCGCCGATCATCGCGAGGTGAACCCCCGACGAGAAGATCGGATCGACGAAGTTTCCGGCGTCGCCGATCACCACCCAGCCGTCGCCGGCGAGGTCGCGGAGCTTGTACTGAAAATCGGCGGTTGCCTCGATCTCCCGGGTCCGCACCGCGCCGTGCAGGCGGGCGGCGAGCGGTGGCAGCCGCTGCACGGCCTCGTTCCACAGCGCCTCGTGATCCATGCCGGCGCGGCGGCGCCGCGCGTACCATGCGTTGTCCATGGTGACACCGACCGACGTTCGGCCCTCGCCGAAGGGGATGATCCAGGCCCACCCGAAGGAGCCCGCGACCAGCCCGATCGTGCCCGCGTCGGTGCCCGTGGAGTGTCGGACGCCGTCGAAGTGCGCGTACAGGGCGATCTTGTTGAGCCGCGGATCGCGCTCCCGCATGGCGCGCTGCCTGCCGAGCAGGGTCGAGCGCCCCGAGCAGTCGGCGAGCAGGCGCCCGGCCACTCGCCGGCGGGTTCCGTCGGCGAGCTCGAGGTCGACGCCTGCCGCGCGATCGCCCTCGAACCACACCTGCTCGGCCCGGGTCGCGTCGAGGCACTCGACGCCCGCGGTGCGGGCGGAGTTCCAGAGCAGAAGATCGAACTGCGCTCGCGGCACCTCGTAGGCGAACGGGGACGACGCTCTGGCGCCGTCCGCGAAGTTCACGAAGCGGACGCCTCGGCGGTCGGCCAGCGAGAAGTACGCCCCGTACTTGCGCAAGAAGCCCGCCTGCTCGAGCGCTTCCTCGAGCCCCAGCTCGCGCCAGACCTTCGCTGTCCCGGGCAAGAGGCTCTCGCCGATCGTGAACCGGGGGTGTCGGTCCCGCTCCAGAAGCAGAACCTCGAAGCCGCGCTTCTTCATCAGGTGGGCGAACGTGGTGCCGGCAGGACCTCCGCCGATCACGACGACGTCGTACGCGCTCCGTGAAGGGCTCTGTGGGCTTGGCTCCGTCATCCGGACCTCATCGGCTGATTCGAACGCTCCCGACCTGCTCACCGCAGCCGTGGCGGATACACTCGATCCGCACCGGATCGGAAGGCTCCGGAAGCAGCGGAACGGTCAAGCGGTGGGGATTCTCGGTCACCGGCACGGCGAAGCGCAGGCGATCGCGCAGCATGAGCAGGGCGGCGGCACAGTGGAAGGCCGTACCGGTCATCATGCTCCCGTACACCGGCGAGTACGCCGCCACCGCTCGAGCGCCTGCCACCGCTCGATAGGGCGTTTCATCCTCCGTCAAGCCGTCGGAGTCGACCAGGACGAGGTCGGCGGCGTCGAGCGACGGCGCAGGCGCCACCTCGAGCGTCCCGTAGCACCGTGACGCTCGGTCACGAGCGAGCACGAAGAACACGCTACCCTCGCCCGGCACCGCCTCGGGTGCTGCTCCGAAGCGCAGCGGCTCGATCCGGCCGTCCGGGGCGAGCCGGATCCGCTCGCGACAGACGTACTCCATCACGGCGCCGCACTCCTCGGCTGCTCCGACCAGAACGTGCGAGCAGCGTCCTTCCGACAGCCACGCCGACGCCACGAGGAGAGCCTGGTGAAAAGAGAGGTGGAACTGGGTCAGCGTCGTTGTGGGGCCGTGGGCTCCCAGGTGGAGTGCGATGTGCGACGCGGCCGCGTTCTGCACGGAGCGTGAGAACAGCGTCGGCGAGGGCGCCGCTTCGCCGAACTCGAGCATCTCGTCGAGGAAGCGGAAGGCGGTCGCGTGCGATCCGAGACCGCTCGCAACGACGATGCCGACATCGGTGCTGCCCGGTGCGACCGCGAGACCGGCATCGACCACCGCATCGGCGGCGGCGAGCACCGCCATCTTCGTGAAGCGGTCCGCACGTCGCATCTGTCCGAGGATCGCGCGGTCGCGCAGCAGCGCGTCGTCCACCGCGTGCACCGGCACCTCCGCGCCGGGCAGAGAGGCGACCGCGCGCCACGTCGGTGCTCGCCAGCCCTCGCGCAGCGCGGCCGCGAGCGCGTCGAGACCGCGGCCGCGGCTGAAGACGATGCCGATGCCGGCGACGTTCATCGCCGCTCCCGCGCCCGATGCAGGACGATCATCACCGCTCCCGCGTTCGCCGCAGCACGAGTGCGGCATTGCCGCCGCCGAATGCCAGGGACGTGGAGACCGCGTGGTCGCGCTCGACCCGGGTGCGCCGCGCAAGCGGACGGATGCCGATCTGCGGGTCGCAGGTGGCGAACCCGGCACTCGCCGGCACCTCGCCGTCGCGCAGCGCGAGCGCCGTGAACGCCGCCTCGAGGCCGCCGGCGGCGCCGAGCGTGTGCCCGGTGATGCCTTTGGTCGACAGGAAGCGGACGTCCTTGCCGAAGACGCGCGCCAGGGTCGCCGCTTCGACCAGGTCGTTGTCCATCGTTCCGGTGCCGTGGGCGTTCACGAAGTCGACGTCCTCCGGCGTGATCGCCGCGGCCCGCAGAGCCCAGCGCAGCGCCGCCTCCAGCCCGACTCCCTCGGGATGGGGCGCCGTCAGGTGGTACGCGTCGATCGCCGAGCCGTACGCCGCGAGGACGAGATCCGCGCTTCGCCCCCGCGATTGCAGGCTCTCGGGTGTCTCGAGCACCAGGACGCCCGCCCCCTCCCCGAGGTTGAGCCCACCGCGGTCTCGGTCGAAGGGCCGGCAGGGCGCACTCGACAGGATGCCGAGAACACCGAAGCCGGACAGCGGCACCGAGCAGATCTCGTCCGCGCCCCCGGCCACCGCGATGTCGCAGTACCCGGCAGTGATCCAGGACCGCGCGATGCCGATCGCATCGGCGCCCGACGAGCACGCGTTGACCACCGTCACGGCCGGGCCGGACGCGCCGAGCGAGCGCTGCAGGGCACCTGCGAGGTTCCCGTGCAGATAGCGTTCGACCGAATCGAGCTTCGCGGGTGCGCCTGCCCGATAGGCGCGATAGAAGTCGAGGTCGTTGACCTGGCTCGCCACCGTGGTGCCGAGACAGATGCCCACCCGCCGCCCGTCCGGAAGCGGCAAGAGCCCGGCGTCCTGCAGGGCCTCGAGGACCGCCGTGCGGGCGAGGTCGAGGGTCCGCAGCCCGGGCGCGGGATCGTCCTGCTGCAAGCGAGCGACCTCGAAGACGGGATAGGACAGCTGCGACGGGAACACCGAGACCGGGCCAGGCCGGCGCGCGCCGGTGCGCAGGGATTCTCTGGTTGTCGCGACGCCGATCCCGGCGGCGGAGATCACGCCCAGCCCGGAGATGACGACGTCCTTCATCCTCGCGTCGTTCCCGCGTCGTTCGATTCCGACCGGGATCAGCTCGCCTGGAGGCCGTCGTGGATCCAGTGGACGAGCGTGTCGAGCGACTGGAAGATCTCGCGCGCCTCCTCCTCGTCCACGATCTCGAGGCCGTAGTTGCGCTGAACGAGAACGACGATCTCGACTGCGTCGAGCGAATCGAGGCCGAGCCCCTCGCCGAAGAGGATCTCCGCGTCACCGATCTCGTCGGGGACGACGTTCTCGAGTGCGAGGCTCTCGACGAGAAGGTGCTTCATCTCCCGTCGAATCTCTTCGAGTGACCTGGACTTCTGCATTGCCGGGAACCTCAGCTTCGGGGATCGCGCCGCAGGCTTTAGCCGATCGTCCTGGGGATGACGAGCCTCTCAGACCAGCCGACGGTGTGGGATCGGGAGGAGTCGGCGCAGCACGAGCCGGGTATGGACGCGGGTCAACCGGAGGTTGTCGACGAACGGCCGGAAGCGGGACACGCGGAGGTGCGGCGGCGGGTAGTGCACCGCGATCGGGACGCTGCGCAGCGGCAGGCCGGCCCAGACCGCCCGGGCGAGGATCTCGGCCTCGAAGTCGAAGCGCGAGCCCATGCACCGGATCCGCGAGATCTGCTCCACGGGATAGGCGCGAAATCCGCTCTGGCAGTCGTCGAGCCAGACGCCCGACTCGACCCACAGCCAGAAGTTGCCGAACCGCCGCCCGAAACGACTCGACCGGGGAGCCTGCGTTTCCTCGAAGCGCCGGGCGCCGACGATCAGGGCCGGCGCGGAGCTCCGCAGATCGGGGAGGAACGACTCCAGGTCGCGCGGGAAGTGCTGACCGTCCGCGTCGATGGTCAGTGCGATGCGGCCGCCCCGGGACTTCACGTACTCGATCCCGGTGCGGATCGCCTGCCCCTTGCCGCGATTGCGATCGTGCGACAGCACGGTGACGTCGACGTCCGCCAGGACGGCGCGCAGGTCGACGTCCGTGCTGCCGTCGTCGACGACCACGACGTGATCGAGCAGCTGCCTGCACTCGCGCACGACCGCGCGCACGGTCGTGCCGTCGTTGTGGACCGGCACCACCCACCAGACCGAGCTCAGCGCGTCACGTTCCGCCTGCGGGTCGACCATCAACACCTGTCGCCCGCGCCCCGCGCGGCGGGGCGCGATTCCGCTCGTGGTCGCATCCGGTACCGGATCGGCAGGCTCGCGAGGCTCGGGATCATGTTGGCGGCGACGCGCTGTGGACGACCGGCGAGCTCGACGCGGTCGACCCGCCGGACGAACTCTTCGAGAACCGCACCGGTCATCCGCCGTGCGAGCCGGCCGCCGAGACAGGCGTGCTCGCCGACCCCGAGTGCCACGTGCGGATTGGGCGTCCGTGCGAGGTCGAGCTCGTCCGGATTCGCGAAGACCTCCTCGTCCCGGTTCGCCGACGCGTGGAACAGCAGGACGCGATCTCCGGCACGGATCGTTCGGTTACGCAGAGGATGATCCTGCGTCGCCGTCCGCATCATGTACACGACCGGAGAGACGAAGCGCAGGATCTCGTCGGCCGCGGTGGCCGTGAGCGCGGGATCGGTCGCCCAGCGCCGCAAGGCGTCGGGTCGCTCGATCAGCGCGAGGAGGCCGCCGGCAACCGAGCCCCGCGTCGTCTCGTGACCGGCGGTCACGGTGACGAGGCCGTACGACAGGGTCTCCATGCGCCCCATCGGGCACCCGTCGATCTTCGCGGTCGCGAAAGCCGTCGCGAGATCGTCGCGCGGCTTCGCACGGCGATCCTCGATCAAGCGCGAGAAGTAGGAGTAGAACTCGAAGAACGTCTCCCGGTTGCGACCCGCGTGGTCGGCCTCGGCCTGTGCGATGTCCTCGCGCTCGAAGATCTCGCGCGTGACCTCCATCAGGAAGGGCTCGTCGCACTCGGGAACGCCGAGGAGCGTCGCCACGACGTGCAGCGGGTAGCGTGTGGCGACGCTCTCGACGAAATCGCACTCGCCCTCGTCGCCGAGCGCGTCGATGAGCCGTCGCGCAGTCCCGGTCACCACGGACTCGAGCCGAGCGAGCGCGGCCGTCGTGAACCAGGGAGCCGCGACCCGCCTGTACGCGCCGTGCTCCGGCGGGTCCATGTTGATGATGCTCCGCATCTGGTGCGCCGACTCGCGTGTCGTTCGCTCGAGCGCGATCCCCGGCGCGTTGACGAACAGCGTCGGCTGGCAGGAGAGCGCGACCACGTCGCTGTGTCTGGTCACGGCCCAGAAGGAGGGCCAGCCGTCGACCGTGAAGTGCGCGACCGGTGCTTGACGACGGAGTCGGGCCCACTCCCCGTGCGGGTAGCCGAGCTCCTTGTAGGCGCTCGGCTCGACGAAGCGCCGCGGGTCGACCGTGCTCATGCCGGCCGGTGACGAGCTGGCGCGCAGCGCTCGAGCCGCGCGGCGCGCTGCCTTGGCGCGCGAGACGGGGCTGCGCTCCGGAAGCGGCGCCAGCTGCTGACCCGGGGCCTTTGCATGCGCTGCGTTTATCGTCGAACATCCGACGGGCGCAAGGCGGTCTCCTGGCGGCAGGGCTCACCCTGCGCACGGGCTTGAATCCAGAAACCCGAGCAGGTAGCGCACCCTGCCGGTCGACATGACGCACGCCGCTCCAGGGGAAGATTGGCATCGACGTCGCGAGCGCGGGTCGCTCTGGGCGATGCACCTGGTCGCGTGGCTGTACCGCATCGTCGGTCACCACCTCGCCGCGCCACTCGTCGATCCGATCGTCGCGTACTTCTTCCTCACCGACGGCGCCGGTCGTCGCGCCTCGCGCGCCTATCTCGAGCGACTGTTCGCGACGCCGGGCGGCGCCTGGCGGCTGGGGCGAGCGCCACGGCTGTCCGACTCCTTCCGGCACTACCTGGAATTCGGCCGGACGGTCATGGAGCGCATGGGAATCTGGCTCGGGCGCGGGGACGGCTTCTCCGTCGAGGTCGAGGGCTGGGAGAATCTCGAGAACCTCATCCGCGACGGCCGCGGTGGGTTGATCCTCGGGGCCCACGTCGGGAGCTTCGACGCGATGCGACTCCTGGCGCGAAAGTCGTCACCCCGCGCCGTCAAGATTCTCATGCACACCGCCCATGCGGCACGGATCGGCGAGATCTTCCGCCGGCTCGGCGAGATCTCGGGAACCCCGTCGGAGATGGGTGTGATTCCGGTGCGTGCGGGATCGTTCGAGCACGTCCTCGAGGTCAAGCAATGCATCGCCCGCGGTGAGGTCGTGGCGATCCTCGCCGACCGCATGCACCCTCTGGAGCGGGGAGGGCGGGTGCCGGTGACGTTCCTCGGCCACACCGCCTACCTTCCGGAAAGCCCCATGCGGCTCGCCGCGGTGCTCGGTTGCCCGGTGGTGCTGATGGCGGGGCTCCGTGTCGCACCGCGACGATACGTCGTCGTCGTCGAGCCCCTGGCGGAGAGGCTCGTCCTGCCGCGTGGCTCTGCCGCGGAGCTGCGCCGGGCCTGCCAGCGCTACGCCGACTGGCTCGCGCGCCTGTGCGAGCGGGCCCCGCTGCAGTGGTTCAACTTCTTCGACTTCTGGGCCGGGCCGCCGGACCTCGAGCCGACGGGCACCGGAGCCACGCCTCCTCGCGAGCCTCGCTCGACCGGCGCACGTCCGTCTGCCGGACCGCCGCGCGAGGCGCGGACGGAAAGCGCTTGATTTCCGGGGCCCGATCGTCCACCCCCGGAACCGCGGAAGCGATCCTCGGAAGCGACTCGGACACGATGTTCGGACGCGGTGCAGGGCGCGCGCTGGGGGTTTCCGCGCATCGATCGAGGTCCCGATGAAGATCCTGATGATGTCGGCGAACGTGTCCTCCGAGCCGTACGCCGTCTATCCCCTCGGCATGAGCGTGATCGCCGGTGCCCTCGTGCGCGCCGGACACGACGTCCACCAGTACGACTTCCTCCAGGCAGGGATGTCGCTGGACTCGGTCGCGGAGGTCGTTCGTGAGCAGGCGCCGGAGCTGATCGGGATCTCGATCCGCAACATCGACAGCGTGAACATGCTGAACGAGAAGCGGTACATCGAGACCGCGGCGCAGATCGTCGCGCAGATCCGCGAGCTCACCGACGTCAAGGTCGTGATCGGCGGGTCGGCGGTGTCGATCATGCCCGAGGCGATCATGGACGTCGTCCGCGCCGACTACGCCATCGTCGGAGAGGGCGAGGCGCTCATCGTCGACTTCGTCCGCAACGCGGAGCGGGGAGTCTTCCCGGCGGCGTCCATTCTTCGCGTCCCGCGAATGCTCGATGGGGCGCAGTTCGCAGCCCCCCTCTACGATCCGATCCTGATGGACTACTACCTGCAGCAGGGCCGCATCGCGAACGTGCAGACCAAGCGCGGCTGCACGTTCAAGTGCGTCTACTGCAACTATCCCGTGCTCGAGGGGAAGACGATTCGCGCGCGGAACGCCGATCTCGTCGTCGACACGGTCGAGATGCTGCTCGAGCGTCACGACGTCAAGCATATCTTCTTCGTCGATTCCGTCTTCAACGACGGCCAGGGAGAGTTCCTGGAGGTCCCGAAGGCGATGAAGCGCCGGGGCCTGTCCGTCCCCTGGACCGGGTTCTTCAAGCCCGAAGGGCTCGACGACGCGAGCGTCGCACTGATGGCCGAGACCGGCCTCGCGCACGCCGAGGTCGGCGCGGATGCCGCAACCGACATCACGTTGAAGCGCCTGGCGAAGAAGTACCGTTATCGCGACATCGTCGAGAACAACGCGCTGCTCCATCGCCACGGAGTGCACGCAGCCCACTTCTTCATGTTCGGCGGACCCGGCGAGACCGAGGAGACGGTTCGCGAGGGCATCGACAACATCCGCCGCCTCGAGAACACGGTGTCGTTCATCGCGATGGGGCTGAGGATCTTTCCGGGGACTCCGCTCGCGAAGGTCGCGGACCAGCACGGGCTCTACGCGCGCGACTATCAGTCGCTCGACCCGATCTACTACGTCGCCCCCGGCCTCGACGTCGACTGGCTGTACGAGACGCTGAGCGAAGGATTCGGCGACCTCCGGCACTGTGTCTTCCCGCCGCACGCGCTCGATCGGGACTTGCAGTTCCTCTACAAGAAGGGGCACTCCGGCTTCCTCTGGGAGCTGATCATTCCGGGACGGGAGCGCGAGCGGCGCCGCGGTCGTCCCCGACCCCGCGCCGATCTGCGGCGGGCCGATCCACCCGGCAGCTGATCGAATCCTGGTGCCGCGTACCTCGCGGGGGCGCAGCGCCGCCGCCGTTCCCTTCCGCTGCGGCGTCGAGTAGGGATCCCGCAGTCCCGTGCCGCAAACACCGATCCCGCCCGGGCCGACTCCGGCCAGGTCGCTCGCTGCCGCGTTCTCCGACGTGCGCCGCGCCGATCCGCGAGCGCTCGCGATCCTCGACACCGATCGGAAACGCGCGCTGACCAGGGACGACCTCGCGCGCGCGGCCGACGGCACGGGTCGTCTCGTCGATGGCTTCCCGCCGGGCACGATCCTCGCGGTGCAGGTGCCCAACGGGCCCGCGTTCTTCGCCGCCATCCTGGCGTGCTGGCAGCGGGACCTCGTCCCGATGCCCGTGGACCACGACGTCGCCGCACCGGCGCTCGACGACCTGTGCCGGAGGACGGGTGCCGTGTCGGTGCTGCACGCCGGCCCGGACGACGACCTGGTGCTCCGGGTCGGCCCGCGGGACGCCGGCGGCCAGCTCGCGATGCCGCCCGGCGTGGCATTGCTCAAGGTCACGTCGGGCAGCACCGGCGAGCCGCGTGCCGTGGTCCTCGAGGCGGACGCACTGCTCGCGGGCGTTGGCCAGATCGTGTCGACGATGCAGCTCGAGCCCGCCGATCGCAATCTCGTCACGATCCCGCTCGCGCACTCGTACGCGTTCGACAACGTCGTGCTGACGCTGCTGCGCGACGGCATGGCCGCCGTGCTGGCACGCGACCTGACGCCGCGCCGCCTGCTCGCGGCGGCCCGCGACGCCGGCGCGACCGTCCTGCCGACGGTCCCGTTCCTGATCGACGTGCTCGCGCGAGCGCAGCGCGACGGTGCGCTGCCGGTGCTCCGGCGCGTGATCTCGGCGGGCGCGCCGCTGCCGGCGCGTGCCCGGGAGCGCTTCGCGGCGGCGTTCGGCGTGCGCCCGCGGACGTTCTACGGAGCGACCGAGTGCGGCGGCATCGCCTTCGACCGCGAGGGCGTTGCCGAGCTGCCCGACGGCTGCGTCGGTACGGCGCTCGACGGCGTGCACCTCTTGCTGGAAGAGACCGACGAGGACGGTGTCGGCCGCGTGTACGTGCGCAGCGCGTCCGCCGCGGGGCGGTATCTGCCGGAGTCGCTGGCCGAGGCAGGCGAGGACGTGCTCGGTCGCGGGCGCTTTCGCACCGCGGACCTCGGGCGGCTCGACGCGCAAGGCCGCCTCCACCTCGTCGGGCGCGTGCACGACGTGGTGAACGTCGGGGGGCGCAAGGTCTACCCGGCGGAGGTCGAGCGCGTGATCCGGGCGGTGCCCGGCGTGCTCGACGTCGTCGTGACCGGCGAGGCACGCTCGGCGGTCGCCGACGCACTGCGTGCGGTGGTCGCGGCCGAGCCGCACGTCACGCGCGCCGAGGTCGCGGCCGCCTGCGAGCAGCGCCTCGCGCGCCACAAGGTGCCGCGCTCGATCGAGCTGGTCGCGGAGCTGCCCCGGACGCTGCGTGGCAAGATCGACCGCCGCAGATTGGACGCCCGCTGCGCGAACGATTAAACCGACGGTCCCGGCTCCCGGCCGGTCGAGCGTTCATGACCAGAGCGGAAATTCGCCACCGTGCCAAGGAGCTGCTCATCAGCGGCCTCCGGCTCGAGGTCTCCCCCGAGGAGATCGTCGACGCCGAGCCCATCTTCGGCTCGGGCCTCGGCCTCGACTCGATCGATGCGCTCGAGTTCGTGGTGCTGATCGAGGAGAACTTCGGCGTGGCGATCCCGGACGAGACGGTCGCGAAGGACGCGCTGGCCTCGATCGACGCACTCGCCGAATTCGTCGAGGGCGAGCGTCGCCGGCAGAATCTCTCCTGAGCGGACGCCGGCCACCTTGCGGCGCGGGCGGCGGCGGCGAAGGATGACCTCGATGACCCGCCGGCGGATCGCTCTGGCGTGCGATCGGGGGCGTGGCACGGCCGCCGCCCTCGCGATGCTCGCCGTTCTGGCGGCGGGCGTGCCGCCGACCGGCGCGGTCGCACCCGAGGACCCGCGCACCGGCGCGGGGGGGGCCGCGTCCCCCGGATGCGGCCGCCCGGAGCAGTGTCTCGCGCGCATGGTCGAGGCGCAGCGCGGCATCTCCGGGATCCGCGCCGGGTTCCGGCAGACGAAGCACGTGGCGCTGCTCGCCGAGCCGCTGGTCTCGACGGGTCGCTTCGCGTTCGAGCGACCCGACCGCGTGCGCTGGGAGATGGTGGCGCCGGAGCGCCTCATCGTGGAGATCGCGGGCGGCGAGCTGCGCGCCGGACCGCCCGGGGCGGTCGCGGAGGTCGACGCGGGGCCGGCCGTCGGCCTGTTCCGTGACCTCGGCGGCATCTTCACCGGGGCGCCGGCCTACGCCGACGGGCAGCGCTTCGCGCTCGCGCCCGGGACGGCTGGTCCGTGGAGCTTCGTCCTGACGCCCCGCGATCCCTCGGTAGCGCGGGTGATCCGCACGATCGTCATCGAGCTCGACCCGGCGAGCGGCGGGCCGCGCCGGGTGACGATCGCCGAGAACGGCGGCGATCGCACGGAGATCGAGCTGCTCGACGCAAAGGTGGAGCGCGCGGGGAAGCTGGAGCGCGACGCGGAGGTGGAGCGAGCGGGGAAGCTCGAGCGCGACGCGGAGGTGGAGCGCGCGGGGAAGCTGGAGCGCGACGCGGAGGTGGAGCGAGCGGGGAAGCTCGAGCGCGACGCGAACGTCGAGCGCGCCGCCCCGGAAGGCGCGGGCCCGTGACGGGCGCGGGGCGCCGCTGCCTCGCGGCTCTCGCGCTGTCGGTCGCGGCCGCCTGCGCGGTGCGCCGGCCCGCACCG
>VGTK01000029.1 GCA_016874715.1 Deltaproteobacteria bacterium | reverse complement strand
CTTTCGCATCATGGTTGTCGGACAAGAAGTCGGCGCTCCCCCTGCCCGGGTTCTACTTCCAGAGCGCCAGAACGAGATCGCCGGGTGTTATCTCATCAACCGGTTCAATATCGAGGGGCCGAACCATCCAGGGCGAAACCCTCACATGCGCGGAACGACTTCAGCTTTGCGAGTCTTGTTCGGCGGGGATCCAGGAGACGACTTTGCGGGAGAGTGGGTAACTGCCGTTGACGGTCAACAAGTACCACATCCTTGAGTGCTTCGCGCTGACCAACTTCCTGCTGTGCTCGGCTACGTTCGGCGCCACCTCTCAAGGTCATGGGACGGATGTCATGCAAGAGAAGTGTGCGAAGCACTTCCAGGAGACACTTCGGGTTCTCCAGCCAACGATAGTGGTGATCCAAACCATTACTCACGGCGACGCGATTCGCGGGGCCTTCGATAGCAACACACCTGTGCCAGGGGGTACCGGCACGAACTCAGTCGCGACATATGAGGGGGGGCGATGCGTGGTCGTGTCGCTGGCACACCCATCTAGTCCAAAGTACTTCTGGGGCGATCTGAGTCGGGGACCTAACCGCCAGTACCTCTGGAACACCGTAATCCCCGCCCTCCAGGATGCACGCGCTCGCATCGTGCGACGTGAACTGTAGCCCGGTGCGGGTCTTGCCAGCGGGCGCATCGAGACCGCTCTGTCACCAGGATCCGATTACTCCACATCGTCGAGGAGAGGCGCCGTCGACGCCGGTGGCAGTCGCTTCGCCGACCAATCCTCGTACGTCTCGCCGGAGTCCTCAGCCCGCCAGTCCTGCCGTCCGTTGACGTTTCGGCCCATCACGACCGCCCCTGCCGCGCTCGGGCTGCTGAAGACTATGTCCTCGACGGTGACGAGCTGTTCTGGGTCTTCGCCCTCAACAAGCTTGCCGGCATCAACAAGCTGATTCCGGAGGCTCCTGTAGGAGGTCCACGACGGAACGCCTTGCTTCCGAGCTGTCGAGCCCGCGAGCAGGATGAACTCGCCATTGATCTCCCGAGCACGGGCTTTCACGCCCACCCGTTCCAGCACGAAGAACGGTGATGCCGTTCCTTCAGCGGTCTCCTCCACCGGGCTGGAGAGCGACGGGCGCGGCTGCGTCAGCGAGAAGCCGAGGACGGGCAGGATCATCGTAAGGGCTCGCCGGACCCCATCTGGTCGGGCGGCTTCGTGATGTGAGACCTTCGCGATTGCTCTGAAGGGAGGGGTCGCGATGGCGAGCGAGGCAGGAGATCTCGGGCGGCGCGTGAAGGCGCTTGGTCGGCGGACGCGGGGTGCGCGGATCCCCGACAAGCTGCGTGCGGAGGTGATCCGCTACGCAATGGAGCGGCGTCAGCACGGGGACGGCGTGCGCAAGGTCGCGCAGGCGCTCGGCGTGTCGCCAGAGTCGGTCCGGCGCTGGACGACGCCGAACACGACTGGGCGTACGCGAGCACTTGTGCCGATCGTCGTCCGCGACGATGACGACGCGCCGACGGGGCTGCTCACGCTGACCGCGCCGGGTGGCTACCGTGTCGAAGGTCGCGCCGCGCGACTTCCCAGGGGATCGGCTCGTCGCCGCGCTCGCGCGCCTCCTGCTCGACGCGCTCGGCCACCTCGGCATCGAGCCGATCTTCGATGATCTCTTCGAGACGCGCGATCCGCCGTTCGGCAGCGGAGAGCCGCTTCGCCAGCACGACTTCGCGGCCGCGCTCCGTATCGCGCCGCGCGGGAGCTTTCAGGGTCGCTTTGCGGGTCTGCGCCATGCCGATGGTATCGGCCGTCCGGCACTCGCGAGCAAGACGGGACCGCGCGCCTTGCGCCCTGCTCCAATGCGTCGCGCGCCGAAGCCTCGCACCAGCTCGGGGACCATCAGGTACGGTCGGGCACTCCGGCGTCGTCCGCGGCGTCGAACAGCTCGGCCATCGACGGCTGCGGCTCGATCGTGTCGAGGAAGTCGCTCCGCTCGAACACGCCGACGTGCCCGATTCGGGGGGTGCAGACGCGCACGAGGTCGCGCAGCATCTTCGGGCCGTGCGCGTCGTGCCACGGGTGATCGGGGTCCGTCACGACCTCCCACATGACGCGCAGGGACCGCGCCGACAGCTCCTCCAGCACCGCGCGGTAGACCCGCGGCGGCCGTCCGCCCGCGCTCGATCGCCTGCCCGCCCTTTCCTCGCTGACACCCTCCGCGTCTCGCGAGCGCCGTCCGTTCGTTGCCATCCCGTCCTCCACTTCGTCGTTGTCGATGCGGGACGCTGGACTCGGGTCGGAGGAATTTCGTCAAGCGCGGTTCGACAGGCGCCGCAGGGATCGCTCCAGTCGGTCCATGAGCGCGCGCAGGGCGACGTCTTCGGCGGCCTCGAGCTCGAGCACCTCGAGGAGAGCCGCAAGGGCGTCGCCGTGACCGGCGGCGGTCCTGCGTGTCGGGCCTCTGCACGCCGACCTGCGATACCGGCTCGAGCCAGTGCTACTGCAAGACCGGCGGCCCCGCCTGCCCGGGGAACGGGACCTGCCAGGGCACTCCCGGATCGGAGACCTGCCAGGGCGGCCTGTGCGCGTTCAGCAACGTCCTGCCGAACCCGTCGAATGCGAAGAAGTGGAAGATCGGCGGGACGGGCGGCAGCCTGCCGCGCTCGCTCTCGATGTGCGTCCCCAGAGAGTGGGGAGGACGCTTCTGGGCGCGCACGCAGTGCACGGAAGGCGCGGACACGCTGAACTGCTCGACCGGCCAGTGCGGCGAGCCCGGCGCCTACAGCTGCAGCACCTCACCGAGCGGGGTGACGCTCTTCGAGCCGACGCTCGACGCGCCTGCCGGCGGCGGCGGCACCGTCGACTACTACGACGTCAGCCTGGTCAGCGGCTGCAACCTCGCGATGAAGGTGGCGACCAGCATCTCCTCATGTCCGGTGTCGCAGTGCACGTCGGATCTGAAAAGGACCTGTCCGAACCCGCTGCGCGTCAAGAGCGGTGCTTGCACCAGCGACACCGACTGTCCCGACGGCGGCATCTGCCTCGCCGGCGAGTGCGTGATCGGCTGCCTCGACCCGTGCGACGCGTGCAAACAGGCGTCGCCGCCACGGGCGCTACGCTGCGACAAGTTCCAGGACCAGTACTGCTGCACGGGCAACAACACGGCGTCGTGCAACGCGGCGAGCGTCACCTGCTTCGACGACCAGGATTGCCGCAACCTGTCGAGCGGCCAGATCAACGCCACGTGCGATCGCGACACGCATCTCTGCAAGCTGCCCTGCACCACCGACAGCGACTGTCCCGGCGGGACGTGCCAGACGGCGATCGGCCAGTGCGCGCCCCCGCTCGTCATGTGCGCGCCCATGACGATGAGCTGTCCGGCGGCCTCGTCGTGCGACTCGTCGATCATCCCGGGCGGCGACGTCTGCGCACCGGGCGGCGATTGCTGCGGCCCCTACAACCCGCGATGGCTCCGGGCGGCGCGCAAGGCCGACCGCGGCCGGCGTCCGTACACCAAGATCTTCAAGGAAGCGTGCCCCTCGGCATACAGCTTCCAGTACGACGATCCGAGCAGCTCCTACACCTGCCCCGATCCGGGCGCCGGCGAGATCGACTACAAGGTGACCTTCTGCCCGTGACGCGCCGCTAGCGGCCTCGTCACGTCGCGCATGATCCCCGGCGCGAAGGGGGTGAACTGCTTCGGCGAGCAGCTGTTTCGAAGCAGGCCCCTGCCCGAGATCGCGGCGCGTCTGGTCGTGTGCGACGACTGCTGACGGCCAACGCCCGCGTCACGCCCCGATGATCTGGTACACCAGGTCGCTCACGAGGAGCTGACGCTTCTCGCCCTTCGGCGGCCCGGTCATCCCTTCCGCGCTCGGCGCGCGCAGGTCGAGACCGGCGGCCTTCGCACGCAGCGACTTGACGCACGCGTCCTCGCGGCCGACGCGCTCGAGCGCATCGGAGCCGAAGAAGCGCAGCGCGTTCACGTGCGTGATCTTGTCGATCTCCTCGGCACCGAGCCCGGCGAGCTGGCGCGCCAGGAACTCGGGCGACTCGGGCCACGTCGTGTCCGAGTGCGGGTAGTCGCACTCCCAGCTGATCAGGTCGATGCCGATCTTGTCGCGCATCTCGATGCCGCACGGGTCGTCGATGAAGCAGGTGAGGAAATGCTCGCGGAACACCTCGAGCGGCGTCTTCCCCTTCAAGTCGTCGTGCGCCCAGATGCTGTGGCGCTCGTGGATCCACTTGGCGCGCTCGAGGAAGTACGGGACCCAGCCGATGCCGCCCTCGGACATCGCGATCCTGAGCTGCGGGAAGCGCTGCAGGACCGGCGAGAAGATGAGATCGCAGGCGAAGCTCGCCATGTCGATGTTCACCATCGCCATGTAGCCGCTGTAGGGCGCGTCCATGGAGTTGAACATCGCCTTGCCGCTGGTCCCGAGGTGCACGGTCAGCACGCCGCCCTCGTCGCAGACGGCCTCGAAGAAGGGATCCCAGTGCCGGTCGTGGATGCTCGGGAAGCCCATCGCGGTCACGTTCTGGCAGAAGTTGAACACCCGGCAGCCCTTGCGCGCCGTGCGGCGAACCTCCTTCGCCGCGAGCACCGCGTCCCAGTACGGGATCTGTGCCATAGGGATGAAGCGCGTGGGGTGCGCGCCGGCCCACTCGTCGAGGTGCCAGTCGTTGTAGGCCTGCAGCATCATCAGACCGATCTCGCGGTCCTCCACCGTGCTGAACAGCCCGCCGTGGATTCCCGGAACGCTGGGAAAGCACAGCGACACGAACGTCCCGTTCGCGTTCATGTCCTGCACGCGCGCGTCGACGTCATAGCAGCCGCGGCGCATCTGCTCGAAGCGGTTGGGCTCGAGGCCGAGCTCCTCGCGCGGCCTTCCGACGGTCGCGGCGAGCCCGATGTTGGGCGTCACCTTGCCCTCGAAGACCCAGACCTGCGCCCCCTTGCGCTCCTCGATGCGCGGCGCGCGGTCGCGATAGCGGGCGGGCACGTGGCGCTCGAACATGTCGGGTGGCTCGACCAGATGGTCGTCGACCGAGACCAGGACGAGATCGTCGACCGAAAGATCCATGGCTTCCTCCGCGCCTCGCGACGCCATCAAGCAGAGAACACGACGGGCAGTCGCTCGACGCCGTTGATCAGCGTCGAGCGCACGCGCTCGATCTCGCCCGCGAGCTCGAAGCGCGGCAGGCGGGCGAGCAGCTCTTCGAAGAGAACCTTGAGCTCCAGGCGCGCGAGGTGCGCACCGAGGCAGAAGTGTTGACCGACGCCGAAGCCGAGGTGGGGCGTGGCACCGGAGCGTCGGACGTCGAACTGCTCGGCGGTGGGCCCGTAGACCTCTTCGTCGCGGTTGGCCGACGGATAGCTCAGAACGACGAAGTCGCCGGCCGCGATGCGCTGCCCGCGAATCTCGGTGTCGCGCGTCGCCGTGCGAGCGAAGGACTTGATCGGCGACACCCAGCGCACGATCTCTTCGACTGCCTGCGGGATCAGCGACGGGTCCGCGGTCAACGCCTCCCTCTGGTCGACGTGCTCCATGAGCGCGATCGCGCCGCCGGAGATCGCGTTGCGCGTCGTCTCGTTGCCCGCACCGAGCAGCGCGACGGCGAAGATGCCGAGCTCCGGGTCGGTGAGAAGACGCCCGTTGGGCTCCCCCAGAGCTACGACCGTGAGCAGGTCGTCGCGCGGCGCGCTGCGCCGGTCGAGTGCCTGACCGATCATGTAGACGAACAGCTCGCCGACCCGTCCCATCGCCTCCAGGTCGCCCTCGTTCGCCGCGATCAGGTCGTCGGACCAGCTCTTGAACTGCCGCTGGTCCTCGAGTGGGACGCCGAGCAGCTCCGCGATCACCAGCACCGGGAGAGGCACCGCGACCAGCTCGACGAAGTCGACGACCTTCCCCGTCTCGACGTGATCGAGCGACTCGCGCGTGATCTCGCGCATGCGCTCCTCGAGACGGTGCATCGCACGCGGGGTGAAGTAGCGGCTGACGAGCCCCCGGTACCGCGTGTGGTCGGGCGGATCCATGCCGAGGATCGAGGGCGGGATGCCCTCGATGCCCGCTGGTCCGCCGGTCCGCAGGTCGTCGTGGATCCGGAAGCCCTTGCCGCTGCAGAACGCCTCGGGATCCTTCGACACGGCGAAGACGTCCGCGTGTCTGGAGAGGAACCAGAAGCGCTCGGGCTCGTACCAGTAGACCGGCGCCTCGCGGCGCAGCCTGCGGTAGGCCGCGTGCGCGTCGCCGAGGTACCAGGCCGCATCGTCGGGACGGAAGTCGAGTCCGGTGAGCTCAGTCATGCGTCCCCCGTGCCGCCAGGCCTGCCGCGATGGTGTAGATCATCGCCCCCGCCCCGCTGGGCGCGAGACCGGCCTTGTCGAGCACCGCGCGCAGCGTGAGCGCGTCCAGCCCTCCCTCGGCGACGATCTGCCGCGCCGCCTGCGCGATGCGATGGCCTCGCTGCAGAGCCTGCTGCCGGACCCGGTCGAGCGCGCGGTCCTCCCACGCGCTCTGTCGCTTCCCGGCGCTCGAACGCCCGCCGGCCATCAGCCCACGCTCCGCTGGTGCCGGCCCGCGACCGACCACATCGGCCTGAGGAGCCGCACCATCACCCGAGCGCTCCGCTCGCACGCAGCCGCGCGACGTCGAGTCCAGCCTCGGCTAGCACGTCGTCGCCGTGCTGGCCGAGCGTGGGCGCCGGACGCGTGATCGCCCAGCGTGTCCGCTCGAACGCGTAAGGCGGCCCCGGATAGCGCACCTTGCGTCCGAGCTGCGGCTGGTCGACCTCGACCTGCATGCCACGCGCAACGAAGTGGGGATCTTCGAAGGCTTCCTCGGGCGAGTAGATCACTCCGACCGCGAGCCCGGCCCGCTGCCCTCCCAGGAAGAACTCGCGCGCCGTGACACGGCTCGCGATGAAGGTGAGCGCCTCGCGACCAGCGGCGAAGATCGCCGTCACCTCGTCGTCGATGCCGATCTTCGAGAGATCGATTCGCTCGCGCGCGGCGCCCATGTCGAGGAACACGGCTTCGGGGAGCTCCGACTCGAGACCGAGCTCGCGCAGCCAGGCGAGCAGGCTCGCGAACTCCTTCGGCGTCCGCGGCGGCACTCCCGAGCTGACGTGGCGCCCGTCCCGGCAACGCACCTGTGATGGCATCGACACCGTCGCGCTCGCGTGACGGCCGGTCTGTCGCTGCACGGTCTGCTGCGCGACCAGCCAGCCGTACGTCGCGACCTCCGTCGTCACGTTCGCGGCCGCGTGCAGGGACACGTCGATGCGCTGGCCGCGACCACCGAGCTCGCGGTGCAGGAGCGCCGTGAGCACCGAGAGCACTGCGTAGTGGCAGCCGATCGCGTAGCCGTGCCCGCCACCGCCGCGGATCGGCGGCAGATCGTGGTCGTCGTAGCCGCAGCTCCACGCCGGTCCGCCGCCTGCCAGGATGGTGAGCTCCGTCGCGCGCTCCGTGGATCGCGCGCCGGTGGGTCCGAAGGGCGTCAAAGAGACGTGCACGAGACGCGGCAACGTGCCGGTGAGCGCGGCATCGTCGCATCCACACGCCGCGAGCTCACCCGGATCCTCGGCCTCCAGGAACACGTCCGCGCCGCCGATCAGGGTACGCAGTGCCGCGGCACCTTCGGGATGCCGCCAGTCGAGCACGACGCCACGCTTGCTGGTGTTGTAGTGCCACCAGGTGAGGCTTCGTTCGGGATCGGGCACGTCGTCGACGAAGGGCTCGTGACGACGCATCGCCGCGCCACCCGGCGGCTCGACGACCACGACGTCCGCACCCATGTCGGCGAGCAGCTTGCCCGCGAACGCACCGCGCTCGTGCGCGAGCTCGACCACGCGGATCCCGGCGAGCGCGCTCACACGACACCCTGCTGGCGCAGCTCGGCGACCTCCGCCGCGCTCATGCCGAGCAAGCTCGTCAACACCTGCTCGGTGTGCTCACCGACGCACGGAGCGCCCCGCTCGATCGACCACGGAGTCTCCGAGAAGCGCACCGGCAGGCCGTCGACGCGAACGTCACCCATCTTGCTGTGGTGCGCCACCGGCCAGAGGCCGAACTCGGCCGTCGCGGGGTCGTGGTCGATGCGCTCGTCCGGCTTCTGGACCGCGGCCGCCGGCACGCCCGCGGCCTGGAGGAGACGCTGCACCTCAGACTTCGCGCGCACCGCGCACCACGCGGTCAGCTTCGCGTCGAGCTCGTCCTGACCGGCCAGGCGTCCGCCGAGATCGGCCCAGCGCTGCGCGCGCGCCCACTCCTCATCGATCACCGTCGAGCACGCACGCCAGTCGGCATCGTTGCGGCACGCGATCGCGACCCACTCGTCGTCACCCGCCGCGCGGTAGATCCCGTGCGGCGCCATGCGCGGCCACTCGCTGCGGTTGCCGTTTGGCTGACCCGGGCGCCGCATCGGCCGTCCGTTCACCGTGTAGTCGAGGAGCGCCGGACCGTGCAGCGTCAAGCCCACGTCGCAGCACGCCATGTCGACCCACTGCCCCTCGCCGGTGCGCTGCCGGTGCAGCAACGCGAGGAGGACGGCCATCGCCATGTAGAAGCCGCCCGTGTGGTCCATGTAGCTGAAGCCCCAACCTGCCGGCTCCATGTCCGGCAAGCCCGACGTGAACGTCAGCCCCGACACGGCCTGCACGATCGGGCCCCACGTCTTGAACTTGGCGTACGGCCCCGTGTGACCGAAGCCGCAGTTCGAGACGTAGACGACGTCAGGCCGGATCCTCCGCAGCGCGTCGTAGCCGAAGCCGAGCCGCTCGAGCACACCCGCCGCGAAGTTCTCGGTCACGACGTCGCAGCGTGCGACCAGTGCGGCGAGGATCTCCTTGCCGCGCGCCGTGCGCAGGTTGAGCGTGATCCCGCGCTTCTCGGTGTTGTGGTTGTTGAAGCCGCCACCGAAATCGGGACCGCGCCGCTGGTCGACGAACGGCGGCATCGTGCGCAGGATGTCCCAGGCGCCCTGGTTGACCGGATCCTCGATGCGGATCACGTCTGCACCGAACGCCGCCAGCCACTTGGTGGCACCCGCGCCGGCGAGCTGGCCGGTGAAATCGCAGACGCGAATCCCCTCGAGAGCCTTGCGGCGTACCGTCATCCGCGCACCACCTGCCACTGTGGAATCCTGATCTCGTCGCCGCTGCGCGGATCGCGCACCTCCTCGAAGACGACCGTCACCGGATCACCGATGCGCACGTCGTCGGGCTCGACCCCGACGACGTTTCCCGTGAGTAGAATCCCTGGAGCGTCGGCGATCGAGACCAGCACGATCGCGTACGGCACACGATCGCCGAGCAGCGGATGGACCGCCTGCGTCACCAGCGCGACGCTCTCGACGCAGCCGACCCCTGCGCTCGCGAAGTTGCCGAGCTCGAAGCTCTGGCACGACTCGCAGACGTCTTCCGGAGGATGCTGGATGTGCCTGCAGCGCGAGCACTGCTGCAACGTGAGCACGTCGGACGTGAAGAACGCTCGATTGAGCGCGTCCAGCGCGGGCAGGACCCAGTCGTCGCCGAGAACGCGCTTCATGCCGGCGCTCCGAAGAGGACCGCGCTGCCGGGACAGTAGCCCGGTCCGGCGACGACCAGCGCGCGCTCGACGTGCGCAACTTGACAGGTCGACTCGCCGCGGACCTGGCGCACGGACTCGTTCACCATCTCGAAACCGTGGATGTACGCCTCGCCGATGTTGCCACCGCTGGTATTGAACGGCAGCGCCGCATCCGGACCCGCGAGCCGGCCACCCGAGACGAACTCCTCGATGCCGTCCGGCGGCGCGAAGCCCAGCTCGCACAGTGCCATCAGCACGGGTCCGGTGAAGTTCTCGTAGAACTGCGCGACATCGACGTCCGGCGGTCCGCAGCCCGCCTGCTCCCAGAGGTGCTTCGCCACCTGCCGGTAGTGCGCCGAGCCGAGCGTCGCGACGTCGTATGTGCCGTACTGCGGACCGATGCCCGACGCGGCGGCGACGATCGTCGCCGCACGATGCGGCAGATCCCGCGCCCGCTCGGCGGTGGTCACGACGACGGCCGCGGCACCGTCGTTCTCCGGGCAGCAATCATAGAGATGGAACGGATGCACGATCCAGCGCGACGCGTGGTACTGCTCGCGCGTCAGCGTCTTCCCGTAGCGAAGCGCGCGGGGGTTCCGCTGCGCGTTCGCGTAGCAGGCGAGTGCGATCTCGCAGAGCGCCTCCTGCGAGATGCCGTGGTCGTGCATGAAGCGCGCCGTCTGCAGCGCGCACTGGTGTGCCGGCGTGAGGATCCCGTACGTCCCGTTCCAGGCAAACGGTCCGCCCATGTACGCCCCGCCTCCCCCGCCGCCGCCGGCCTGGCCGAAGCGACCGTACTGGCCCTGCGCGAGCGCGCGGAAGACGACGACGTGCCGCGCGTGGCCCGACGTCACGGCGGCATCGGCGATCTGCATCGCCGCCGCCATGCTGTTGCCACCACCGGCCCACGGAATGCCGGTCCAGCGCAGCTCCTTCAGCCCGAGGGCACGCGCGAGCCGTAGCGGACCGTTGCGCTGGTCCATGAACGACACGAAGCCGTCGACGTCGGCGAGGGCGAGGCCGGCGTCGGCGACCGCGCGCTGGATCGCGAGGCAGGCGAGCTGGAACTCGGTGTACGGCGACTCTCCTCGCTTGTAGTAGGTCGACTCGCCGATCCCGACGACTGCAGCAGTCCCGTGCATGGCTCCTCGAGTGCGTGGCCTGGATCGTCGATCAAGCGACCTTGCCGCAGGTCTCCACGGCGATGAGACGCGTGACTGCTCGTTGCGTTCGGAGACCGACGGTCTCGATGACGGCAATTATCGCCGCTCGCGGCCGAGCGCAAGATTCAAGCTCACCGTCGATCTTCGACTGGATCGCAGATGACCGCGACGCCGCCCCAAGCTCGTCCGGATATGCTCTTTTTGTTCTGACGACCGCACGCCGCCGACCCCGCCGGCCACCAGCCGCGGCTCCTTTGCGCGATCGACGCTGGCCTCGCCCTTGCTCCTCGCCCTGCACAACCCATTGACGCCCCGCTGGGGCAAAAAGAAGAGACGATGAACACCTCGATCGCAACCAAGGGACAGATCGGAATCATGTCGATGGCGCTCGCGCTCGCCGTTGCAGGCCTGCCGTCGGTGGCTTCCGCCGCCGTCAAGGTCAAGGCCAGCGCGAGCGGCCGGGTCCTCACGATCGTCGGCGACCGCGCCGACAACGACGTGCTCGTGGCGCTCAATCCGGAGGCAGACACGATCGCGGTGTCGGCGGACGGCCAGATCCTCGGCGGCTTCGTCGCCGGCTCGATCGACTCGATCCGCGTACGCCTGCGCGGCGGCAGCGATGCGCTCAGCGTCGGGCTCGCGTCCGGCGGGCAGGTCGGCCTCCGCATGCTGACCGTCGATCTCGGCGGCGGCGACGACTACGCGACGCTGGCGGCGGATCCTGCGGTCACCCTCTCCGTCGAGGGCGGCGCTGGCGAAGACACCGTGAGCACATCGAGTAGTACCAGCGGCTTCCGCTCGGTCGAGCGCGTCGCCTCCTGGACGGCGCTCGCCCCCGTTGGTGGCGGAAGCCTAGGCTACGAATGCCCGATGGACATCGACGGCACGCGTACTTGCGTATGCGACAAGGCAGACCCTTGGGACTGCTGGAACATGTTCGTCGACAAGTGCGTCATGTCTCCCGAGGTCGCCGAATCCCTGAGCCAGTGCCTCAAGGGCTCGATCACGACCCACTGCACGTGCAAGCCGAGAGCGTCGGCGATCACTGGCGGCGGCGACCGCGGACCGATCTTCCAAATCCCCGACGGCGACATCCGCTTCCAGCTGCGCTGATCGCACGGTCGACCTTCCGATCGACGCGACATCGGGCCGGCGGCCAGCAGAGCTTCTGCTGGCCGCCGGCTCGATCGCGTTTGGTCTCGCCGGCGATCGAGGAGAGCACATCGAGCTCACGAGCCGCCGCGCACCGCACGGACGGAGAACATCTCCGTCATCGGCCATCGGCCCCAGGTGGCGTATCCGAAGTTGGCGCCCCACGCGTGACCGGGTCGCCCGATGTTCTCCCCGTTGTCCGCGGAGGGGGTCGAAGACCAGTAGTGCACCTGGAAGGTGCAGCTGCAGGTGAGCACCGTACAGCCCGGCGCGCAGCCGATGTCGAACGGCGCAGACACTGCAGGCTCGAAGGCCCCCAGGTCGAGGATGCTCTCCAGCTCGAACCGACTCGGCAGCCGCCAGTCACAGAACCCGGCGAAGCAGGGCGGCGTGTTGAGCGCATCGATCTTCTCGAACGCCTGCGCCCACGTGTGAAGTGGGTCGTGGTCGTGGATCGAGTCGTCGTCCGAGTTCTTCTCCCACGTCAGCGCCGTGCGCTTGTCGCGGATCGTGACGTCGCCGTTGTCCTAGTACGCACGCGGCTCCCCGCGACGCAGCTCGCCGTCCTGCCCCGTGCCCGCGCAGTCGATCGCGGGGGCACCATCGTTCCAGCACGTCGTCTGGCCGGTCTTGAGCGGTCTGCTTCGCCGCGCGCCGGCATCGGCCTCCCGGGCGAGGGTGGTGAGGGCGAGCACGGCAACGAGGGGCGCGATCATCGAGCGGCGGATCATGGGTGCTTCCTTGTCAGGGGGGCGCAGGGGTCGATCGGGCGGGACTACGACACGAGTCCGGCCGGCACCATCCCCGAGCGAACGGGAGATCGGCAAGTCACGAGCCGTGGTCTCGTGGAATACCGTACACCTCGCGGATCGACTCGCCCGCATCGAAGCGGGCCTGGGTCGCCCTCATGCCAGACAGCGCGGCTGGCCGCGCGGCGGTCTCCTGGAAGATGCGCTGCTCGTTGTCGAGGGCGGCCCGCAGGTGGAGATCGTCGTTGTCGATCAGGATCTGCTTGATCGCCGCGAGCGCCTCGGGAGGTCTGCTGGCGAGCCGCGACGCCCACTCGAGCGCGACGGCGACGGCACTGCCGTTGGCGACGACGCGATTGACGCCGCCGAGCTCGTGGATCCGCCGCGCGGACATCGGCGCGCCGTCGAGCACCATCTCGGCGGCGACCGTTCGCCCGATGAGTCGAGCCAGGCGACTGGTGCCACCGACGCCGGTCGACACGCCGAGCAGGACTTCCGGCTGCGCGAAGGTGGCCCCTTCTTCGGCGATTCGCAGATCGCACGCCCAGCCGAGCTCGGCGCCTCCGCCCGCGCACGGACCCGAGACCGCCGCGATGGTGACCACCGTCGTTCGCGAAAGCTCGTCGAGCGCGCGAAACCACCCGGTGGGATCGCCGCTCGTCTGCTTTCCCTCGATCATGTTGCAGAGGTCCGGCAGCCACGCGTGCCCGTACCAGTGCCCGGGCAACGCCGACGCCAGCACCGCGACGCGCGCGCCTCCCCGGCGCGCTTCCGCCAGTCGCTCGGCGAGCTGGTCGATCGCTGCCCACGAGACGAAGCCGGCGCTCTCCTCCAGGTTCATCGTGACGAGGGCGACCCCGTCACGCGGACGATCGAGCTCGACCACATTCGGCATCCGCGTTTCCTTCCTGTTTCGTGCCTGCGCAGGCGGTGCGCAGCGCATCGACGCCGGTCGAGGCTACGATCCGGGCCGGCATGGGCACTGCTCGTCTCTGCAAAGTGGATCGAGATAGAACATGGCGACGACCTCGCACAAGGCGAAGGACCGGCGACGGGACGGGCTGCAACCGGCCGCAGATCCGCTATCGAGGCCGCAGCTCGTATGGATGCGGGGCCGATGGCGGTCGCCGCCCTGGAGGTACGACATGGATCGTCGGTTCGCTCTCGCCACCCTGCTCGCGACGATGGTCAGCGCCACGCACGGCACTGCGTTCGCAGATCTGCTGAGGATCACCGGCTTCACGCCGGCCAGCGGAGCGGTCGGCACCACCGTCGTCATCTCGGGCGGCGGCATGAGCCGGGTGAACGCCGTCGCGTTCGCCGGCGTCGGCGCGAGCTTCCGGGTCGACTCCGCGCGCCAGGTCACCGCAACCGTACCGAACGGCGCCGCGACCGGGCGGATCACCGTCTCGCGCCCGGGTTCCACCGTGACGAGCGCCACCGACTTCACGATCACCACCCCGCCGGAGAGCGCGCCGTGGTCGAGCTGGCAGCACGACGCGCAGCACACGGGCCGCACCGGTGCGATCGGACCTGCGGGCGGCTCGGTGACGCGGAAGTGGGTCTACAAGGCGGTCAACTGGATCAAGAACGCGCCGTCGATCGGGCCGGACGGGACGGTGTACATCGGCGACTCGAAGTTCCCGCTGTGCGCGCTGAGCGGAGCGTCCGGGGCGCTCCTGTGGTGCACCGACGTCGGCGGCTACGTGAACCAGTCGTCGCCCGCGATCGGCAACCCGTTCGTCAAGACCGACGCGGCGGGCACGCGCACAGTGCAGACGATCTACATCGGCGAGCGCAACAACGTGCTCTGGGCGATCGACGACGAAGGCGACACGGTGTGGAGCTTCAAGATCGCGCTCGACGGCGACGTCCGCGCCTCGCCGGTCATCGGCCCGCCGCCGGCGAACCGCGTGTACATGATGTGCGGCTGCACGACGCGCGGCGTCCTGCACGCGTTCAAGCCGGGCGGTACGCTCGCCTGGGTCGTGAACCTACCACAGGTGCGCGAGGCGTCGCCGGCCGCGATCGAGCGCGGCGGCGTGCTCCGGCTCTACGTGATCACCAACAACGGCGAGCTGATCGCGATCGACGAACTCGGCACGCGGGGCGAGATCGCCTGGACCCTGCCGCTCGGCGCGAAGAGCTCGCTGTCGTCGCCGTCGATCGGCCCGGACGGGACGATCTACGTCGGTACCGAGATCGGGCTCTTTGCGGTGCGCGACGACGGCACGGCCGCACGCGTCAAGCCGGGCTGGCCGTTCGCCACCGCCGGCAACGTCGACACCACCGCCGCGATCGCCGGGGGGAAGGTCTACGTCAGCTCGTTCCGCACCGGCACGCGACGCCTCTACGCGATCGACGCGGCGGCGAGCCCGCCGGTGCAGCTGTGGAGCGTGAGCGGCAGCGGCAGTAGCTCGACCAGCTTCGCGCAGACGCCGTCCGCGGTGATCGGCGGCAACGGGCTCGTCTACGCCGCGATCGGCTCGGACGTCTACGCGTACGATCCGGCGTCGGCAAATCCGGCCACGGCGCGCTGGCACCACGACCTGCCGGCCGACGCGATCTCGCTGACCCTCGGCGAGGGAGTGCTCTACGTCAGCGCGAAGGACTCGCGCCTGTACGCCCTGGTGAGCACGCCCTGAGATGAGACCCGCTCCCCCCGTGCCGTCGATGCCGGCGAGCGGAAACGTCGCGAGGCGGTAGATCGAGCGGCGAACACGCCGTACGGTCGGGGCGCAGCACGGACGATGCCGCGATGACCACGATACTCGTCGCGACCAAGGTTCCCGCGAGCAGGGCCACGAGCGCGCTCACGACCGACCCCCCATCGTGGGCGCCGATGCGGCTCCCCTCGCCGTTCCGCTTCCGTTCATGATCGATCCTTCCTCGTCGGACGGTCGCCGCCCCTTGCGACGACGTGCCGCGACGCCATGCCGAACGCCGGTGCAACTCGCGTGCCAGGCCGAGTCGCACGGGAATCCGGCGCTCCCCGGGCGCGACGGCGCGGCCGGAGCGGGCCGGAGCGACACGGTGGCGCCAGTCGACACACCCACCGACGGCGCGTGAACGCGGCACGCGCGGCCGCTAGGGACTCCATCGGCAAGGCCGCGATGTCGAACCTCACCTGGCAGATCGGATGCGTACGGGTCACGCGCATCGAGGAGACGCTGACCACGATCCCCCTCACGAGCTTCTTCGCGGCGGCCACGCCCGAGGCGCTCGCGCCGCACCTGCCCTGGCTGCGCCCGCACTTCGTCGACGCGCAGGACCACGCGATCCTGTCGATCCACGGGCTGGTGGTGGAGTCGCAGGGCCGGACGATCCTGGTCGACACCTGCATCGGCGAGAACTGGCCGGAGTCGAACCCGCTCGAGCGCAGTGCGCTGCTCGGCGACCCGACCTCGCCGTTCCTCGGCAACCTCGAGCGCGCGGGCTTCCAGCGCGAGCGCATCGACGTCGTGCTGTGCACGCACCTGCACTTCGACCACGTGGGCTGCAACACGATGCGCGTCGACGACACCGTCGTGCCGACCTTCCCGAACGCGCGCTACCTGTTCGCGCGCACGGAGTGGGAGCACTGGCGCGCGCAGGAGGATCCGGGCTTCGCCGCAACGCTCCGGGAGACGGTCGAGCCTATCCTCGCGGCCGGGCTCGCGGACCTCGTCGAGTGCGACCACGTCGTCACCGACGAGGTCCGCCTCGAGCCGACGCCGGGGCACACGCCCGGCCACGTCAGCGTGCGCATCGCGTCGCAGGGCAAGGAGGCACTGGTCACGGGCGACATGGCGCACCATCCGGTGCAGTGGGCGGAGCCGACCTGGGGCATCGCCGCCGACTCGGACGGCGCGCAGGCGACGCGCACCCGCCAGCGGATCCTCGCGCAGCACACCGACGACGACCTGCTGATCATCGGCACGCACTACGCGCCGCCCACCGCGGGGCGCCTCGTGCGTCGCGATGGCCGCGTCCGCTTCGCTTCGGGTTAGGCGCCTGACGCCACCGCGCGCGCAGCCCCCAGCCGTCGCCGGATCTCTTGCTCGACGCGCCACAGCCGGTCCTGTCCCCAGGTCGCGTAGTCCGGCTCGCCGGTCGGACCGAGCACGCGGAAGCTCGGCACGCCCCACAGGCCGAGCGCCAGCAGCTGCTCGCGGTTCGCCTCGAGCTCGTCGCGCCAGCCCTCGCGATCGAGGTGCTGCCGCGCGTCGGTCCACGACAGCCCCGCCGCCTCGACGACGTGGCGGAGCCCTGCGTCGCTGCCGGTGTCGATGCCCTCGGCGAAGGCCGCGTGCGTGAAGCAGCGCACCAGCTCGAAGCCCCGCCCCGCGGCGCTGGCCCACGGGTAGAGCGAGAAGCAGCGCTCGACCGGACGCCCGACGGGGTCTGCGACGTGGCCGAACTCGACGCCGGCGTCCTCCGCCTCGCGCTTGGTGTCGAGCGTGATGTAGATCAGCTTGACGCGCGGAACGGGAAGCCCGCGCATGACCATCGGCAGCACGGGCCGGAGCACGAGGTCCACCGGCAGGCGGCGCGTCAGCTCGCGCACGCGGTCCATCACGATCGCGGTGTACGGGCTGCGCGGCGACGCGTAGAGCTCGAGCGCGACGCGCGCACCGGCCACCGACGGCGGCGCCGGCTCGCGCGACGGGTCGGGCCGCGGCGCGAGGAAGCCGGTCCGCGACGGCTCGCGCTGCACGCCGAGCGCGCGCAGCTGGCGCTCGAGGTGCGTCAGCCGGTCGACGCCCCAGTACCACTCGCTGCCGTGGAAGAGCATCGCGCCCAGATAGTGCCCGAGCCGCTCGCGCTCGCGCGTCCCCTCTTCCACCCGTACCCGCGCCGCCGCCGCGTCTGCCACACCGAGCGCCTCCACGACGGAGCGGAGACGCTCGCGGTCGCCCGACCACAGTGCCTCACCGACCCGCGCCGCGACGGACACGAACGCGCCCGACGCGATGGCCGCCGCGAGCGTGCGCGTCGCGAGCTCCACCGACTCCGGATCCGGTGCCGCCGCGCCGGCCGGGAAGGCGAGGCCGTAGCCCGGCGCCACGTCGGCCGCGTCGCGCCGAGCGAACTGCGCGAGGCGCGCGCGATCGGGCGCCGCCGCATCCGACGGCGGGGCGACCAGGTGCGGCACCAGCTCGACGTCGTAGCGCGCCGCCAGCTCGGGCAGCACCTGCACCACGAGCTGGCCGTACGGGTCGTCCACCTGGTGGAAGTACAGCACGCGGTGCGGCTCGCCGCGCAGCCGGCGCCCCTGCTCGGCGAGCCAGCGGCGCAGCTGCCGCGTGTGCGGGCTGGTCAGCGCGCCCGTGATCAGCGGCGAGATGCGGCGTGCGATCGAGCCCGCGTCGGCCACCTCAGAGCTCCGCGTCGCTCTGCGGGATGAACTTGCGCTCCGCCGCGATGCAGTCCGCGAAGCTCTTGCGCGCGAGCATCCGGTCGACCCACGCCGCGAGCGCGGGCCAGCGCGCGACGTCGATGCGCGCCCCGGCGTGCTGGAAGTTCACGAACTGCGTCGCGATCGCGATGTCGGCGATGCCGAGCGCGTCGCCGACGAAACAGCTGCGACCGGCGATCGACGTCTCGAGGTAGTCAAACAGCGGCGGCAGCTGCTCGCGTACGGTCTTCCGCGCCGTCTCGACGTCGGGCTCCTTGCCGAACATGCGCGCCATCACCATCGGCCGGAAGAGTCCGAGCCCGATTCGCATCGCGAGCTCGGAGTCGGCGTACTCCTCGAACCAGAGGGCGCGCGCGTGGTCGAAGTGGTCGCGCGGATACATCGCCGGCTCGGGGTGCTTGCGCTCGAGGTAGGCGCAGATCACCGACGAGTCCGGCAGCGTGCCGGCGGCGCCCTCGGTGCCGATCGAGCGGTCGCGCAGCACCGGGATGCGCTTCGCCGGGCTGATCTCGGCGAACCAGTCGGGCGCCGGGAACGGGCTCGCCATCTCGAAGTCGTACGGCACGCCCTTCTCCGCGAGCAGTACCTGGACCTTGCGCACGAACGGCGAGCCCTTCATCCCGTAGATCAGCAGATCGTTCGCCATGTGGTCACCCTCCTCGCGCGCGTCCGGGCCAGCAGCCCCCGCACGGCGCCGTCGGAAGAGCTCTCGCACAGTGGCATACCATCTGCCACTACTTCGCGGGTTCGCCGCCGGGCGCGCCGCGGCCCTCGGGGGAAGCGCGTCTCGCCCCTACGCGCCGGCCGACCACGAAGTCAGGCACGTCGCGTGGGTCGGCGACGGCGACCGGACCGGAGCGGGGCGTGGACGGCGCCCGAGGGCCACCGTCCACGCCCGCTCGTCAGGACTTGGCCCAGCCGAAGACGGACTTGAGCTCGAGGTACTCCTCGAAGCCCGCCTCGCCCCACTCGCGGCCGTTGCCCGACTGCTTGTAGCCGCCGAACGACGCGTTGAAGTCGAGGTTGCCGCCGTTGACGTGCACGTTGCCCGCGCGCAGGCGCTTCGCGACCTTGCGTGCGCGCTCGAGGTCGCCCGACGTCACGTAGCCCGACAGGCCGTAGACGGTGTCGTTCGCGATCTGCACCGCCTCCTCCTCGCTCTCGTACGGGAGGATCGACAGCACCGGCCCGAAGATCTCCTCGCGCGCGATGGTCATGTCGTTGCGCACGCCGCCGAAGATCGTCGGCTTGACGTAGTAGCCGCGCGTCAGGCCCTCGGGCAGGCCCGGACCGCCCGCCGCGAGCTGCGCGCCTTCCTTCACGCCGGCCTCGATCAGGCGCTGGATCTTGTCGAACTGGACCTTGCTGACGACCGGACCGAGCATCGTGCCGTCGGCGAACGGATCGCCGACGCGCATCGAGTTCGCGACCGTCGCCGCGACCTCGACCGCCCGGTCGTGCGACTTGCGCTGCACGAGCATGCGGGTCGGCGCGTTGCAGGACTGGCCGCTGTTGGTGAAGACGTTGCGCACGCCGGCCGTGACCGTGGCGTCGAGGTCGGCGTCGTCGAGGATGATGTTCGCCGACTTGCCGCCGAGCTCCTGCGTGACGCGCTTGACGGTCGGCGCCGCGGCGATCGCGACGGCGACACCGGCGCGCGTCGAGCCGGTGAACGACACCATGTCGACGTCGGGGTGCGACGCGATCGCCTCGCCGACGGTCGGGCCGTCGCCGTTCACGAGGTTGAACACCCCCTTCGGCACGCCCGCCTCGTGCAGGATCTGCGCGAACAGCGCACCCGACAGCGGCGACACCTCGCTCGGCTTCAGCACCATCGTGCAGCCGGCCGCGATGCCCGGGAAGACCTTGCACGCGATCTGGTTGACGGGCCAGTTCCACGGCGTGATCAGGCCGCAGACGCCGATCGGCTCCTTGCGCATCAGCGTCGTGCCGAGCTCGCGTTCGAACTTGTAGTTCTTCAGCACCTCCATCGCGGCCATGAGGTGGCCGAGTCCGGTCGCGGCCTGCGCGGCCTTCGACAGCCACACCGGCGCACCCATCTCGCGCGAGATGGTCTCGACCATCTCCTCGTAGTGCTTCTGGTAGACCTCGGCGATCTTCGCGAGCAGCGCGAGGCGCTCCTCGCGGCTGGTCTCCGAGAAGGACGGGAACGCGCGCTTCGCCGCCGCGACCGCCGCGTCGACGTCCTGCTTCGTGCCGAGCGAGATGTTGCCGATCGGCTCCTCGTTCGCCGGATTCAGCACCGGCAGCGGATTCTTCCGGGACGGCGCGACCCAGGCACCGTCGATGTAGAAATCGAGACATTCGTTCATCTGACCGACCCTCCCGTCGGGCCACGATAGTGGAGCGCCGCGCCGGCGCAACGCGCCCGTTCGCGGCCTTCGCCGCGCTGCGGCACGGAGCCGCCCGGCGGCCGGATCACGCGCCTGCGGTCAGGCTGCCACCCACGGCTCTCGTGCGAGCGGACACCGCCCACCACCGCCCTCAGCGCCGCTCGAGCACGATCACCGGGATGGGGCGCTTCGTGCGCGACTGGTAGACCGCGTACTGGCCCTGGTTGACCGCGTCGGCGCTCGCCCAGATCCGTGCCCGCTGCTCGCCCTCGGCGACCCGCGCCCGCACCGGGACACGCTCGCGCCCGACCTGGATCTCGACGTCCGGCTGCGCGACCAGGTTGTGGAACCAGCCGGGATGGTGCGGCGCCCCGCCCTTCGACGCGATCACCGCCCAGGCCTCGCCGTCGCGGACGTAGAGTAGCGCCGCCGTGCGTGGCGCGCGCGTCTTGCGGCCGACGGTGCGCAGCAGCAGCATCGGGCGCCCGCCGAGGCTCGCGCCGATGCGACCGTCGCTGGCCTCGTACAGCCACTGGTGGACGCGGAGCAGCGGCGCGAGAACGGACTCGACAACAGGGTGCATGGCGCGAGCCTCAACAGGTCGCGCGGGCGGGTCAATGCGCCGGACCACACGCGGACCGGCGCCACGCCCGCTTGCAATCCCGCGACCCACTCGCTTCGCTCCGCGCATCGGTGCGACACGCATGAGCTTCCCTTCCCTGCCCCACCCCGACGACGTGACCGGGCTCGCCGCCCGCGTCCTGCAGGCGTTCACGCGCTCGAGCCGCAACACGCTCGCCGACCTCGACGTCTACCGCGGGCTGCCGCTCGAGACGATGTTCCCCGCGCCGCACCGCGTCCCCGATGCGCGCGTGACGACGCGCTGGCGCCTGCCCGGCATCGTCAGCGAGGACATCGTGTTCACCTCGCTGCACCAGCCGATCGAGCCGCAGTTCGCCGCGCGCTACCGCGAGAAGTACGGCTCGGTCGACGTCGTGTACGCGCGACGCATCCGCCCGTCGGCAGCACCACCGCGGCCGCGGCCGCGTCTCCTCTACCTGCACGGCTACATGCAGCCCGAGACCCACCTCGAGGAGCTCTCCCTGCTGGTCGGCATGGCGTGGCTGCTCGACATGGAGATCGTCCAGCTGCAGCCGCCCTACCACGGACGCCGGACGCCGTCGCGCGCGCTCTACGGCGGCGAGCTCTACTGGACCGCGGACATCGTGCGCAGCATCGAGGCGCTGCGCCAGACGCTGCTCGACGCGCGCACGCTGCTCGGCGTGCTGCTCGAGGAGGACCCGCGCCCGGTAGGCATCTCGGGCATCAGCCTCGGCGGCGCGCTGTCGGCGGCCCTCACCTGCCTCGAGCCGCGCTTCGCGTTCTCCGCACCGCTGATCGCGCACATGGACCTCGCCGCGATGCTGCGCGACGCGCCCGTCCTCGAGACCATGCGCCGCGAGCTCGCGGGCTTCGGCTGGGACGTCGGCGCGTTCCGGCGCTTCGTCGGCGACATCGGCTGGTACGACCTGGCACCGGTGATTCCCGTCGAGCGCATCCGGCTGTACGCCGCTTCGGAGGATCTGTTCTTCGCCCCGGAGCTGGTCGAGGAGATGCGCCGCAACTGGGGCAACCCGGCGATCCGCTGGTACCCGTGCAGCCACATGGGCTTCATCCCGCGGCTGCCGCTCGTGCTCGGCGAGATCCGCCGCTTCACCGACCGCCTGCCGGATCGCGCTTGACGGCGCGCCGGGCGGGCTCCCGTCCGACCGCAGGGCTCACACGCCCGACAGCGGCGTGATGCGCAGCACGTGCGCCCCCTGGGGCGCGAGCGTGCGCGGAGTCGCACCGACGCGTACCCGGAGGAGGATGCCGACCGCGATCACCTGGGGCCTCGAAGCGTCGCCGTTCCTGCTGAAGCTCGAGGCCATGCTGCGCTTCCACGCGGTGCCGTTCCGCCGCCTGCCCGGCACGGGTAGCTGGCTCGAGAACCTGCGCATCGGCTCGCGCCTCGACCGCGCGAAGCGCGCCGGCCGCGTGCGGCGCCACCCGCGTATGGACCCCGCGCTCGACGAGTATCCCGCAGTGCCCTTCTTCAGCGAGGACGGCGGCGCGACCTTCCAGTACGACTCGACGTCGATCGGCCACTGGCTCGACGACCACGCGGGCGGACGCGTGCCCCCGCTCTTCCCGACCGAGCCGCGCCTCGGCTTCGTCGCCCGGCTGATCGACGAGGCGTTCGACGAGTTCGGCCTGTACATGGTCCACCACATGCGATGGGTCGGCGCCGCGACCGACACCGCGATGGGCGAGCACACGGCGCGCGAGCTGTCGCGCCTCGCACCGCCGCTGCTGCGCGCGCGCCCCGCCGCGGAGATCCAGAAGCGCATCCCGCGCCGCCAGGTGCGGCGCTGCCCGTACCTGTTCAGCGTCGCACCGCAGGGATACGCCGCGAGCGTCGAGCCGCAACGCGTGCCGCCGGCGCGCGCGGGCTTCCCGCCGACGCACGCCCTGCTGCGCGAGTCGTGGGTCGCCCATCTGGCGGCGCTCGAGAGCCTGCTCGCGACGCAGCCGTTCCTGCTCGGCGAGTGCTTCACCATCGCCGACGCGAGCGCATACGGCCAGCTGTCGATGAACCTCATCGACCCGAGCGTCGCGCGCGAGCTGCGCGAGCGCGCGCCACGCCTGCACGCGTGGCTGGTCGGCATCCGCGACGGCCGGCACGCCGGCCGTCGCGGGCCGCTCTTCCTCTCGGACGCGCTGCGGCCGCTGCTCTCGATCGTCATGGAGACCTTCGCGCCGCTCATGGCGCAGAACGAGCGCGCGTGGCACGACGCGACCGCGCGCGGCGAGACGCTGTTCAACGAGCCCGCCTTCGACCAGGGACGCGCGCTCTACGACGGCACGCTGCGCGGGCACCCGTTCCGCGCCGTGGTGAAGACCTTCCAGGTACGCGTGTGGCGCGAGCTGCGCGACGCGTGGCGCGTACTGCTCGACGACGACCGCACGGCGCTGCGCGCGCTCCTCCCGCAGAGCACGCTGCTCGACTGAACGGGGGCGCCCCGCGTCACGGGCGGAAACGCCATCGCTCGCCCCGCGTCACGGGCGGAAACGCCATCGCTCGCCCCGCGTCACGGGCGGAAACGCCATCGCTCGCCCCGCGTCACGGGCGGAAACGCCATCTTTCACCGAGCGTCGCGAAGTCCCGCCAGCCGAGGAAGAGCAGCGGCTCGCCCGTCGCCGGACGCGTACCGCGGTGCACGTGCACGACGTCGAAGAGGAACGGCACGTGGTCGCCGTCGTCGTCCGCGTCGACCAGCTCGCGCCGCACGCGCAGCTCGAAGACCGCGTCCGCGCCGCGCACGACGTACGTCTCGGCGAGCGCGGTCGCGGGCTCGAGCTCGAATCCGAGCCGGGACGCCTTGTCGCGGCGGCGCCCGCTCGCGTAGCCGGCGCGGATCACGCGCTCGCGTTCGCGCCACGGCAGGAAGTGCAGCGCCGCCTCCCCGCAGCCGCGCAGCAGGGCGAGCGAGTGGTTGCGGCGGTCGATCGCGACCACGAAGCGGAATGGATCCTTCGACACCGGCGTCCACCACGCGACCGGCAGCACGTTGCGCGCCACCGACAGCAGCGCGAGGTGCATCGGGTAGAAGCCGGAGTAGTAGCGCGCGTTCGGCGCGGGCGGCGCGCTCATCGGCGCCCTCGCGGCAACGCGCGTCCGGGTCGTCGTGCGGGCACGGTGGCGGGAGCTGCGTCGCCGTCCCGAACGCCGTCCGGTGTCCGAGCCGCGGAGGCTCCGCGACGGCTGCGGCACGCGTCGCTGCAGTACCGGACCGCGTGCCAGTCGCGCGCCCACTTCCGCCGCCACGCGAACGGGCGTCGGCAGGCGGCGCAGATGCGGCTCGGCAGGCTCATGGCAGCGGGATGTCCGGGGCGAGCCGGATGGCCCGCATTCCGACACTAGACGGAACCGGGCCCGCGGCAAGCCCGATGCGCGCGCACGACGCTTGACGTGGCGCGGCCGCCAGAACCATAAATCGCGCATGGCGGACGATTCCGACGGCCGGGCGGTTTCCCGAGCTGCATGGGGCCCCGAAGGCGCAGTCCTGGCCGGGCTGCTCTTGGCCGTCGCTCTGGCCTCGCCCGCGCACGCCCTGCATCAACGCGTCGCGGCGCTGGCGCTCCCGTCGGGCTCGATCCCGACGTCCTCTGCGCTCGACGCGCCGCGTGAGTTGCTGCTCATCGGCACCACGGAAGCAGCGGCAGCGCCCGAGATGCTCGCGATCGACCTCGGCGCCACGCTTCGTGCACCGCGCTTCGCGTGGGGCGTCGAGATCGGCGCGACGGTGCACGACGTCGCCGTCGCGGACGGTCTCGCGCTGCTCGCGACGTCCGACGACGCCGCGGAGCTGGTCGTAGTGGATCTCGCGACACGCAGCCGCGTCGGCGCGTTCGACGCGCCCGGCGACGCCGACGGGCTCAGCGTCCGCGTGGCCGGGGACGTCGTCAAGCTCGGACGGCGCAAGAGCGACGCGCCGGAGCTCTATCGCCTCGACGCCAGCGACCCGGCGCACGTCGTGCTCGTCCGCGCGGCCGAGCGTCCGCGCTCGGTGCGCGCCCGTCGCGTGCGCGATGTGCCACGCTACGCCTACTCGGGAACCCTCGTCACGCGCGAGGAGAGCGGCGACCTGCTGTGGCTCGTCACCGCACCGCCGGTCGCGGAGATCGCGGTCGTCGAGCGCATCGCCCCGGTCGCGTTCGCGGACGCGGACGGCGACGGCACGTGGCGGCTCGGCTGCGTCGGCGACTCGAACACGGCGTTCACGTTCCAGCTGAAGTGGTGCGAGCTGCTGCGCGACGCCATCGACGATCCCGACCTCGCGATCGTGAACGTCGCGGTGAGCGGCGCGACCGTCGTGTCGCCGAATCTCCGCTTCTTCTCGGACGCGACGCAGCAGATGGCCCGGGTCCTGCCGGAGGGTCCGGACGCCGTGGTGCTCGCGTTCGGGACCAACGACCGCTTCCAGAGCCGGACGCCCGAGGAGGTCCAGGCCGCCTACGAGGTGCAGGCGGCCGTCGCGAGCGCCGCGGGCGTCGCGTTCTACGCCGCCACGACGCCGCCCCTGGGCGGCTGCATCGCCGGTGGCGCCGGTCTTCCCTGCCAGCGCATCGCGCAGCAGAACGCCCTGCTTCGCGCCGCCTTCGGCGAGCGCGTGCTCGAGTTCTTCGACGGCTTCGGGACGCCGCACTTCTATCCCGACGACATCCACCTGAACGTGGCCGGACAGGCTCTGCGCGCCGAGCGCGCGCTGGGCGTCCTCGGGCCGCGCTGAGCCGGCGCGATCCGGCCCGCCCGTTGCGGGCGGGCTGCGCCCTGCGCTACCAAACGCGCATGTCCGCAGCCGAGCCCGACCCGCCGACGACGCTGTACCTCGTGAGCGACCTGCACATCGGCGGAGACGGCGGGCTCGGGCGCTGCGCGTTCGAGCAGGAGCTGGTCACGCTGCTGCGCGACCTCGCAAACGGCCCGTCGCACGCGGAGCTGATCATCGTCGGCGACGCCTTCGGGCTCTGGGAGATGACCGAGCACGCCGGCGAGTCGAAGCTCGCGGTGATCGCCGACGGACACCCCGAGCTGTTCGCGCAGCTGCGCGCGACCGGCGAGCGCGTGCGCATCACGCTGCTGCCGGGCAACCACGACTACGACCTCGCCTGCGTGCCGTCGTACGCCAGCGAGCTGGCCCGGTGGAACGTCGTCCTCGAGCCGCGCGAGAGCCTCACGCGGCGGATCGCGGGGCGCACGGTGTGGATCGAGCACGGCAACCAGCACGATGCGTTCAACGCCTTTCCCGACTTCGGCAACCGCTTCGCCCAGCCGCTCGGCTACTTCATCACCAGCGGCATCGTCGCCGGGGCCGCGCGCGGCGCGGACCGCACGAAGAGCAAGTGGCTCGACGACGTCGAGTCGGTGCAGCCGAACCAGGACCTGCCGTTCTGGGTGATCTCGAACCACTTCTACAAGGAAATGGCGCCGTGGCTGCGCTGGGCGATCCTGCCCTTCCTGCTGCTGTTCACCGCGAGCGCCAGCATCTTCGCGCTGCGCGCGCTCGAGCGCCTGCTCGGCTTCCAGAGCGGGATCCTCGACATGGACCTGCAGCCGGTGCTCGGATTCCCGGGGCGCATCCTCGACCTCGTGCAGTTCGTCAACAGCGCGGTGATCGCGACGCTGCTGATCCTCGCGATCCCCGGCTTCTTCCTGGTACGCGACGTGAAGAGTGCGCTGTCGCGCTACGGGCTGCTGCGCGACGACGTCCTGCACCGCGACGAGGACGGCGTGTACGTCGCGGCGGCCCGGAAGGTCTTCGCGGACGATCCCTCGGTCGCCGTCTTCGTCTACGGGCACACGCACAACCCGTCGCTGCGCGAGGTCGACGGACGACTCGTGATCAACACCGGTACGTGGCTCAAGCGCCTCGAGTACGTGCCGGTGCGCTTCGGCCGCCTGCCAGGGATCTGGTTGCCGTCTTACTGCCTCAACTGGTTCACGATCGACGAGGACGCGGGTGCGCTGCGCGTCCGCTACCGGACGATCGACAAGACGCCGCCGCGCGACATCACGCTGCTCGAGCGCCTGCTGATCCTCGGACGCGAGCCGGTCGGACTCGCGCAGATCCCGACCGAGACGCACCTCGGCTGACGCTCCTCGTCCCGGGCCCGGCCGGCCGAACGCGTCGATCGGGCTGTGCAGCGAGAGCCCGCCGTCGGCCGCGGCGCGCGACCCGGCGCCCCGAGGATCAACGAGACGACGGGACGCTGTCGACCTCCTCGATGGCGCCCAAGAGGCAGCGCTGCACCTCCAGCTTCATCCCGTCCGACCCGGCCGGGTGCTCCTCCACGTCGATGCGCTCGTTACAGGAGCAGTACGACCGGACGAACGTCTGCTGCAGGGTCGCGTCGCCCCGGAAGGCCCGACTCGCTTCGACCTTCATCGACGTGGCCACGCGCTCGGAGCACTCCGCCGCGGAGTAGCCGTCGGCACGGCCGGGCGGCACCTCGGCACGCGGCGCAACCTTCGCGGGACGGTCCGGCGTCGGGCCCGGGGCCGGCACCGCCGGCTGCTCGTCCTTCTCTTCCCGATACTTCTTCGCGCAGAACTCGGCGGCGCGGTCGGACTGCTGCTCCTCGGGCAGGTCGGCGAACTCGTTCTTCTTGACGAGGCCGCACACGCACAGCCGGATCGCGCGCGGCGGGTCCACGTCCGCTTCGCCGATCATCGCCGAAAGGCACGCCTCGACGTAGTCGACCGAGTCGTCGACGCCGAGCGGGCCAGCCTTCATCCCCGATGACACCGTTGCCGCCAACGCGGCGGCCACGAACAGCGATAGCATCTCCCTTTCTCCATGGACCCCGGCCGAGCCCCGTGCCTTGCCGCCGCCCATTCTGACACACGCCGCGGCCAGCGGCTGGGATCACGCCGCGACCGCGACTCTTGCCACGACGGAGCGGGTGGGAAAATCTCCCGCGCAGAGAGGTGGAGTCATGACGGACGATCCCCGCGGCAGCGTGCTCGCAACCCGGCTCCGGGCTCTCCCCTGGGCGATGACCGAGCTGGTCCGGTTCGTGACCGCGCGCCTGACGGGTGCTCCCCCGGTGCAGGAGGGGGCCCTCGCCTGGGCGCGCGAGCACGCGCGGCCAGGCGATCCGGCCACGGTGCTCGCCGCGCTCGACCGCTTCGCGGCCGAGCGGCGCTTCCTGATGAACGTCGGCGAGAAGGCGCCGCTCCTCGAGGACGTGGTGCGCGGCTTCGGGCCGTCCGCGCGGATCGTCGAGCTCGGCAGCTTCGTCGGATACTCGGCGATCGCCATGGCGCGCCACCTCGGGCCCGGCGGACGCCTGGTGTCGATCGACGTGAGCCCGACCGCGTCGCGCGTGTCGCGGCAGATGGCGGAGCTCGCCGGCGTCGGCGAGCGCACCGAGTTCCTGTGCGGGAAGTCGGGCGACGTCCTCGCGACGCTGCGCGAGCCGTTCGACGTGGTCTTCCTCGACCACTGGAAGGGCCTCTACCTCGACGACGCGCGCCTGATCCTCGAGCGCGGCCTCGCCAGGGACGGGGTGGTGTTCATCGCGGACAACGTCGGGCCGCTGTTCGGCGACAACCCGTACGTCCCGTGGATGCGGGCGCGCGACGACTTCGACAGCACGTACGTCCGCGGGCACGTCGAGTACCGGCCGGAGATCGAGGACGGCGTGCTCGTGTCGCGGCGCCGGCCGCGCGGCGCGGCGACCGAGCACGCGGGCGCCCGCGAACCGGGCGCCTGACCACGGCTGCGCCCCCGCGGCTCAGTCGAGCACGACGCTCACCTCGTCGAACCGCACGATCCCCGAGGCCCGCCCGTACTCGGTCCGGACCTTGAGGTGCGAGAACGCCTCCGTCGCGACGAGGGTCTTGCTGACCTCCTCGGGGCCGTGCGTGCCGGGCGAGAACCTGAGCGTCGTGCGCTGCTTCGATCCGTCCCGATGGATCAGCGTCAGCTCGACGAGGTACTTGCCCGAGGACTCGGGGACCGCGTCGGCAGAGCTCAGCGCGCGGAACGTCACGCCGTCACCGGCGTCGCCCGACACGAGGATCGTCTGCAGCGCCTGGTTGCTCTCCCCGTCACCGGTCATGTCGAGGGTGCAGCCGTTCGCATCGCAGACCTGCCCGTCGGTTGCGGCCTGCAGCCGGCGCAGCCGCCAGCGGTCGGGATCGCCATCGGCGTCGGCGTCGAGATGGAAGCTGCCTTCGGCCTCGGGGCTCGCCCGTGGCTGGACGATCCATGGTCGTCGACGGCCGTCGACGGCTCACGAATCCTGAACGCCCGGCAAGATCGCGGCAAGTCCTCCCGGGAGGCGCGGCGCCGGGGCTCGTCCTGCCCCCGGCCGGATGGAACGGAACGCTCTGCCGCTTCCATCCTGCGTGCCTTCGTCGCCGGCGCCACCGGTGCGGACGTCGGCCCACCTCCCTTCACGGACGCCGCACCCAGTCGTCGAGCAGTGTGAACGCGACGGCGAGGATCACGGGTCCGATGAAGATGCCGACGATGCCGAAGGAGACGAGTCCGCCGATCACGCCGCCGACGATCAGCGGCAGCGGCAGGTCGGCGCCCCGACGGATGAGCGCCGGACGCAGGAAGTTGTCGAGGAAGCCGACCACGGCCGACCAGAGCAGGAGAAACGCCCCCCAGCCCGAGCCGAACTGGAACCAGACCCACGTCGTGCCACCCGCCAGCACGATCACCGGACCGATCTGCGCGACGCACAGCATGAACATCACCGCGGTCAGGACCGGGGCGAACGGGACTCCGGCGATCGCGAAGCCGAGGCCGCCGAGCAGCGACTGCACGACGGCCGTCACGACGACGCCGAGTGCGACGCCGCGGATCGCGTCGCCGGCGAGCACCACCATGCGCTCGCCCTGCGCCTCGGCGAGCCGCGCGCCGAAGCGCCGCGCCCATGCGGCCCAGGTCTCGCCGTTCGCATAGAGCAGTGCGGCGAGGATGACGATGACGACGAACTGCACGATGACGGCAGCGAAGCCGCCGGCACGGTGGATCACCCACTCGACCGCATCGCGCACGTAGGGGCGGAGATCGCTGGCGATGTCGCTGGCCCGAGCACCGGCGAGATCGTGCCAGCCTTCCGCGATGTACGGCCCGACGACGGGAACGCCCGCGAGCCAGGACGGTGGGGGCGGCAGGCTCACCTCGACGAGCCGGGCGGCGAGCTCCGGAAAGCCGTCGGCGTGCCTGAGGATCGCGTCGATGGCGACGCCGAGCGGGACCAGGAGGACGCCGAGCAGCGCCAGGCACATCACCGCGGCCGCGAGCCGGCGCCTGCCCCACAGCAGCCTTTCGACCCACAGCAGGATCGGCCAGGTCGCGACCACAATCATCGTCGCCCAGATGAACGCGCCGAGGAACGGTCGCACGATCCAGAACGCGCCGGCGATCAGCGCGCCCGTGAGGATGACGGACAGGGTGACGCGGGCAAGGTCGGAACGTTCTTCAGCCATCGTCCTCTCTCAGCTGCAGAGCAGCAGCGTCAGGACCTGAGCGATCTCGATGCGCAGCAGCATCGCGACCGGGTAGACCGTGGCGTAGGCAACCGACGGCGCGTCCGAGCGCGCCGTGCCGGTCGCGAACGCGAGTGCCGGCGGGTCGGTCACACTACCGGCGAGCACGCCCGAGACGATCGTGAAGTTGGTGCGGAGCACGAGGCGTGCGAAGAGCCCGACCACGAGCAGCGGCACGGTCGTCACGACGAGCCCCAGCAGCAGCCACCGGAGCCCCGTGGTGCGGAACACGGCACCGAAGAATTGCGGACCCGCGGCGAGCCCCACCGCGGCCAGGAACATCGCGATGCCGAACTCGCGAAAGGCGAGGTTGGCATTGAGCGGCACGTGCCAGACGAGGCGTCCGAGGTGTCCGACGCGACCGAGCAGCAGCGCCACGACGAGCGGACCGCCGGCGAGCCCGAGCCGCACCGGCTGCGGCAGGCCCGGCACCGAGATCGGCGTCGTACCGAGCAGGATGCCAGCGAAGATGCCGAGGAAGAACGGGATGAAGTGGGTCTCGTTCAGGTGCTTGACAGAGTTCCCGAGCACGTCCGCCGCCTGGTCGAGCGCCTTCGCCGTCCCGACCACCTGCAGGACGTCGCCGAACTTGAGGCGCAGCCCGGGAACGCTGCCGAGCTCGAGGTCACCACGCGTCACCCGCGTCACCACGACGCCCAGCGCCTCCAGCCCGAGCTCGGACACCGTCTTGCCGAGCACGTCCGTGCTCGTCAGCACGACGCGCCGGTAGGTGACCCCGCCCGGTGCCGCGAGCAGGTTCAGCCGCACGCCGTGCTGCTGCCAGGCAGCGAAGAAGCCCGGCCCGAGCTGCAGGCCGATCGTGAACACGAACAGGATGAGGCCGAGCTCCTTGACGAAGTCGAGCGTCGCGTGATCGACCGGCTTGCCGAGATGGCCCACGAGCAGCCCCGCGAACAGCAAGCCGGCCGTGCCGAGCCCGACGCCGCGGATCTTCACGCTGCCGAGCGCCATGCCGACGACGCAGATCATCGCCAGGATCCCGATCGCGTGCGCGACCGGGTTGGTCGCGTGCAACTCGCCGAGCCAGCTCACCTCAGCTCCTCCACCGCCCCCGCCGCATCGCGCGGCACTGCGCTCAGGCGAGCCCGATGCGCAGGACGTTGCCGGTGGCCGAGAGCCGCTCGCGAAGCACGTCCATCGCGATCACCGCCCCCCCGTCCCGGTACGCGTTCGGCTCGCGCGTGAACGGCAGCTCGGCGCCGTTCAGCGTGAGCGATACCGGACCCGCACCACGCGCCGCGACCGCGTACTCGACCCGGACCGGACGCGCGGCGAGCTCGGTGTCGATCGCGAGCCCGTCGAGCGCGCGCGGCAGCACCGGATCGACGACCACGAACGAGCGCGCGCGCCGGAGCCCGAGCAGGCGCTCGTGGATCAGCCGGAAGGCGATCCCGGCACCGCTCGAGTAGACCCGCCAGCCGCCCTCGAACGGCACGTCGCCGTCGTACACCTCCCGGTACCGCTCCTGCGCCTGGTAGCGGTCGGCGAACGCCGGGTCGGAGCTCGAGGTGTAGCAGTTGGACTGACGGAGTCGCGCCCCGGGCACGACGTCGGCCAGGCCGATCGGCACGGCCTTGCGGATCGCGAGCCAGAACGCCTCGGCATCGCCGCGGCGCGCCATCGCCTCGGCGTAGCGCAGGTGGGCGTGCGTGTACATCAGGCCGATCTCGCGGCCGAAGAACGTGCTGGTCTCTGCGCGCTGGAAGATCTTCTGCACGCCGCCGCGGTAGACGGGCGGCTTGTCGAACAGCCGGGCGCCGTCGCGGGCGAGGAGCTGCTCGCGGATGAGCGCCGTGTGTCGCTCGGCCTGCTCGGGCGTCAGCAGCTCGTTGATGATCGCGTGGATGATCGGCAGCAGCGAGTACGCGAGCCCGGTCGTGCGATCGCTCGGGTGCGCCAGGTAGTCGACGCGGCCGTCCTCGTGGAACCACGCGAAGCCGGCGAGGATGCCGTCGGGCAGCAGCAGCCGCTGGAAGTCGGCGCGCGTCGCCTGGGCGAGCGCGTCGAGCGGCAGAGCGAGCCCGACGCGTCCGACGTGGCGCAGGGCCTTCGCGAGCGTCTCGAGCGTCTGCACCTGCAGCGTGACCGTCCAGCTCGAGCACAGGCGCTCGCGCATCACCGGATCGACCGGCTGCAGCGCGTCGTTCCAGTCGCCGTGGCCGTAGGCCGCGAGGCTCGTGCCGGCGATGTGCCGGCGCTCGATCACCTGCAGCGCGCGCTCGACGTGGCCGTACACCGTGGTCTTCTCGGCCTTGGCGTCGCCGTCGGGGTGGAAGAAGGGCAGCTCGACGTCGAGGAACGCGCCGTCGTCGGACGCGAGCAGGTACTGCGCCAGCGCCAGCAACGGCCAGTAAACGATGTCGCCGTGCGAGTCGTCGGGACGGATGCCGCGGTCGCGCGGGAAGAACATGAACCACTGCGGCCAGTCGCCGTCCGGGTTCTGCTGGATGAACACGCGGCGCAGCAGGTCGCGCATCGGCTCGCTCTTGCCCAGCCCGAGCAGCAGCTCGACCGGCCCCTGCGTCACGTCGCGCGTGCCCCAGCCGCCGCCCGAGTACTGCTCGAGGCCGCGCGGCGCGAGGAAGTGGATCATGGCGTCGTGCGCGAACCACGGCAGGATCTCGTGCAGGCGGGTGACGCTCGCGCCCTCGCCCGCCGGCGGCGCGTGCAGCGTGGTGGCTCCGGCGAGCGCGTGCCAGTGCGCGTCCTCGGCGGCGCGATCGGACGCCGCGTTGCCGGTCTTCGCTGCGCTGCCGGACGTCGTGGCAGCCTCCGGGATCAGGCCGCCGGTGATGCGCAGCCCGACCGCGCGCGCCGGTGCGGTGTCGAGCACGAGAAAGGGCTCGCCGCGCGAGCGCCCGTCGGCGAACAGCGCCGCGTCGTTCGCCACGCCCGCGAGCGCGGTTCCGGCATCCGGCGCGATCCGCAGGAAGCCCTGCGGGAAGCGCCAGCCGAGCTCGGTCTCGGGGATCGTGCGCACCAGCACCGCGTCGCCGTCGCGCTCGTACGTGACGCCCTTCGCATCGAGCCCGTCGTCGCCGCCGATCGCGACGTGGAGCGTGACGACGAAGCGCCGCTCCGGGCCCTTGAGCACCTCGATGCGCAGCGCCAGCTCGTGCCGGTCGGTCGCGGCGACGCTCTCGACGCGGATCAGGTTGCCCGCGACCGCGTACACCCAGCGCGCGCTGCCCGGCGACATGTCGAACACCGACGGCGCGCCGAGCAGCTTGAGCCCGCTCGCGACGTCGGCGAACACGCGCAGCCCGCCGGTGCGGAACAACCCGAGGTACGAGCGCACCGTCGACAGGGTGCGGTTGATGTTCACGTGCCCCTGCGTGACCAGCGAGTGGAACACGCCGTCCATCCACACCGTCGTCGTCAGCGACGCCTCGTCGGGCTCGAGCCGATCGCCGGTGCGCAGGACCTGCCCGTGCGGGCGCAGGCTCCGCCGCTCCTTCTCCGGCAGGACGACGTGCGTCGCAGCACCGGTAAAGAACGACAGCAGCGTACCGTCGCTCGCCCGCTCCACCTCGCGCCACTCGCCGGGATAGAGCGCGCGCAGCTCGGCCTCGTCGAGCGGGTCGCCCTCGAGCAGCGCCGCGGTCGAGAACGTGGTCGCGACGGGGGCGGCCCCGCTCGTGGCCAGCTTCGCCCAGTCGGGCGCCTTCGCCTCCGGCAGCGCGAGCGCCCGCCCGACGCACGCGACGTCCGCGTCGCTGGTCGCGGCTGGATGATCCGGCTCGAGCCACCCGAAGAAGCCCTGCTCGGCCGACGCGCCCGGTGCCAGCTCGATCGCCTCGTCCTGCAGGCAGACCATCGCGTGCTCGTGCTGCAGGCGCTCGCCCGGCAGCTCGCTCGCCAGCGCCGCGGGCGGCGCGCCGGCGCGCGTCGCGAGCCCGTGCAGCTGCAGCGCGTCGGTCGCGTACGCGACGGTGCGCCCGAGCGCACCGAACAGCGCCCACGGGTAGCGGCCGCCCATCGCCAGGTTCTGACGCACCGCGATGACCGTGCCGCACCGCGCGTGCGCCAGCGGCTGGTGATCGAGGTACTGGCTCACGTAGTACTCGTTCATGCGGATCGCCGCGTAGGCGGCGAGCGCCACGTCCTGCGCGTGAACCAGGTCGACGCGGACCGGCGACGTGCCCGCGTTGTCGAGGCGCACGTGCCAGAACCAGGCCGGCGCGTCCTTGGCGAGGACCAGGGCCGCCACGAAGCGGATGCCGCTCCACGCGCCGCGCACCGTCACGCCCGACGCGTCCACGCACACCGCACCGGCGCTCTTCGGCCCGAGCAGCGGCACGGCCTCGATCCCGCCCGCGCCGTGGCGGCGCAGCCACAGGTTGGCCGGGCCGCCCTCGATCTCGTTGCCGGGAAAGAGGTTCAGCACGAGGTCGCGAAAGCCCATGCGGCGCATGGAGCCGTTACGGTTGACCTCGAACGACAGACCGGACGGACTCTCGATCCGCAGCGGCCCCGCGGGGACGTTGTTCTCGTTCGTCATGGCAAGCTCGCGCGCGGCGCCTCCTGTTCGACGATCCTTCCCTCACGAATCGGCTTCCAGATCCAGCGGCCGATCTCCCCGATCTGGAGCAGCGCGTCGTAGTGGCCGCGGTGCTCGGTCTCGTCCTCGGCGCTCGCGACGGTCACGCACGTGGTCCGGCAGGCGCACAGCGCGCTCAGCGCCCGGTCGATGCGCTCGGCGTCGAGCGTGCGGCCGGGGTGATCGAGAAACACGAAGCTCGGCCGCGTGAGCACGACGCGCGCGATCGACAGCAGCTGCTGCTCGCGCAGCGACAGCACGTCGGTCCAGTCCTCCTCGCCGTCCAGCCCGCCGCTGCGCTGCGCGATCTCGTCGATCCCCAGCACCTCGAGCACGCGGCGCACGTCGCCGTCGCTCGCCGTCGTGGCGGCCGTGCCGTCGCCGTTGCCGAGCAGCACCTCGCGCAGCGTACCCGCCGGCACGAACGGACGCTCGGGCAGGAACGCGATCTCGCCGAGCGGCGGGCGGGCGATCGCGCCGCTGCCGTCCGGCCACATGCCCGCCGTCGCCTCGACGAGCGCCGCGCGCGCGGCGCTGTCGGCGCTGCGCACCAGCACGCGCGTGCCGCCGGGAATCGTGACCGTCAAGTCCTCCCCCAGCACGCGCGCGTCGCGCGATGCGCGCAGCGTCACGTGCTCGTAGGCGACGCAGTCGCCGACCTCGACGATGCGCACGGTGCCCGCGCCCGCGGGCGGCGCCTGCATCGCGCCGGCGAGCGCGTCGAGGCGCGCCAGCACCGCCGCGTACGACGAGATCACGCCGAACTGCGTGACGACGAGCGAGAACGCCCCCAGCAGCTGCGAAAACGCCATCGCCGACTGTGTGATCGTGCCGAACTGCGTCTCGCCGGCGATGAACAGCGGTGCCACGATCAGCGCCGGGATGCTCTGGATCAGGTAGTTGTAGCCGGTGGTGAAGAAGCCGAGGTTCCGGTTCACGGCGATGATGTGCTCGAGGTTCGCGACCACCGCGTCGATGCGGGACATGAGGCGTCCCTCGAGGAAACGCTCGCGGTGCAGCAGGGCGACCGACTCCGCGGTCTCGCGCACGTGGATCAGCTCGGCGCGGAAGTCCGCCTCGCAGTCCGACTGCCGGTAGTTGAGCGATACCAGGCGCCGCCCGAGCAGCACCGTCATCCCCGATCCCGCCGCGGCATAGAGGATCCCGACGAAGAACAGCGTCGGGCTGATCGACCACAGCACGCCCGAGAACGCGAGCACCGTGACCGTTCCGTTGAGCAGCATCAGGCACAGCGAGAGCGTCATGGTGACGAACGTCCGCACGTCCTCGGCGATGCGCTGGTCCCGGTTCGCGAGCCCGCCGGGCAGGCCCAGGCGGTGGAAGGCGCGGTCGGCGAGGTACCCGCGCACCGACCGGCGCGTCAGCCACTCGCGCCACAGCAGCCCGAGGCGCTCCTCGCAGAAGCGGAACAGCACCGCGGTTACGGTCGAGGCACCGAACACGAGCACGTAGAGGATCGCCTACCGCGCGAAGCCCGGACGGTCGCGGTGCTCGATCGCCGTCATGAAATCGCGCCCGACGCACGAGTTCACGACGTTCAGTCCGTTGATGCCCAACAGCAGCGAGAGCAGCAGCCCGGCGAGCAGGCCGGCCCGGTCGCGCACCTCGCAGGTCGCGAAGCTCCGCACCGCGCCGACGAAGCGGCGCCAGGTATCGATGCTGATCTGCGCGTCTCCCGAGCTGGGGCTGCTGCTCATGGTTCTCCCGCCCGCACGTCCGGCGCGGGCTCGCAACGAGAACAATCGTGGACCGGCCCGCGAACGCAAGCCGCCGGGACGGTGTCGGCCGCCGGGGACCTGCGGCCTCGCCACGGATCAGCCCGGCCCCCCTGGGCACCTTGCCGGATCGCGCGCAGTCGACCCCGACGACCCGTGAATCCATGGTCCGCGATCGAGAGCGCCCGTCGACCCCGCGCCGTCCGGCCGCAGCCGGCCGGTTGCTCGCCCCCCGCGGCTGATCTAGTCGTGCCCTGGTCGCGCGGCGTGCTCCGCGCCGAGGCACACTGAGCAATGGCGGAACAGCAGCTCGACGGCGCAATGGCGGAACAGCAGCTCGACGGCGCAATGGCGGAACAGCAGCTCGACGACTTCTCCGATGTCTCGCGATGGCTGCCCGTCGCGTCCGGGCTCGCGAGACTCGACGTCACGCGCGAGCCCGGACCACGAGACGCCGGTGTCCTGCGGCTCGACTGGGACTTCGCCGGCGGCGGCGGCTTCGTGGTCGCACGCCGCGAGCTGCGCGTGACGCTGCCCGAGGTCTGGGCGCTGCGCCTCGACCTGCGCGGCAGCGGCCCGCGGAACCGCCTGGAGATCAAGCTCGCGGACCCGTCCGGCGAGAACGTGTGGTGGTACAAGCTCGAGGACTTCGCGCTGCCGCCGGACTGGACGCCGCTGGTGATCCGCAGCCGCGAGCTCGAGTTCGCCTGGGGGCCGCAGGGCGGCGGTGCGATGACCGAGGTCGGCGCGATCGAGATCGCGCTCGCGGCCGGGCCCGGCGGCAAGGGCGTCCTGTCGATCGCGAACCTGGTCCTCGCGGACCACACGGTGCGCGTGCCACCCGTGGTCCGCGCGTCGAGCGCGGCTCCGGGTCACGACGCGACGCAGCTCTTCGCGGACTCGCCCGGACACGGCTGGCGCAGCGCCGACGACACGCCGCAGGTGCTCGACGTCGACTTCACCGCCGAGCGCGAGTACGGCGGGCTCGTCGTGCGCTGGGCGGACGGCGGGCGCGCGAGCGCCTTCGCCGTCGACGTGTCGGACGACGCCGCCACGTGGCGCACGGTGCACGTCACGAGCCACGCCGACGCGGCGACGGGCTTCATCCCGATGCCTCGCACCAGCGCCCGCTTCCTGCGGCTCCGGCTCGACGTGAGCGCCGCGGGCCGCGGCTTCGGCATCGCGCGCATCGAGGTGCGCCCGTTCGAGTTCTCGCGCTCGATGGACACGCTCTTCCGTGCCGTCGCGGCCGACAGCCCGCGCGGCGACCACCCGCGCTACCTGACGGGCGAGCAGAGCTACTGGACGCCGGTGGGCATCTCGGGCGGTGCCAGCTGTGCGCTGATGAACGAGGAGGGTCTCGTCGAGGTCGATCGCGGCACGTTCTCCCTCGAGCCGTTCCTGCTGATCGACGGCACGCTCGCCACCTGGGCCGACGCCGAGGTCGTGCAGCAGCTCGCCGACGACTGCCTGCCGATCCCGTCCTCGGTGTGGCACGTGCGGGGTCTCGTGCTGCACACCACGGCGTACGCCACGCACGTCGCCGGGCACGCGGTGCTCTTCGTCCGCTACCGCGTCGAGAACGCCGGCGACGCAGCCCGCACGGCGCGGCTCTTCGCCGCGTGCGTACCGTTCCAGGTGACGCCGCCGTGGCAGTCGTTCGGCGAGCTCGGCGGGATGCGCACGATCCGTACGATCGACGCATCGCCGCGTGGCTTGACGATCGACGGCGAGCGCACCGTGCTGGCGCTCGATCCCGCCGACGCGGCCGGCGCCGCGACGTTCGACCAGGGCGAGATCGCCGTCCACCTGCGCGCCGGCGACGTGCCGCCCCGCACCAGCGTCGAGGATGCCTTCGGCTACGCGTCGGGCGCGCTGCGCTTCGACCTCGACCTGCCGCCGCGTGGCGCGCGCGAGGTGCACCTGGCGATTCCCTTCGGCACCATCGCCTCGGGAGCGCCGAGCGAGCTTCCCGCCGGCACGCGCGGCGACGCGGCGAACGACAGCGCGCTCGCGGAGTGGCGCGAGCTGCTCGGCGGGGTCGCGATCACGCTCCCCGGACGCTTCCGGGATCACGCGAACGCGCTGCGCACCGCGATCGCGCACGTCCTGGTCGAGCGCGATGGACCGGCGCTGCAGCCCGGACCGCGACGCTACACGCGCTCCTGGATCCGCGACGGCGCGATCATGGCCTCGGCACTGCTGCGCGTCGGGCGGGTCCGCGAGGCGCAGGACTTCGTGCGCTGGTACGCACCGTTCCAGAAGGACGACGGCTTGGTGCCCTGCTGCGTCGACCGCAGCGGACCGGACTGGCTGGTCGAGCACGACAGCCACGGCCAGCTCGTGTTCGCGATCGCCGAGTGCTTCCGCTTCGGCGGCGACCGGGCGTTTCTCGACGCGCACTGGCCGCACGTGCTGCGCGCCTGCGCGTGCATCGAGCGGCTGCGCGGCGAGCGTCTCGACGCGGCATACGACATGCCGGAGAAGCGCGCGTTCCGCGGGCTTCTGCCCGAGTCGGCGAGCCACGAGGGCTACCTCGCGCACCCGGTGCACTCGTACTGGGACGACTTCTGGGCGGTGCGCGCGTTCGGTGACGCGGCCTTCCTCGCGTCCGCACGGGGCGACGCGGCGCAGGCACGGGCGTTCCTCGCGCAGCGCGACGCGATGCGCGAGGACGTGCGCGCGTCCCTCGAGACGACCATCGCGACGCGCGGCATCGCCTACGTGCCGGGTTCGGTCGAGTGGGCGGACTTCGACCCGACCGCGACGTCGAATGCGATCTCGCTGCTCGGCGAGACGCCGCTCCTGCCGGTGGACGCGCTGCACGCGACGTACGCGCAGTACCTCGACGGATTCCGCCGCCGGCGCGACGGTGCGATGCCGTGGAAGAACTACACGGCGTACGAGGTGCGCATCGTCGGTGCGCTGGTGCAGCTCGGCGAGCGCGCCGCGGCGAGCGAGCTCGCCGAGTTCCTCCTGCAGGACCGGCGTCCGTCCGCGTGGGGCCAGTGGCCCGAGATCACCTGGCGGGACCCGCGCAGCCCGGGCCACATCGGCGACGTGCCGCACGCCTGGATCGCCGCGGAGTGGGCGCTCGCGTTCCGGACCATGCTCGCGTGGGAGCGCATGGCGGACGAGGCTCTCGTCCTCGCGCACGGTGTGCCGCTCGCGTGGCTCGAAGAGGGCGACGTGGTCGTCGACGGGCTCGCGACGTACTGGGGTTCTCTCGCGTACACGCTGCGGCACACCGCGACCGACACGATCGAGATCGTGCTGCGCGGCGACGCAGCACCACCGGGCGGATTCGTGCTCCGTGCGCCGCTGCCCGGACGTCTGGTCGCGGCCGAGATCGACGGCTCGCCGCTCGCCGTGACGGATCCGAACGGGGTCACCGTACACGGCCGCGCGACGGTGCGGCTCCGCACGTCAGCCGCCGTCGCCGGGTGACGCCGCCGCGTCGGGTGATGCGCCGGCGCCGGGCGACGCCGCCGCGGCAGGGGGCGGCACCGCGACGGGCTCGACGTCGGCGCTCGTGAGCAGGACGTTGCGGCCGCTCGACAGGTTGCCCGTGAGCGTCACGCGCGCACCCGGCGGTGCACCGGCAAGCTTCGCGACGAGCGCATCGTCACCGACCAGGCGGAAGGCCGGACGGTAGCGCGCCACCTCGCCGAGGATCGTCTGGCCGTGCGGGCCCGCACCCTGATTGGCGAGCCTGGTCACCGCGAGCGAGCGCGTCGCGTCTCGGCCGATGCGCACCTGGATCTTGCGCTGCGGCCGCACGCCCTCGGGCGCCGCGTCGAGAAAGCCCTCGATGCGCAGCATGATCGTCTGGCGCACGCGGGCGTGGGCCGGGCGCGACGGCCCACCGAACGCCGCGCATGCGACCAGAACGAGAATCGCCCACACGGCGCGGTGTGCTGGCGAACGACGATTTCCTGCGATCCGGCTCATGCGAGCACCATCAGCGGCACCTCGAGCACGCTCAGCGGCGTGTGGTTGACGACGAGGAGAGCCGGGCGGTCCGTCGGCACGTTCTCGACCCCCGGAGGGACGGGCGACGTCAGCAGCCGCCACGGCTCGATCGGCACGCGCGCGACCGCGAGATCCTGCGCGGTGGGACGGTGGCCCGGCGAAGGCGCCTCGCTCACGGCGCCTCCGCGCCCGCCGAGCCCGGCACGCCCGGCGCGGCGTCTCCGGCCTCGGCCGCACGCACCGGCGCGATCACCGCCGCCTCCGCCTCCTTCGGGATCACGATGTTCGCCTCGCGGTAGAAGATCAGCACGAACGCGATCAGCAGCATCGCGACCGTCGAGCCGACACCCGCGACGCGCCCCAGCGGTCCCGCGAGACGCAGCTCGAGCAGCCGCCCGCACGCGAGCAGAACGGCGAGCGCACCCATCGTCGTGTGCGTGACCTGGATCAGGAAGCTGCTCTTCTGCTCGAAGGCGACGTGCGAGTGCACGAGCAGCAGGAGCCCGCCCGCCGTGGCGAGGAACGGGAACACGTAGGCGAGCCGCGACGCCGTGCCCGCGCGGCGCGCGCGCCACTCGACTGCGCCGAGCGTGATCGCGAGGATGCCGGCGAGGCGGTGCTGCAGGTCCTCCGCGCTGCCGAGCGTCGATGCCCAGAAGTCGCGCGTGCCGAACGGCCAGATGCCGTCCACCGCCATCGAGCGCAGGAACACGAACACGCCCAGCGCGACCAGCCCGACCGGCCAGTTGCGCGCCCAGCGCCGGCCGAGGTTCGCGCCCAGCGCCACGACGCTCATCGCCAGCAGGAGAATGCCGGCCGCATTGTGGCTGAAGTTCGACCACGAGTACGACGCGTAGGTCCGCTCGCCGCCGACCGCCGCGTAGGGATCGGTCGCGGTCGAGGTCTGCTTCATGGTCTCGACCGACGGCGTGCGCAGCGCCGGCAGCTTCGGACGGAAGACCTCCGCGACCTCCGCCACCGTCGCGTGATCGGCCACGTCGCGCGCCGGCGGCTGCGACGACAGGCTCGCCGCGGTGAACAGCAACACGATGGCGATGGTGGTCTCGGCCTCGAGCAGGAACGGGACGCGCGTCTCGAGGCCGTCGCGCTCGCGCCGCCGCCGGTACGCCCGCACCGCGAGGTGGTTGCCCGCGGCGAGGACGAGGGCGGCGACGAGGAGCCCGACCTTCGTGAGCACCAGCGAGCCGTAGGCGGTTCCCACCAGGCCGTTCCACGTCCCCACGTTGCGCCACGCGAGTGGCAGCGCGAACGCGACCAGCGCCACGACGGACGCCACCGCGAGGCTCGAGAAGCGCGCCAGCATGGGCGGCCGGAGCGCTGCGACGACGCCGTCCTCGCGTCCCAGGCGCCACGTGGCCCCGAGGTGCACGAGTCCGCCGACCCACAAGGACGCCGCGACCTGGTGCAGGATCGTCAGCCCCATGAGCGCCGCGCGTCCGTCCACCCGCCCCGCGGCGTGCGCGAGCCACGCGCCGGCCACCGCCGTGGCGACCGCGGTGGCGACGACGCTCGCCCACGCG
>VGTK01000028.1 GCA_016874715.1 Deltaproteobacteria bacterium | reverse complement strand
CGTCGCGGAAGTGTTGCCCGGCATCGGCGAGCGTGCGGTCGGCGCCCGCTGCGTCGCCGCCCTTGAGCTGCAGGTCGGCAAGCAGAACCGCCGCCTCGAGGCCCCGGTGCGAGCCCGGCTCGGCGGCACGCACGGCGCGAAGGCCCTCGGCGGCCTCCTCGCGCCGGCCGTCGGCGATCGCGTGGCGCGCACGACGCAGCAGGACGCCGGCCGACGGGGTGTCGGCGGCATCGGCGATCCCCGTCGCGAATGCCAGCAGTGCTGCCAGAGCCAAGGTCGCGCGCTGGCCACCGCGGCGACGGTCTCTGTCGAGGTCGAGAGGCATGGTGTCCTCCATGTTCCGCAGCGCCCACGGGCGATGCGGTGGCTGGTCGCCGATTCGAGGGGAGCAGCGACGACGTGCGTCCGCGGCGGGGGCTGCGGGCGACGGACGCGTTTGCACGCGGCGTGCCCGTCGAGCAGACCCGCAGGCTCGGGCGTCGCCAGCAGGACATCGTTTCAGCCGAGCTGGTTCGCTGCACCGACGTGCAACGCGACGGTGCGTCGGTCGTAGCGGGCGTCGGCCGCGCACACTCGGTGGCCGCGGGCGTCGGCCGCGCACACTCGGTGGCCGCGGGCGTCGGCCGCGCACACTCGGTGGCCGCGGGTGTCGGCTGCTCACTCCATGCCCCGCGAGCGCTTGCACGATGGGCTCGCGGCAGCGAGAGATCCGGGCGGATGGAACGCGGTGACAGCGACCTGACGGAGCGCGACGGGCGCTTGCCCGGACAGGCGACCTGCGACCACCTCGCGTCGGCTCTTGGAAGGTTCGCCGTCGTCGACCTCGAGACCACGGGGCTCGACCCTGCGAGCGCAAGGGTGATCGAGGTCGGCGCCATTCTGGTGGTGCCGGGGGCGCGGCCCGTGCTCTTCGAGCGCCTGGTGGATCCCGGGCTGCCGATTCCGCCGATCACGAGCGCGATCACCGGCCTCCGTGACGACGATGTGCGCGGCGCCGCGAGCTGGAGCGACGTGTCGGGTGAGCTGGCCACGTTCCTGCTCGGCGCCACGATCGTCGCGCACAACGCAGCCTTCGAGGAGGCCTTTCTCGACGGCACGCTCGAGCCGGGGACGCGCTTCCTCGACACGCTCGAGCTCGCCTGCGTGCTACGGCCCGAGATGTCGGGCCACAGCCTCGAGACGCTGGCCCGCGAGCTCCTCGGCCGCACGGAGCGTCATCGCGCCCTCGACGACGCGCTCGATACGCTGGCCGTCCTTGCCGAGCTGTCGGGCCCGGCCGCCGCAGGCGAGCACCGCGAGCTGTCCGCGCTCGCGGCACGACTCGACTGGCCGTGGAAGCCGCTCTTCGGCCCGGTCGGGCGGGGCCTCGGCGAGCTCGACGCGCCACGCACGGCGGCGGCGATCGAGGAGCCACGGCGTCGCACACCGATCCCGGCAGCATGGTACGAGCCCGACTTCGTGACGGCACTGCTCGCCGACGAGGCGCGCTGGCGGCGACACGTTCCCGGGTATCGCGCGCGCGACGGACAGATCCAGCTGGCCCGTGCGATCCTGGTGGCGCTGCGCGAGGATCGCGTGGTCGGCGCGGAGGCCGGCACCGGCATCGGCAAGACCCTCGCGTACGCCCTGGTCGGCCTGCTGCACTCGCTGCACACCGGCGAGCGGGTCGTGGTCAGCTCGGCCAACCGGACACTGCAGGAGCGCGTGGTCGAGGAGGAGCTGCCGCGCATCGCCGCCGTGCTCGGCCTCCCGCCGCAGCCTGCGCTGGTCCTCAAGGGACGTGCGAACTACGGCTGTGCGGCGCGCGCGAACGAGCTTGCCGAGCACCCGGGCGACTTCGGGTTCGGCACGATGTCCGGCGCGGCGCGGCTCTACCTCGCGTCGTACTTCGCACGGTGCCCGACGCGCGACCTGCAGTCCTTCGGCGGGTGGCTGCTCGCACAGGAGCCGGCCCTGCGCGGGCTCCGCGACGTGCTGGCGTGCTCGTCGGACTGCGACGAGCGCGCATGCCGTGCCATGGCGAGCGGTCCGTGCGCGTTCCTGCGCCGCATCGACTCGCTCGGCGACGCCGCGATCGTATCGATCAACCACTCGCTGCTGCTGACCTGGCCCGCGCGATACGGCGCGATCGATCGGCTGGTGGTCGACGAGGCGCACGAGCTGGCGCAGGAGGGCGACCGCGTCTTTCGCGAGGAGATCGGGGCACGGGAGGTGCGCCAGTGGCTGGCGCAGGTGGCGGGCGGCGGCCGCGGCGGCCTGCTGTGGGCGGTGTGTGCGGCGCAGGAGGCGGCCGCGCTGCGCCGGGCGCTCGAGCTCGTACGCCGCTGCGAGACGGCAGTCGATGCGTGTGGGCGCGCCCTGGCGGCGGTATGCAAGGACGGGGAGACGCTGGTGCCCACGCCCGCGGTCGCCGCGCGCCACCCGCATTGGTCGCAGGCGGCGCGCAGCGCGTGTGAGCTGGCGGCCAGCATGGTCGATCTCGGCGAGGAGATCGAGCGTCTCGCCGGCACGTATCGCGAGGCGCGCGAGGACGGCACCGACGACGCCGTGTCGGCCCGCGCCACGAGCCTCGGGCTGGCGCTGCGTCTTGCCGGTCAGGGCCTGGTCGCAGACCTCTTCGAGCAGACGCGCGAGGGGACGGTGTACGCGGCGCAGAGCCGGCTCGCGCGCGAGCAGTCCGACTGGACCGTGCGCGCCACTCCGCTCAACGTCGCCGAGCTGATCCACACGAAGCTCCTCGAGCCTGCGAAGACCGTCGTCGCACTGTCCGCGACGCTCGGCGTCGGCGGCAACCCGCGCTCGTCGCTGGACAAGATCGGGTGGCAGCTCGTGCCCGACGAGCGCCGCCTGCCGGAGATGGCGATCCCGTCGCCATTCGACTACCCGGCGAACACCGTGCTCGCCTTCGTGCGTGCCGGTACCTATCGCTCACGCGGGTTCGCCGACGACTGCGCGCAGGCGATCGCGAGCATCGCGCGCCTGCTGGGCGGCCGGACGCTCGTGCTGTTCACCAGCCGGAACCGCCTGGCGGAGGTTGCCGACCGCCTGCCGGCGCTGCTCGACGAGCACGGCATTGCGCTCCTCGTGCAGCGACGGAGCGGCGGCGCCGGGCGGCTCGTCGACCAGTTCGCCGCGAGCCCTCGCGCCATCCTGCTCGGGACGCGAAGCCTGTGGCAGGGCATCGACGTGCCCGGCGAGGCGCTGTCCTGCGTCGTGATCGACAAGCTGCCGTTCCCGCCGCCGAACGACCCGCTCCAGCAGGGCCGCGGGCGCCTGATCCGCGAGGCTGGCGGCGACGACTTCCGTGCGCTGTCTCTCGAGCCCGCGGTGGTCTCCTTCAAGCAGATGTTCGGACGCCTCGTGCGCCGGGAGACGGATCGGGGCTTCGTCGTCGTGCTGGGGGCCGATCCCGGCAAGCCCTACATCCAGGAGTTCGTCGGCTCGTTGCCCGGGCCGCCGCGCGTGGTCGTGGGCGGCATGCCCGACGTTCTCGCCGAGATGCGCGGGTTCTTCGCGCCGGGCGCGCCGGACACCTCGGCGGGGGGAATCGCCGTCGAGTCCTGACGCGGCACGGACGGCGCAGTGGACGGGAGGCACCGACCGACGGCGGCGCAGTGGGATGCGAGCACGGTCCGTCGCCGGCGCTCAGCCGGTCGCGCGACGCGGCGTGAGTCCCAGCTGCGTGAGCTTCTTGCGCAGCGTGTTGCGGTTGATGCCGAGGATCTGCGCGGCGCGCACCTGGTTGCCGTTGGTCCGCTCGAGCGTGGCCTCGAGCAGAGGCCGCTCGAACTCCATGAGGAGGGTCGCGTAGACGTCGACTGGGTCGCGCTCGCCGTGCGCCTCGAACTGGTTGCGGGTGCGCCGGCGGACGACCTCGGCGAGCGAATCGCCGTTGCTGCTCGGCAGATTGACCTCGGAGAGGGCGAAGTCCGTCGGCATCAACGTGCGACCGGGTGCGAGCACGGCTGCACGGACGAGCGAGTTCTCCAGCTCGCGGACGTTGCCTGGCCAGCCGTACTGCATCAGCATCGCCTCGGCGGCCGGTGCGATGCCGGTCATCTCGGTGCCGAGGTCGCGGTTGATCTTGGCGACGAAGAAGCGGATCAGCTCCGGGATGTCGCTCTTGCGCTCGCGCAGCGGCGGTACGTGGACCGGCACCACGTTGAGGCGGAAGTACAGGTCCTCGCGGAAGCGTGCGGCACGGACCGCGCGCAGGAGCTCCTGGTTGGTCGCGGCGACGATGCGGACGTCGGTGCGCAGGCTCTCGCGCCCGCCGACACGGGTGAACTCGCGCTCCTGCAGGACTCGCAGCAGCTTCGCCTGCAGCTCGAGCGGCATGTCCGCGACCTCGTCGAGAAACAGGGAGCCGCCGGCAGCCTGCTCGAACTTGCCGGCGCGCCGCTCGATGGCACCGGTGAACGCGCCGCGCTCGAAGCCGAAGAGCTCGCTCTCGAGCAGCTCGCGCGGGATCGCCGAGCAGTTGAGCGCGACGAACGGCCCCTGCCAGCGTGGCGAGTGGTAGTGGATCGCCTTCGCGATGAGCTCCTTGCCGGTACCGCTCTCGCCCTCGATCAGGACGGTCGCATCGTTCTTGGCGACCCGGCCGAGGAGCTTGTAGATGTTCTGCATCGCCGGCGACCGGCCGATGATGTCGACGCCGACCTCGTAGCGCTTGCGCAGCTCGCCTTTGAGAACGCTCACCTCGCTCGACAGCTGGCGGGTCTCGAGGACGCGCGTCACCAGCATGCGCACCACGTCGAGGTCGAAGGGCTTGGTGAGGTAGTCGTAGGCCCCACGCTTCATCGCCTCGACGGCGTTGGCCATCGTGGTCTGCGCGGTCATGACGATCAGGGTCGTCTGGCAGCCTGCCTCGCGGGCCTTGCTGACGACGTCGAGCCCGTTCATGTCGGGCATGCGGATGTCGAGGAACGCGACGTCGATCGCCCCGCGGTTGAGGATCGCGAGGGCGTCCGTGCCGGTCGACGCCTCGTTCACCTGGTGGCCGTCGGCGCTCAGGGCTTCCGACAGCACCCAGCGGATCGAGCGCTCGTCGTCGGCGACGAGGATCCGTGCCGAAGTGGGTGTGTCAGACATGGTGATTGCCTCGATCGACCGGCAGGGTCACGGTGAAGATGGAACCCGCACCGGGCTCCGTCTGGACGCGCAGCACGCCGCCGTGCTCGGTGATGATGCGCTGGCTGATGGCGAGTCCGAGGCCGGTGCCGCCATCCTTGGTGGTGAAGAACGGCGAGAAGATGCGGCTCAGGTCGTCGGGCGGGATGCCCGGGCCCTGGTCGCTCACGTCGAGCGACAGGAACTGCTCGCGGCCGTTCGCGCCGGCGACGTAGTAGGACGTCTCCATGCGCGTCGTGAGGGTGATCGTCCCGCCGGGCGGTGACACCTCGACCGCATTGCGGACGAGGTTCAGCAGCACCTGCGTCAGACGGCCGGCGTCGCCGTGGACGTCGGGGAGGCTGGGATCGAAGGCGCGCACGAAGCGCAGGCGCCCGCCGCGCCCCGCTCCCTCGATCGCGAGGACGCGGTCGATGATCTCGTGAATGTTGACGCCGAGGCGTTCGAGCCGTGGCGGGCCCGTCAGATCGAGCAGCTGCGCCATCAGGCTGTTCAGCCGGTCGATCTCGTCGAGGATGATCTGGGTACACTCGCGCGAGCGGTGCCCGTCTGCCTGGTTCGCCGACAGGAGCTGCGCCGCCCCGCGCATCCCGGAGAGCGGGTTCTTGATCTCGTGAGCGAGGCCGGCGAGCAGGATCTCGAGCTGCCCGAGGCGGTCCGCGTCGCGGGAGCGCGATTCGAGCTCCCGCTGGTAGCTCAGGTCGTGCAGCGTCAGGAGGGCGCCGACCACCGCGCCGTCGTCGCTGACCAGCAGCGTGGCCGCGGCGCGAACCGGTCGCGTGTGGCCGTGGCGCCCGTAGAGCGCAGCGTCGCCGCGGACGTTGCGCACGCCGGAGGCGCGCGTCGCCTGCAGCAGGTCGAGCAGCCACGGGTTCCCGCCAAACACTCGGGCCGCCGGCATGCCGATGGACTGCGCCGTGGACAGGCCGGTCAGCTGGGCCGCGCCCTCGTTCATGAACTCGAGGCTGTGCTGGTCGTTGATGACGATCAGGCCGTCGTCCAGACTCTCCAGCACGTTGAGCCAGTGCTCGCCGAGGAAGCGGGATTCTGCCCGTGTCATACGCACATGCCCACTAATTAAGCACGGAATCGCCGAGAAGCGATGGTCTGAACCGGAATTTCCGCATGTTTCGGGATCGGCGCCTTCCGTTAAGCAAGCGGGCAGCCTGTCGCGACGGCCTCGTGGCCTTGACCCGGCACGGGTGGGAGGCGACATCAGCCTGGTGATCTCCGTTGCCGAGGCCATCGCGCAGGTCCTGTCGGACGTGGTGCCGCTCGCGGCCGAAGAGGTCGGCATCGCCGTGGCGCGCGGGCGGGTTCTGGCACGGGAGGTGGTCGCGGGTATCGACATCCCGCCATTCCGGAACTCGCAGATGGACGGCTTCGCGGTGCGCAGCGCCGACCTGGCGGGCTCCTCCGATGCCGCCCCGGTTCGCCTGCGGGTGGTCGCGACGATCGCCGCCGGGGACGCTCCCGAGGGGACGGTCGGGAGCGGCGAGGCGATCCGGATCATGACCGGCGGCGCGCTGCCCGAGGGCGCGGACGCGGTGGTCAAGGTCGAGGACACGTCGACCGACGGCTCCACGGTCGCCGTCCGGCACGCGCCACACCCGGGCGAGTTCGTGCGCCCGGTCGGCGAGGATCTGCGCGCGGGCGACCGCGTGCTCGAGGTCGGCCGCGTGCTCCGGCCGGCGGACATCGGGCTGATCGCTTCGCTGGGGCTGCCGACGGTGCGCGTGGCCGTGCGGCCGCGCGTGGCCGTGCTCGCGACCGGCGACGAGCTGGTCGATCTCGGGCGGCCGCTCGCTCCCGGTCGGATCTACAACTCGAACGCGTACACTCTGGCGGCCGCGGTCGAGGAGGTCGGCGGCGACGCGGTCGTCTTCGGCATCGTGCGCGACACGCGCGACGCGCTCCGTGAGGCCTTTGCCGCCACCCGCGGCTTCGACGCCGTGCTCTCGACGGGCGGCGTCTCGGTGGGCGACTTCGACTTCGTGAAGGAGGTCATGGACGAGCAGGGCCTCGAGCGCCGCTTCTGGCAGGTGGCGCAGAAGCCCGGCAAGCCGATCACCTTCGCGGCTCGCGACGGACGCCTCTACTTCGGCCTGCCCGGGAACCCGGTGTCCTCGCTCGTGTGCTTCGAACTGTACGTCGCGCCGGCGCTGCGCCGGGCGCTCGGGATGAAGCACGTCCACGCGCCGACCGTCGAGGTCGTCATGGAACGGAGCGTGCGCACCGCGAAGGGGCTCTGCGAGCTGGTGCGCTGCACCCTGCGACGCGACGGCGATGTCCTCCTCGCGTCGCCGACCGGCACGCAGAGCTCCGGCGTGCTGCGCTCGCTGTCGCTGGCCGACTGCCTCGCCATCAGCCCGCCGGGCATCGACGAGCTCGCCGCGGGCAGCCGGGTGACGGCGCTGCGCATCGGGCCGGTGCACACGCCGTCACCCGAGCATCCCTTCGCTTGAGGCGCCGTGCGCGGTCAGGCGTCGTCGCCGCCGGGCGTGCCGTGGCCGTCGTCCGGTGCGTCGAGCGCGTCACCGCCCGCCTCGAGCTCGTCGACCATGCCGTCGAACTCGGGTCCACCGACGTCGTCGCCCGCTTCCCTGCCCACGCACCGCAGCCAGCGGGCGACGCTGCGCGGATCGCCCTCGTCGAGGTCGGCGAGCCCCGCGGGGTCGGCCAGGGCGTCGAGCCGGCTCTCCTCGGATCGCGCAACCGCGAAGCGCGAGGGGACGCGCCGCGAGTCGCGGCTGCCGCAGCGATCGCAGACCGGATCGGGAGCCTCGCTGGCACGCAGCGTGAGGACCTGCACGCGGCGCCGGCAGGGCGCGCAGTGGTACTCGTAGATCGGCACGCCTAACGCGCCGGCTTCGCGGCGAAGCCGTGGTCGCCGAACGCGAGCAGCGTCTTCTTTCCGTCGATCAGGCTCTCGAGGGCGACCTCACGACCCCACAGCCGGTGGAGGTGCTGCAGGGTGCGCTCGGCGTACTCGAGCAGCAGGTCGCGGCCGTCGTGCTCGTGGACCATGTACAACGTGCGATTGCCGCCGAAGTCCGCGTCGGTGATCTTGATGACGGGGATCGTCCCCGTGCCGACGCTGCGGATCAGCGTATCCTTCACCTCACGCCAGCTCTCCTGGTCGGAGACCTTCGTGACGACGTGGTCCTCGTTGCGCTGCTCGTACTGGAAGAGGTCCAGCTCGCGCATCAGCTTCTCGGAGAGGTAGCGCCGCAGGAACGACGCGTCGCGATCGACGGAGCGCGTCTCGAACAGGGCGTCGCGTCCGCCGCCCCCGAGGCTGGCCGCGCGCTTCTCCTCCGACGTGGGGTCGTCGTGCAGCCGCCGGATCTCGTCCCAGACCTTGAGGCCGATGTGGTACGGGTTGAGTCCTCCCGGATGCGGCCGCACGACCTGGTTGTGTCGCACGAGGAACTCCAGGTGGAGCTCCGACGGCAGCTCGAGCGCGTTCAGGATCTCGCGGTGCCAGTACGAAGCCCAGCCCTCGTTCATGATCTTGGTCTCGATCTGCGGCAGGAAGTAGCAGGCTTCTTCGTGCACGATCGTCAGCAGATCGCGCTCCCACTCCGCAAGGTAGGGATTGTGGTCGCGGATGAAGAGCAGCAGGTCCTCCTCCGGCACCGCAGGCACACGGCGAAGATCGGGCGCCTGGTACTCGGGAGCGCGGTGGAGCTTGCGAAACGGGTCGGGGCGCGGCTGCGACGCCTCGTAGAGGCGCTGTCTCTCCTCGTCCTGGGACAGCTTGCGGATGGCGCGATTGCGCCGCATCTCGAACGAGATCGCGTGCGCGGCGTCGAGAATGGACTCGACCCGCTCGTAGCCGATCGACGGGTCCTCGACGTAGGAGCGCACGCGGTGGGCGTGCGCCTTGAACGTTCCGAGCGTGAACTCGGCCCGCGTCTGCCGGAAGTTGAAGTTGTTCTTGAAGAAGTCGTTGTGCCCGTACACATGGGCGATGGTGAGGATCTGCAGACAGAGGCTGTTGTCCCGCATCAGGTAGGCGAGGGCAGGGTTCGAATTGATGACCATCTCGTACGGCAGCCCGGAGACCCCGTAGTCGTACATGGTCTTCAGCTTCTCGAACGACTTGCCGTACGACCAGTGCGGGTAGTGCGACGGCATTCCCGAGTAGGCCATGTACCCGAGCATGTCGTTGTGGTCGCAGATCTCGAACTCCTGCGGGTACACGTCGAGACCGAACGCCGCGGCCTGCTCGCGGATGCGCTCGTCCCAGCGCTCGAGGTCGGCGATCGAGTAGTCCGGCATGGTGTCTCCGGGCGTCGCGTCAGGCGGGTGCCGCGGCGTCGTCCGCGACCCGGGCCCGGTCCTTGGACAGGAAGGCGCGGAACGACGGCCAGATGTCTTCCTTGCGCTCGATCACCACGGTCTGGAAGTTGTCGGCGTCGAGGCGGCGGAACAGGTTCAGCATCGAGCTCTCGTAGTAGCGCGAGCCGAGCGGCTTGATCTCGCCGTAGCCGAACAGGTTCGCGACCTCGGCGAGCTGGCGCGCGGTGCGCAGGGCCGCCGGGTTGTCGGAGTCGAAGTTGTCGCCGTCGGAGCAGTGGAACACGTAGATGTTCCACAGCGACGGATGGTAGCGCTCCTCGATGATGTCGAGTGCCCTCTGGTAACCCGACGAGATGAAGGTCCCGCCCGATTCCGCCTTGTGGAAGAACTCGTCCTCCGTGACCTCCCGGGCCTCGGTGTGGTGCGCGATGAAGATCAGCTCGACCGACCGGTACTTGGTGGCGATGAACTGGTACAGGAGGAAGAAGTAGCTGCGCGCGAGATACTTCTTCATCGTGTCCATGGACCCCGAGGTGTCCATGATGCACATGACCACGGCGTTGGACTCATTGCGCACGTCGGTCACGACGTGGCGGTAGGTCAGGTCCTCGGTGTGGAAGGGCTTGCGCTGCCGGTCGGCCTCGGCCGCCGACGTTCCGGGAGGACGCGGCGACTGTCCGGAAAGTCGCCGCGTCGCGAGGATGCGGCGCACGCGTTCCCGCGCCGTGCGCCGCTTGTCGAGGCGGATCCGGATGCCGACCTGCCGGTATCCCTTGCGCTTCGCCATTCGCTCCGCCGGGATCTTGCGGAGCGCGCGCCGCTCGAGATCGGGCAGCTCGAGATCCTCGAACATGATGTCGATGAGCTCGTCGAGCGTGACGTCGGTCTCGTAGAAGTCCTGCCCGGGCTTGTCGCCGGCCTTGTCGCCCTGGCCCGGCCCCTCCTTCCTGCCCTTGCCGACCACGTCGCCGGGCTGCGTCTGGCCGTCCCCCTGACCCGCTCCGGGGGCGTTGTCCCCGTAGACGAACCGGTACTCGCGCAGGCCGCGGATCGGGACCTTGATGATCTTGTCGCCGCTCTTACCGATGATCGATTCCTCGGCGACGATGTCGGCGATGTTCTCGCGGATCGACTCGCGCACCTTCTCGCGGTGGCGTAGCCGGTCGCCTGCGCTGCGATCGCTGCGCTCGGCCTCGGAACGGCGAAACGGCCGGAAGACGGCGCCGGGCACTCAGTCCTTCCAGAGGTTGTTCGCGGCGTACTTGAGCACCACGTCGACGCAGCTCTCGCAGTAGCCGTGATCCAGGAGGTTCGAGACCATCGCGTTGTACTTCTGGGTCTGATCCTCGTCGCGCGTCCGCGCCTTCGTGATGATGCGCGAGATGTCGCGGACCGAGGTCATGAGCTTCTTCTCGATCGCTTCCTTCAGCGGCTCGTAGCTCAGGTAGGAGATGGTCTCGCCGCGGCGCGAGGTCGCCCAGAGGTAGGCGATGACCTCCTGGCGGAAGCCGTCGGCCGCCGAGCCGATGATCGCGATCTGCTCCTCGATCGACTTGAGAAAGCCCTCGTCTGCGTGCAGCTCCTCCTTCGTGTTGCGGTCCTTCACGCGCGTCTTGTTCACGAAGGCTTCGGCGTGGTCGAGGTAGTTCTGGAAGAGAGATTCCGCCTGCTCCTGGTAGGAGTAGACGAAGGCCTTGGTGATCTCCTTTTCCAGGATCTCGAGGTACTCCTTGTGCAGCACGTCCTGCAGGAACTCGAGCAGCCGCTTGCGCTCGTCGTCGGCGAGATCCGCTTCCTTGACCATCGTGATCAGCGCCTCGCGCACGTTGATCGGGTTGATGCAGTTTCCGTCGACGTTGTCGGACAGCGCGTTGTCGAGGGCCTTCATGATGAAGCGCGTCGAGATGCCGCTCATGCCTTCGCGCTTGGTCTCGTCGCGCAGCTCGCGGACGTCGATTCTCTTGGTCTTGCCCTTCTCGACGACTTCCTCGCCGTTGTAGAGCTTGAGCTTGGTCATCACGTCGCACTTCGCGCTGGGCTCGAGGCGCGACAGGATGGCGAACATCGACGCCACCTCGAGGGTGTGGGGCGCGACGTGCGCGCGGAAGTCCGAGTGGCGGATGATCTTCTGGTAGATCTTCACCTCCTCGGACAGGCGCAGGTTGTAGGGCACCTTCACCACGACGATGCGGTCGAGGATCGCCTCGTTGGTGTGGTCGGCCTTGAACTTCTGCCACTCGGCCTCGTTCGAGTGCGCGATGATCACGGTGTCGACGTGGACCATCCCGTGCCGGCCCGGTGCGGGAATGACCTTCTCCTGGGTCGCCGTGATCATGGCGTGGAGGTACTCGGTCTCGTTCTTGAACACCTCGATGAACTCGACCACGCCGCGGTTGCCCACGTTGAGCGCGCCATTGAGGTCGAGGACGCGCGGATCGCCCTCGGAGTAGACGTCGAGCTTCGAGATGTCCTCGCTGCCGATGAGGACGGAGGTGTCCTGGTTGTTCGGGTCGACCGGGGGAACCACGCCGATGCCGACGCGCGCCCGCTTCGAGAAGTCCCGCATCTCCACAGGAAAGTCCTCGTACCTGCCGCCGAATTCCTGCTCGAGGCGGAATCGGGTGACCGGTGAGATGTCTCCCTCGATGTGCACGCCAAGCATCTTCTCGAATTCCTTGCGCAGGTGCTTCGGGATGAGCTGCAGGGGCTCCTCGTTCATGGTCGAGCCCGCGATCGCGTAGAAGGGTTCCGACTCCTCGAGGCCGCGCTGCAGCCGCTCGACCAGGGAGCTCTTGCCGGAGCCGACCGGTCCCATGAGGTAGAGGACCTGGCGGCTCTCCTCGCCCTTGAGCGAGGCGGAGTGGAAGTACCGGACGATCTGCGAAACCGTCTTCTCGATGCCGAAGAACTCGTCGCGGAAGAAGTTGTAGACCTTGAGCGGGTCGTCCTTGTACAGCCGCTTGGCGCCGGCGTCTTCGGTGGACTGGATGTCTTCGCTGCCGGAGCGGATGATCAGATCGTAGAGTCTCGCGTGCGCGAGCTTGGGGATGGTGGGGTCTTCGCGAACCTTCTCGAGGTAGTCCAGGAACGAGCCCTTCCAGCTCTTGGTCTCGTGGGCGGCCCGGTCTTCCTGAATGATCCTCGCGAAAGTGTCCTTGCTAGCCATGGGGACGGCTCCTCTCGGAAGGCCCACGGCACCGCTGCCGCGGAAGCCGACCGTGCGCGTCGCGCTGCCGGTGAAGTGGACGGGACATCGAGGCGGACTCGAAGCTCACTCGGGAAGAATTATACGCGCGTCCCCCGGGAGGAACAAGCAACAAGACCACTTGCGCCGCCCGGGCGCTTGTTGTTCGAGGTCGAGCGCGCGGCGCGGGCATCCGGAGGCGGACGGCCCGCCCGTGCGCGCGAGCGAGAGCTCCGGTGCGGGACCTGGCGCATGGCCGCTCGCGGTGGCAGGTGGATCATTGGCGAGGACGCACGTGCCCGGACGCGCGTCGAGAGTGCGTGGCGGCTGAGCCGCGCACGAGAGGAAGGGGAGAGAGCAGATCGTGGACATCAAGAGCTGCGTGGCATTGGTGACGGGCGGGGCTTCCGGGCTCGGTCAAGCAACCGTGGAGAACATCGCCGGTGCGGGTGGCCGGGCCATGATCCTGGACCGCGACGAGGCGGCGGCTTCCGCGCTGGCGCAGAAGCTCGGTGAGCGCGCGCGCTCCTGCGTGGCCGACGTGACCAGCGAGGAACAGGTGCAGCGGGCGATCGCGGCGACGATCGAGGCGTTCGGAACGATCAACGCCGCGGTGAACTGCGCCGGAGTCGGGGTCGCGGCGAAGACCGTCAGCAAGCGCGGGCCCTTTCCGCTCGGACTGTTCTCGAAGTGCATCGAGGTCAACCTGATCGGCACGTTCAACGTGATCCGGCTCGCGGCCGAGGCGATGGCCAAGAACGAGCCCAACGCCGACGGCGAGCGCGGCGTGATCGTCAACACCGCGTCGGTCGCGGCGTTCGAGGGGCAGATCGGCCAGGCCGCGTACTCGGCGTCCAAGGGGGGCGTGGTCGGCATGACCCTGCCCATCGCGCGCGACCTCGCCCAGTACGGGATTCGCGTGTGCACGATCGCCCCCGGGCTCTTCAACACGCCGATGCTGGCGATGCTGCCCGAGGAGGGCCGCAAGAAGCTCGGCGCGCAGGTCCCGTTCCCCCCGCGCCTCGGCGAGCCGCGTGAGTTCGGCGCGCTCGCCCGCTCGATCATCGAGATCGCGATGCTCAACGGCGAGACGATCCGTCTCGACGGCGCGATCCGGATGCAGCCGGCTTGAAGGAGGCGATCGTGGCGGCGGCGGCCGCCGCACTGCTGGCGCTGGCGGGCTGTACGCGTCCGCTGCCCGACGCGGAGTCTCCGGCCGCGATCGCGTACGCCCGGCAGTGCGGCCTGTGTCATCCGCCGCACCAGCCGTCGCTGCTGACGGCCGCGATGTGGAAGATCCAGGTCGAGCGTATGGTGGAGATGCGGGCGAGGCGCGGGCTGCCGCCCCTCACGACTGCCGAGCAGCAGGTGATTCTCGACTACTTGACTTCGCACGCGGGCTGAACGCGGCGCAAAAGGGGGCGGTGAGCCATGAAACTCGGAAGGGTCGCGACCACCGTCGGCAAGCTTCGTGCCGACCTGATCGCCGTGCCGATCGTCGCGGGTGTCCCGGTGAGCCGCGAGCTCGCCGAGCTCGACAAGGAGAGCGGCGGCAAGCTGCTGCGCGAGGTGCGGCGGCGCAGCTCCGAGCCGGGCAAGCAGGGCGCGCTCAGCATCTACCAGACGCACGGGGAGATGCGTGCAGATCTCATCGTGGCCATCGGCGTCGGACGTGCCGAGGCGCAGCGGCTCGAGCCGGAAGCGTGGCGCCGCTTCGCCGGGCAGGCGATCGATGCGGCGCGTGGCGCACGCGCGAAGTCGGTCGCGATCTCCGTGGCCTCGGCCGGTGCCGGCGAGCCTGCCCTGGCCGCGCTCGGGGCGGTCGTCGAGGGCGCGCTGCTCGCCGACTACCAGATCGAGGGCTGGAAGACGGCGCGCGGCGGCTTCCGCGTGGAGCGGTGTACCATCGCCGGCGCACCGGCGTCGCGCGGGGCGGACCGGGTGGTGGCCCGCGCGGAGGCGCTCGCCGACGCGACGCGCTTCGCGCGCGACCTGATCAACGGGCCCGCCGAGCAGGTGACGCCCGACCACCTCGGTCGGATCTCGAAGCGGCTCGGCCGCGAGCACGGTCTCACGGTTCACGTCCATGGCCCCGACGAGATGAAGCGGCTCAAGATGGGCGCGATCCTCGCCGTGGGGCGCGGCAGCCGCAACGAGCCGCGGTTGATCGAGCTGATCCACCGCCCGCGTCGCGGGTCGAGCGCCGGCCCCGTCGCGCTGGTCGGCAAGGGGATCACCTTCGATTCGGGCGGCCTGTCGCTCAAGCCGCCGGCGAGCATGGAGATCCAGAAGCGCGACATGGCGGGTGGAGCGGCGGTGCTCGGCGCCATGCAGGCCATCGCGGCGCTCAAGCCCGACATCGAGGTGCGCGGTTACGTCGCGGCGGCGGAGAACATGCCCGGCGGGCGCGCGTACCGTCCGGGCGACGTTCTGCGCTCGTTCAACGGCAAGACGATCGAGGTGCTGAACACGGACGCCGAGGGGCGGCTCGTGCTGGCGGATGCGCTCGGCTGGGCCGCGGTGGGCGGCTTCGGACGGCGGGTCAAGCCGCGCTGGATGGTCGACCTCGCGACGCTCACCGGGGCGGTCACCACCGCCCTGGGCCGGTCGATCGCGGGCGTCATGGGAACCGACCGCGAGCTCGTCCGTCGCCTGATCGAGATCGGACGCGAGACCGGCGAGCCGATGTGGGAGCTGCCGCTGGTGGACGAGTACGTCTCCGGAATGGACAGCTCGATCGCCGACCTGAAGAACGTCGGGGACGGCACCGCGGGGACGATCTACGGCGGGCTCTTCCTGCGCGAGTTCACGGCGGGGTTGCCGTGGGCCCACCTCGACATCGCCGCGGTGGCCTACACCGACAAGGGTCGGCCGTACGTGCCGCGCGGTGCGGTAGGGTGGGGAGTCCGGACGCTGGTCGGGCTCGTCGAGCGGGCGGCGCAGGAGGGCTGAACGCGCGCGGCGGATCCGGCCTGGCGGTCCTCTCGAAACGGGAGTCTCAGGTCGCGCGAAGCGCGAGGAGGTCGTCCGCCGCCTTCGGCACGGCGTGGGACAGCACCTGGTGGCCCGTCGGCGTGACGAGCACGTCGTCCTCGATGCGCACGCCGATGCCCCGGTACTCCGCGGGAACGCCAGGCAGCGGGCTTGCGAAGTAGAGGCCGGGCTCGACGGTCAGGACCATGCCCGGCTCCAGCGGCCGCGGCGCGCCGTCGCGCTTGTACGTCCCGACGTCGTGCACGTCCATGCCGAGCCAGTGGCTCGTCCGGTGCATGTAGTACGGCTTGTACGAGCCGGCCCCGATCGCCTGCTCGCGCGTGCCCGCGAGGAGCCCGAGGGACAGGAGGCCATCGACCAGGACCTGCAGGGCCGCGGCGTGCACGTCCTCGATGGTCACGCCGGGCTTCACCGCCGCGACGGCGGCGAGCTGCGCCTGCAGCACGAGGTCGTATACGCGGCGCTGGGCCGGTGAGAAGGCGCGCCCGACGGGGAACGTCCGCGTGACGTCGGCGCAATAGCAGCCGAGCTCGTCGCCCGCGTCGAGCAGCAGCAGATCCCCGTCGCGCAGCGGGCGGTCGTTGGCCGTGTAGTGCAGCACGGTGGCGTTCTCGCCGCCGGCAACGATCGATGGATAGGCCCAGCCCGAGGCCCCGTTGCGGCGGAACACGTACTCCACGAGCGCTTCGATCTCGTGCTCGTACATGCCGGGGCGCACCTCACGCATCGCCGCGCGGTGCGCCTCGGCGGCGATGTCGATCGCGCGCTGCATCCAGGCGATCTCTTCGGGCGACTTGTAGAGCCGGAGCTCGTGGACCAGCGCGCCGGTGCTCAGCAGCGACGTCGGCAGGTCGTTCGAGGTTCGCGGTCGTTGCGCCCATCCCGCGCGCGCGATCTGGAGGAGCTTCTGGTTGAACGGCTCGTCGTGGCCGAGGTGGTAGTAGAGCGCGCCGCCGCGCGCGATGAGCGGCGTGAGCCGCTGGGCGAGCTCGGCCATCGGATAGGCCGCATCGGCGCCGTAGCAGGAAACCGCCCCCTCGACGCCCGCCCGCTTGCCCGTCCAGGTCTCGCGCTCCGGATCGCGGGGCTGAACGAACAGCACGCAGCGCTCCCGCTCGGCGCTGCCGTCGAGCACCAGCACGGCATCGGGCTCGGGGAAGCCAGTCAAGTAGAAGAGGTCGGAGTCCGGGCGGTAGCGGTACTCCACGTCGTTGGCGTGGACGCGCAGGCTCGGTGCGCGGATGACCGCGACCCCGGAGCCGATGCGTTCGAGGACGGCCGCGCGGCGTGCTGCGCGGTCGAAGGAGGGGAGGTCTTCGTGGATTGGTCGGCTCATGGTGTTCCAGGGGAGGGCATCGCCAGCGGGAAGCGCGCGGCGGCCGGAGGCCCGGCGATGGCGATCAGGCGGGCGCGGAGCGCATCGGGCGTCTCTTCGGCAAGCGTGACGACGATGCGGTCACCGCGCTTCAGGTCGGCGATCGGCCAGTCGGTCGACCCGCGACGGATGATCGTCTCGGCGTCGTAGACGAACGCGATCTTCCGGCCCGCGTCGACGATGGTCACCGTGGAGGCCTCTGGCTCGACGGTCCAGACGTTGCCCGCCAGGCGCTCGGCCGCCGCGCTCTCGAGGCACGGCAGCAGGGCCGCGCCCGCGGCGAGGACGAGGGCCATCGAGGCGCGGGGCATCCGAGGCCGCATCCTCTTAACGCTACCTGCGCCTCTGCGAACAGACAAGGACGCGGCGCCGTGCCTGTGCCGGCCCCTGCGGCTGTAAAAGTATCCGGAGTACGCTAAGACGGGCGGCGTCATGATGGACATGGTGACGTTCCTCGATCTGATCCGGCAGGGCTACTACGCCACGTACCCGCTCCTGCTGTGCTCGATCGTCGCCCTTGCGATCGCGGGCGAGCGCCTGTGGGCGCTGCGCCGGCTGGACCCGCGGATGGTCGCCGTGGGCAAGCAGATCGGGTTCTTCCTGCGCCGCGGCGACATACAAGGTGCGCGCGACATGGTGGAGCGCGACGCATCCGACCTGCCGCTCGGGCGGATCTACCTCGAGCTCATGCCGCGTGTCGCCGACACGCCGATCGACGAGCTGCTGGCTCTCGCCGAAGGGCACCGCGTCGAGGAGACGCAGGCCCTCAAGCGCAACATCTGGCTGATCGGGACCATCGGCAGCGCCGCCCCGTTCATCGGCCTCTTCGGTACGGTGGTCGGGATCATGCGCGCCTTCCATCACATGGCGCAGACGGGTGCCGGCGGCTTCGCGGTCGTCGCGTCGGGCATCTCGGAGGCCCTGGTCGCGACCGCGCTCGGCCTCGGCGTCGCCATCATCGCGGTTGCGCTGTACAACTACTTTCAGGTGCGTCTGAACGACCTCGGGACCACCATGCGGGTGGGCATCACGCGCTTCGTCGACGGCGTCTGCGCGTATCGGGGGGAGCGTGGCACTCGGCAGGTTGCCTGACGGCGACGGCGGCGACGGCGAGGGCATCGTCGCCGAGATCAACATCACGCCGCTCACCGACATCTTCCTCGTGCTGCTCATCATCTTCATGATCACCAGCTCGGCGATGGTGGAGTCGGGACCAAAGGTGGATCTGCCCGAGGCGGGCGTCACCTCGAGCGAGACCAAGGGCATCGTCGTCACCGTCGACCAGCAGGACGGCATCTTCGTGAACGGGACGCAGACGCCGCGCGAGCAGCTCGCCGCCGGACTCCGGCAGGCGGTGGAGGCCAGCGACGTCAAGCGCGTGGTTCTCCAGGGTGACAAGGGCGTGCAGCTGGGCGACGTCGTCTACATCCTCGACGAGGCGCGCGCCGCCGGGGCCTCCGAGGTCGCGATCGCGGCGACGCGGCGCGAGTGAGCGGGAGGTTCTGGTGGCACACGACGACCTGCTGCTCGCACCGGAATCGCTCGAGGCGCTGATCGCCGGGCTCGGCGACCTGCGGGTCGTCTTCGGGCCGCAGTCCGCACCCGCGCTCGAGCAGGTCCGAGCCCGTCTCCACGGCGCGCTGGCGGCGCAAAAGGCGGGCGATACGGCGCGGGCCATCGATGGCATCACGACGGCGATGCGGACGCTGGCAGAGCTCGCCGATACGCTGGACCCGCGCGAGGCGGCGATGATGCGTGCGATCGCGGGGCAGTTCGAGAGCGCGCTGCGGCGCGGCGACGCCGCGCACGCAGCCGAGCACGTGGATCGGATGCGTACGCATTCCGGGGCGGTGAAGAAGCGGGGCGACGAGTTCAAGCTCTGATGGGACACGACGGCGGCGCCGGAAGACGCGCGCCGCAGGGAGGCGTTCGCGGCGAGCGAACGTCAGAGTGACGCGACCATGGCGAAGGCGAGTGAGCGAAAGGGCGTCCGCACCGAGGAGCTCGAGTGCTGCGCGGCAGAGCGCCGGCGGCAGCTCGAGAGCATCCGGCTGAACTTCGTGACCTTTCCGGTGATCCGCTCGGTGCCCTGCCCGGGGTGCAAGCTGGTGCTGAAGATCCGGGTGTACGAGCGCCCGACGGCGGACGCCACCGCCTGAACGACGGCAGCGCTGGGCGTGCGCGGGGACGACGACGGCGACGAGCGCGGTCGCGGCGACGACTTGCCGCTCGGTGACGCGATGCTGTTCCAGCTCGCGCTGCGCGGAGTGGTACGGCCGAACGACCTCGCCGCGGCGTGCGGCGTCGGCGACGACGAGGCGGCGGCGATGGTCTCCGTGCTCGAGCAGGAGGGACTGGTGCTGTGGCGGCCGCGCGGTGGCGACCGGCACGTCTCGCTGACACCGCCGGGACGCGCGCGTGCCGCCGAGGTGATCGCCGACGAGGGCAGCGTCCTGCGTGGCCCGGTCGCCGCGATCGACGGGGATTTCGCCGGGTTGAACGTGCGCGTCAAGCGGATCCTGCTGCGCTGGCAGGTGCGCGCCGACCGGCCGGGCGCGGTTCCCAATGACCACTCGGACGCGCGCTACGACCGCGGCGTGCTGGCGGAGCTGCGGGACGTCCACCGCGCTGCGGACGCGCTGCTCGCGCATCTCGGCGGGCTGCGTCCGCGCTACGCAAGCCTGCGCCGTCGGCTGCGCGACGCGCTCGCGCGCGCCGGCTTCGGGGACGTGCGCGCCGTCGCCGGAACGACCGGCGACAGCTTCCACGCCGCGTGGTGGGAGCTGCACGCGGATCTGCTGGCGATGCTCGGCCGGCCGCGTGGCGAAGCCGACGCCTGAGCGCTCGCGAAGCCATCCCCGGACCGCGCCGGGAGGGGATGGATTCACGGACTCCGAGCCCCGGCCTCGCGCCGGGAGCCGGTTGCACGGACTCGTTGCGCATGGCACGAGCGACGGCATGGACCGACAGGTGCGTGACGCCCTCGAGGCGGACATCCGCATGACACAGGAGCGCTTCTGCGTCGCGATGGAGGCGCGCTTCCCGGGCATCGAGCCGGATTCCCTGGAGCGCTACTTCGCCGTCCTCTCGAAGCTCGTCCTGAAGCTCGAGGACGACGAGCGCTCGCTCGGCCAGATCGTGAACGAGATGATGGCGGAGACGGCGAGCATCATCATGCAGGAGATGCAGAGCCGGCGCTGATGCCGGCGCCGCGGCTCCCGGGCGGCGCTCTGGCCACCGGGCGGTGGCCTGTGAGGAAGCGGGATGGCCTCGACCTTCGCACCCAGGCTCGTGAACGGGCCGTTCGGCGACCCCGGACTGTTCGTCGAGCTGCGCTGGCAGGGCAGCGCGGTGCTGTTCGACCTGGGGCGCAACGACGCCCTGCCGGCGGCGGACCTGCTGAAGGTGACGCACGTCTTCGTCTCGCACACCCACATGGACCACTTCATCGGGTTCGACCGGGTGCTTCGGCTGTTCCTGAACCGCGACAAGGATCTCGCGCTCTTCGGTCCGGCTGGCATTCTCGATTGCGTGGCCGGCAAGCTCGCGGGGTACGTGTGGAACCTCACCGACGACTACCCGTTCGCGTTCGATGTCACCGAGGTCACGTCGGCGGGAGCGACGCGCGCGCGGTTCCGCGCCTCGAGCGGCTTCCGCCGCGAGGACGCTCCGCCACTCGACGCGCCGCAGGGGGACGCAACGGCGACGACGCCGGTGCTGGTCGACCAGGGGCATTTTCGCGTGCGCGCCGCGATCACCGACCACAAGATCCCGTGCCTCGCGTTCGCGATCGACGAGCCGATGCACCTGAACGTCGACGGCGACGCGCTGTCGCGCGCCGGGTACGCGCCCGGTCGCTGGCTCGCGCATCTCAAGGACGCGCTGCGCGCCGACGCTGCGGACGACACGCCGCTGACGGTGGCGCGCGCGGACCGGACGACCACCGAGCTGACGGTCGGGGCGCTGCGCCCGCTGGTGCGCGTCACGCTGGGCCAGAAATTCGGCTACATCGTCGACACGCGTTTCATTCCCGAGAACCTGGCCGTCCTGCTGCCCGTGGTGCGCGCTGCGGATGTCCTGTTCTGCGAGTCGCCGTTTCTCGACGAGGACCGCGACCAGGCGGCGATGCGCTACCACCTCACCGCCGCGGAGGCGGGAACGATTGCGCGCCTCGCCGGGGCGAGGCGGCTCAAGGTCTTCCACTATTCGCCGCGCTATCAGGGGCGCGGCGACATGCTGCGGCGGGAGGCCGAGGCCGCCTTCCGCGGCCGCGTCGATCCGGGCGTGCTCGCGGAGCTGGGTGCCGCGGTCGCGTGACGTCCGGCGGCGCAAGCCCCCAGGCGGTGCGCCGGCAGAGCACGGCGGCGCCACGCTGACGGCCGGCGCGACGCTGACGGCGGGCACGGGTGCGGGACGTGCAGGCGACGCGCCCTCCGACGACCGGCGTGCGGGAGGCACCAGCGCCGCGCTGACCAGCGACACGCGTGCGTTTCTCGAGCAGGCGCGGCGGGCGCACCTCGCGACGACCAGCGGGCGCGGCGCGCCGCACGTCGTACCGGTCTGCTTCGCGGTCCTCGACGTGCACACCCTCGCGTTCGCCATCGACGACAAACCCAAGGCGGTGGGACGGACGCTCCGGCGTGTACGGAACCTCGAGGAGAACCCGCGTTTCGCGCTGGTCGTCGACCGCTGGAGCGAGGACTGGCGGCGACTCGCCTACGTCCTGATCTCCGGTACGGCGGCGCGTGCCGGCGACGCCCGTCGGTGCGCAGCTGCCGTGCGTGCGCTCCGCCGGCGCTACCCGCAGTACCGTGCGATGCGGCTCGACCCGGGAAAGCACGACGTCGTCCTGCTGGTGATCGAGCGCGTCCATGCCTGGGGTCGCGTAGGCGACGCACGGACCAAGCGGACGCCTCAGCGCCGGCGGCGCGTACCGGCCTCGGCGCGCGCCGCTCGCCACGCGCCGAGGCGCTCGGCGATCTGACGCTCGTCGCCCGCGTCGGCGGGTTCGTACCAGCGGCGTCCGCGCAGCTCGTCGGGCAGGTACTCCTCGGCAACGTGGTGGCCCGGCGCGTCGTGCGGGTAGCGGTAGTCGCGCCCGTAGCCGAGCGAGCGCAGGAGCTCGGTCGGTGCGTTGCGCAGGTGGATCGGCACGGGCAGCGTCCCGGAGCCGCGCACCTCCGCGGTCACGGCGCCGAGAGCCGCGTAGCTCGCGTTCGATTTCGGTGCGGTCGCCAGGTAGGTGGCGCCCTGCGCGAGCGGGATGCGACCTTCGGGCAGGCCGACGAAGTGCACGGCATCCTTGACGGCGAGCGCCACCTGCAGGGCCCGCGGATCGGCGTTCCCCACGTCCTCGGCGGCGAAGATCACCATGCGCCGCGCGATGAAGAGGGCGTCCTCGCCCGCTTCGAGCATGCGGACCAGCCAGTAGAGCGCCGCGTCGGGGTCGCTGCCGCGCATGCTCTTGATGAACGCGGAGATGACGTTGTAGTGCTCCTCGCCCTGCCGGTCGTAGCGCAGCGTGCGGCGCTGCACGGCCTCCTGGAGGTGCTCGACGTCGATGCGCCGCTCCGTGGTGCGCGCCGCGAGCTCGGCCGCGACCTCGAGGGCGCCGAGCGCGATGCGCGCGTCTCCCTGGGCGTGGCCGATCAGTACCGGTCGGGCGTCGGCGGCGAGCGTGACCCCGGCGCGACCGAGACCGCGCTCGGCGTCGGCCAGCGCGCGGTCGATCAGCGCGCCGATCGCCTGCTCGTCGAGCGGCTCGAGCGTGAGGACGCGCGAGCGCGACAGCAGCGGCGCGATCACCTCGAACGAGGGGTTCTCGGTCGTCGCTCCGATGAGGACGATGGTACCGCGCTCGACGTGTGGCAGGAGGGCATCCTGCTGCGCCTTGTTGAAGCGATGGATCTCGTCGATGAAGACCACCGTGGCCCGGCCGCTCGCCGCCAGCTCGAGCTCGGCCCGCTCGACGATCGCGCGCAGATCCTTGACGCCCGACAGGACGGCCGAGATCTGCGCGAACGGCAGACCGAGCGACTCCGCGATCAGGCGCGACAACGTCGTCTTGCCGGTGCCCGGTGGTCCCCAGAGGAGCAGGGAGTGGAGCTTCCCGCCGGCGATCATCGCATGCACCAGGTGACCCGGCGCGACCAGGTGGCGCTGACCGACGTACTCCTCGAGCGAGCGCGGTCGCATGCGCTCCGCCAGCGGTGCACCGGTGGGGGGTGGGGCGGTCCCGCCCCCGCCGTCGCCGCCTCGCCGCCTGGTACCGCGCGCCGCCTCGTCGGTCGGCGGCGACTCGAGGCCGGTGAACAGATCGCGCTCGCGCATCGTCGTGGGAGTGTGGCTTCCCGCGCCTCCGAAAGCGAGCCGGGCGCCGGCAATTCGACACGGCAGGCGAGGGTGTGCTAGCGCCCGCGCGTTGGCAGCGCCGGGGTCCATGGTTGGTCTCGTACTGAAGCGACGCGCCCCTCACGCACGCGACGTCGCGCGGGATCTCGTCGGCTGGCTGCAGGCGCAAGGGCACGGTGCGCTGGCGGAGCCGGAGGACGCCAGCTGGCTGGGCGCCAGCGCGAGCGACAAGTCCGGCATGTTCGCGCATGCCGACGCGATCGCGGTGCTCGGCGGCGACGGCACGCTGCTGGCGACGGCACGCCTCGCCGGAGAGCGCGAGGTGCCGATCGTCGGGGTCAATCTCGGCGGCCTGGGCTTCCTCACCGAGATCGGCATCGACGACCTCTGCGCGGCGGTCGATCGCGCCGTGCGCGGGGAGGCCATCGTCGACCGGCGTCGCATGCTGCGCGCCACCGTACGCCGCGGCGGCGGCGGGTCGGAGGTCTACCAGGCGCTCAACGACGCCGTGCTGAGCCGCGGATCGCTGGGTCGGATCATCGACGTCGAGACGCACGTCGACGGCAAGTTCCTCGCACTGTTCAAGGCGGACGGCGTGATCATCGCGACCCCGACGGGCTCGACGGCGTACTCGCTCTCGGCCGGCGGACCGATCGTCCATCCGTCGGTGCGCGTCGTGGTGCTGGCGCCGATCTGCCCGCATACCCTCAGCGTGCGGCCGATCGTCATCGACGACGGCTCGCTGCTCGGGTTCCGCGTGCGCTCACCGGGAGAGGAGCTGCTGCTCACGCTCGACGGCCAGCAGACGGTGCGCCTCGGCTCCGACGACACGGTCGAGGTCACACGATCGCCGCACGTGGCCTGCCTGGTGCGGTCACCACAGCTCGGCTTCTACGATCTTCTGCGCACGAAGCTCGGCTGGGCGCGATCGTGACGGGACACTAGGACCGACCGCGTGCTGCGCTCGCTGCGGGTCAACGACTTCGCGCTGATCGAGGATCTGGTGCTGGGCTTCGGCGCCGGGTTGAACGCGGTGACCGGTGAGACCGGCGCCGGGAAGAGCCTGCTGCAGCGCGCGCTCGCGATCGCGGCAGGCCACCGTGCGGGCAGCGAGATGGTTCGCGCCGGCTGCGATGCGGCGCGCGTCGAGGCGGTGTTTGCGCTGGGGCCGGCCGCTCCCGGGACCCATGCACGCCTCGAGGCTCTGGGCATACCGGCGAGCGCATCGGGCGAGATCCGCATCCGGCGCACGATCGCGCGCAACGGCCGGTCGCAGGTCGTGATCAACGACCGTCCGGCAACCGTTGCGACGCTGCTGGAGATCGGTTCTGCGCTGATCCATCTCCAGGGCCAGCACGAGTCGCTCCGCCTCACGCAGGCGGAGACCCACCTCGAAATGCTCGACCAGGCGGCGGGGACCGAGGCGGAGGCGACACGCTACCGGGCGAACTACGGGCGGCTCACCGAGATCGTCACGCGCCTCGACGGGCTCGAGCGCGGCGCCGCACAGCTCGAGCGCCGCCTCGAGATCGCACGCTTCGACTTCGACGAGCTGCAGCAGGCGAGGCTCGACCGGGCGGACGAGGAGGCGACGTTGACCGCCGAGCGCATGCGGCTGCGCAACGTCGAGAAGCTCGCGCTCGCCGCGAACGAGGCGGTCGAGCGCCTGCACGCCGCCGACGGCGCCGCGCTGGCGACCGTGCAGTCCATGGCGAGGCGCCTGGGCGAGCTCGCGGTCGTCGACACCGGCCTCGAGGACGTCGCCGCCAGCCTTGAGCAGGCTGCGGAGCCGCTCGCGGACGCGGTGCGGGGGCTGCTGGACTACGTCGAGGGACTCGAGTCCGACCCGCAGCGGCTCGAGGAGATCGAGGAGCGGCTCGCGCTGCTGGCGCGCCTGGTGCGCAAGCACGGCGTCGCGGACGTTGCGGGGCTGATCGACCGCCGCGAAGCGCTGCGCGAGGAGATCGCGAGCTCGGCGTCCGACCTCGCCGACCCGACGGCGCTCCGCGCGGAGCTCGAGCGCGCGGCGGACGAGGCGTGGCGGGTCGCGGGCGAGCTGTCGGCCGCGCGTCGCCGCGGGGCGGAGCGGCTCGCCCAGGCGATGGAGGCGGAGCTCGGCTCGCTCGGCATGGGTGACGCACGCTTCACCGTTCGGTTCGAGCCCCTGCCGCCGGGGCCGAGTCGGGGCGCGGCGGCGGTCCTCACACGCGGCGGCGCCGCAATCGGGCCACAGGGCCTCGACTGGGTGGAGTTCGATCTCGCCGCGAACCCCGGGGAAGGCGCCCGTCCGCTCGCCCGGATCGCGTCGGGCGGCGAGCTATCGCGCATCATGCTGGCGCTGCGCAACGTGGCCGGCGGCGCGGCGGTACCGACCCTGGTCTTCGACGAGGTCGACGCCGGCATCGGTGGCGCCACCGCCGAGATCGTCGGCCGGCGTCTGCACGCCCTGGTGCGGCGCCACCAGGTGATCTCGATCACCCACCTCGCGCAGATCGCCGCGTTCGCCGACCACCACTACGCGGTCGTCAAGGACCGCGACCGCGGTCGCACGCGGACGCGGGTGCTCGAGGTCACCGGCGGCGAGCGGGTCGCCGAGCTCGCGCGCATGTTGAGCGGCAGCGCGAGTGCCGCGGCGCGGGCACACGCAGAAGAGCTGCTGGCGGGCGCCCGGCAGGAGATCGACAGCCAGGCCGCAGAGCGGGGGGCGAGGGCGCCGGGTGCCGGCCCTGGTGGACGTCCGGCCAGTGCGGCGGCCGCTGCGGGTGCGGCGGTTGCCGCAGGGCGACGCCGGCGCTGAATCGTGCGGTCGCCGCGCGATTTTCGGGCGATCACCTGTAGGGCCGAGCGCGTTGCATTCGTCCATGCCTTCGCTTACCTAGGGGCCCGCAGAGAGAATCCGGGGCCGTAGCTCAGTTGGGAGAGCGCTTGAATGGCATTCAAGAGGTCGAGAGTTCGATTCTCTTCGGCTCCACTTCCCGGAACGACGGCGCCACGCCGTCGGCCGCCCGCGCGGCGTTCTCAGGCGCGCCCGGCCAAGACCGCCGGGCGCGCCTGACGCACCACTGGCCGCGGCGTCGCGGTTGGCCTGCGGACTGTCGGGATCGGGCCGGGAGCGACGTGCGCGACCATCGGTTTCCCGTTTACGCCGGGGGTGTATCCTCACTGCCAGAGGGAAGCTTGACGATGGGCGCGGCATCGAAGCGTGAGGGTGGAGGGACCACCGGAGCCCGACGGCTCCGGCTGATCCGGCAGCTGCTACTCGTTCAAGCGCTCGTCCTGCTGGGCCCGGGCCCGCGGTTCGCGCTTGCGGACGACCTCGCGCCGCTCATTGCGCAGTCGCTATCCGATCCCGCGCCTCTGACCGTCGGCGGCACACGGCTCGACGTCGCCGTGCTGCGGGCGCTCTACGATCCGCGCGCTTCTGCGCCACTCTGGGTGACGGCCCCCGATGCCAACGCACGGATCGACGCCGTCGTCGCCTTCCTCCGCCAGGTGGATCGCGACGGACTCGAGCCCCAGAGCTACCGGGTCAGCCTGATCGAGGCGCGACGCGGCTCGACGGAACCACTCGGGCGGGCCGAGCTCGACATGCTGCTGAGCGAGGCGGTGATGCGCTACGGCGTGCACGTTCGCACCGGGGCGCGGCGGCCACGGGTGCAGATTCCCGAGATCGAGCCGATGGTGGTCGATCCGGACCCGATCGCGATCGCGCTCGACCTCGCGGCGGCACCGCCGGTGGAGATCGCCAGCAGGATGCAGCGTCTGACACCCCAGACCGCCGAGTACGCGACGATGCGCGACCTGCTCGCGCGCTACCGCGAGATCGCGGCCGGTGGCGGCTGGCCGAAGGTCGGCGAGCTGCCGAAGCTCTCCTCGGGTGCCGTCGATCCGGGGGTGCGCCGGTTGCGCGAGCGGTTGCTCGCGACGGGCGAGCTGGCCTCCGGCGCGGCGCCGTCGTCCGGGCAGCGCGACGTCTACGACCCGGCGCTCGAGGCCGCCGTCAAGACCTTCCAGAAGCACCACGGGCTCGCGCCCGATGGAACCGTCGGCAGCAAGACGCGCGAGGCGCTCAACGTCACCGCCACCGAGCGCGTCGGGCAGATCGTCGCGAACCTCGAGCGGCTGCGCTGGCTGCCGGACGACCTCGGCGAGCGCCACGTGTGGATCAACATCCCGGAGTACCGTCTGCGGGTCGAGGATCGCGGCACGACCACCCTCGAGATGCCGGTGATCGTCGGCAAGCCGACCTGGCAGACCCCGATGTTCAGCAGCGAGATCCGCCACCTCGTGTTCAACCCGCCGTGGAACGTACCGCCGCGCATCGCCCGCGAAGAGCTGATTCCGAGGGGGCTGGCGGACCAGAGCTACTTCGCTGCCCAGGGGATCTCGTGGCGTGGCGGGACCCGGGTTGCGTCCACCGGGTCGGGCAGCGGCGACGCGGCCGGCACGGTGACGCCGCGCCGCCTCCGCCAGGCGCCGGGGCCCAAGAATCCGCTCGGCCGCGTCAAGTTCAACATGCCCAACCCGTTCGGCGTCTACCTGCACGACACGCCGAACAAGGACAAGTTTCGCTTGACGTCGCGGTCGCTGAGCCACGGATGCGTCCGGCTCGGCAACGCCCCCGCGCTCGCGGCGGCGCTGCTCGGCGACATGCCCGAGTGGGGCGAGGAGCGACGCAAGAAGGCGCTGTCGGGCTGGACGACGCGCAACGTGAACCTCCAGTCGCCGATCCCGGTGCACATCGTCTACGCGACGGCGTGGCGTGACCCCGACGGCGCCGTGCAGTTCCGCGAAGACATCTACGACGACGATGCGGCGCTCGCGCGGGACGTGGCGAGGCCGCGCACGATCGGCCTGCCTCCGGTGTCGGCGGCGCCGGTGGCGGTCGCCGAGACGGAGTCGTGACACCGGCCCGCGTCAAGCAAGCGAGAACCGGGACGCGCCGTGCTCCGTCGGTGCGCGTTCGCGCCTGACCTGCCGGTCGGGCGCAGGGCGAAAAGTCGCGTCCGAGGCTGGACCTCCGCAGCCTCGTGTTGTAGGTATCGACGCGCACGCTGGGGTGGCGGTGCGGGAGAGGGAGCCCGTGTCGTCACCGTGCGATCGATCCCAGGGAGGGGGAATGACGGAGCCGGATCTGGACGGGAAGGGTGTCTCTTCCGCCAGCCGCAGGCGGTTCATGTGGCTCGGTGGTGGGGTGGTCGCAGGTCTTCTGCTCCTTCCGGAACTCTCGTTTGCCGCCAAGGTCTCGAGTGTCCGGAAGAAGGCGTCCCCGGGGGGCAGCAAGGCAGCAGCTCCCGTGAAGCGCGGCCGCGAAAGCGCCGCTGCGTCGCGGTCCTCGGGAAGCAAGACCGCGCGAGCCACGAACTCGAGCAGGCCAGCCGCGAAGGGGGCCTCGACCGCGAAGAGCAAGTCCGTGTCGAGCCGGGCCAAGTCTGGCGGCAAGAGCACGCAGCAGCTCGCGAGCCGGAAGCCCGCGGCCCGTGGGACCGAGCGCAACGCCGTCGCGTCACGTCGTGAAAGCCCGCGCAGCCGGGTCGTCACGACGGCACGCGCCGATGTCGAGCTCGAGCCGGTCCTGCCTGGCGATTTCGCGCCCACGCGGCCGTTTGCGTTCGGTGCCGACGCCAGCGAAGTCCGCGATCTGTCGCTGTATTGCGTACACACGGACGAGCGGCTGAACGTCGACTACTTCGTCGACGGTCGCTACGAGCCGCAAGCGCTCGAGGCGATCGACAACCTGCTGCGCGACCATCACAACGGCGAGACCTGCCAGATCGATCCCCGCGTGCTCAATCAGCTCTACGATCTACGCCGGGCGGTGGGCAGCAGCGAGCCGATCCACGTGTTCTCCGGTTACCGCTCGCCGGTGACCAACGAGGGGTACCGCCGGGTCAGCGGACGCGTTGCCGAGCACAGCTACCACCTGACGGGACAGGCGATCGACATCCAGTTGCCCGGACGCGACGTCCGTCAGCTGCGCAACGTGGCCATCGCGATGCGCGCCGGGGGTGTCGGGTACTACCCGCAGGATGGCTTCCTGCACCTCGACAGCGGTCCGGTTCGTCGCTGGTAGGCCCGGACCATCGGGCCGCCGGAGCGCTCTCGGCGCGGCGCGCGAACCCTCTGCCGGGTGGTCGCGTGTGAAGTATCAGGGCGTTTGCGTGTGAAGTATCTGTTGCGCGCCGCGCGTCCCGGGCTGTAGTCTTCGTACCAACCCGCACTGGCCCTACGACCGCGGGTCGGGAGGGAACCCCGTGCGACACCCGCGCTTCTCGTTCCGGACGATCCTCGCGAGCACCGCACTGCTGGTGGGCGCGACGGCGGCCTGGTCCATCCCGGTCGCCACCCAGGTGACGGTCGGCAACGCCGGCACCGTACTCTTTGCCGGGACGGACGCCGACGGCGGCATCGACGACTGGTATGTGTCGAACGGCGTCGTCCAGGCGGTGATCGACGACGTCGGGCCGCAGGACGACCTGGTGCCACTGCTCGGGCCGAGCGCGCCCCCGAAGGTCAGCGAGTTCGCCTTCAGCGGCTGCTCGGTCATCGACCTCGGCAGCAACGGACAGAACAACGACCACCTGACGCAGCTCTTCACGGTGGGCGGCCTCAGCACCAACAACTTCGTGGTCTACACGGGGGTCAGCGCGTCCTCGACGCCGACGTCGGCCACGGTGACGTGTACCGGCAACCTTCTGGGCTTCGACGTCGGCGCGACGCCGGTCGCCCCGAGCGACCTGGTCGTGGTCACCGAGTACACGGCGGCGAACAGCGATCCGTTCCTCACCGTCACCACGACGGTGACGAACAACCATCCGACCAATCCCGCCGCCGGACTCGGCGGCTTTCTCGACGTCAGCCTGTGGACGCAGCGCGCGCAGGTACCGTTCTCGCCGGTCGTGGGTCGGGGCTTCAAGCACGCCGTGCTCGACTTCGGAAACATCGCGGCCGCGCTCGAGGTGCCGCCGTTCGCTGCGGCGCCGGGCATCGTCGGCCCGTCGAACGGCATCTTCGACCCCGCCAACGCGCTCGGCATCGGCGAGAACGCCTACGGCATCCTCGGCGACGAGACATCGATCGACCAGGACGGCCCCGGCGGCAGCCCGCCGGTGGTGGCGCCCGTCAACTCGATCTTCGGCGTCAGCAGCAATCTCCTGACCGCGTTCGGCAACCCGCCGCTGGGCACGCTGCAGGCGGGGGGAATCCTCACGTACAAGCGGCGCATCTACGTGGGCAACCGGAACGACGTCGCCGCGGTGTCGAACCCGATGATCACGGAGATCGCGGTGCGGCGAGGTTTCGCCACCGGCACGATCTCGGGCGACGTCGGCGCCGAGGACACGGCCGACGTGGGCGCGAGCGTCATCGCGACGCGTACCGGCGGCGCGGCCCTGCCGGTGTTCGGCGCGGGCACTCCGGTGACGCAGTTCCGCACCAGCCAGACCGGTGCGTTCTCGGGGATCGTGCTGCCGGTCGGCACCTACAGCCTGGAGTTTCGCTCCCCGGAGCGCGATCCGGTCACCGTCGCCGGCGTGGTCGTGAACGCGGCCGCGAACACGGCGGTGAGCGTGCCGGATCTCAGCGCGCTCGCGACCGTCGAGCTCAAGGTGCTCGAGACGGCCGTCGGTCCGGATCCCGCCATGCCGGCCAAGATCACCATCAAGGGCGTGTCGCCGACGGTCGATCCGCGCTTTGCGAGCGACGTGATCGCGATCGGCGATCCGACCGTCGGCCCCGACGTCGACCTGCGCATGGAGACCTTCGGCGGTGGTCCAGCGCAGGCGAACTGGGTCTTCCTGGCCAACGGAACCGGCACGGTGCAGCTGCGCCCGGGCAAGTACGAGGTCTATGCCTCGCGCGGACCCGAGTACTCGCTGCGACGCAGGATCATCAACGTCCGCGCCGAGCGCACGCGCAAGCTGAACTTCCGCCTGCGCCGCTCGGTCGACACCACGGGCTTCATCTCCGGCGACTTCCACGTTCACTCGGCGCGCAGCCTCGACTCGACGGCGCCGCCCGCGGACCGCGTGGGCGGCTTCGCGGCCGAGGGCGTCGAGGTGATGGTCAGCACCGACCACGACTACCAGCTCGACTACGCGCCGCTCATCGCGAGCCTGAATCTCGGCAGTCGCATCACGTCCATGGTGGGCAACGAGGTCACCGGCTCTGTCCCGAACCCGCCGGTCTTCCCCGACAGCACCGGGCACATCAACGCCTGGCCGTTGCCGGTTCAGGCGAACGCGCGCCGCGACGGTGCCATCGAGGACGAGTTCGTGGCGCCGAACTGGATCTTCAAGCGGCTCCGCGACCAGGGCGCGGAGGTGATCCAGTACAACCACGTGCGCGCCGGCGTCTCGGGGATCACGGCGATCGGCTTGTTCAACAACATCGGCTACGACCCGACCCTGCCGATCAACGCGTCGCCCAACGACATGCTGCTCGACGACGACGTCACCGGTCCGAGCACCTCGGCCGTCTCGAACCCGGACGGGCTGCGCAACATCGACTTCGACGTGATGGAGATCCTCAACGGCACGGATATCCCGTCGTACATCGCAGTACGGCGCGACTGGCTGTCTCTCCTGAGCCAGCTCGATCCGCCCACCGTGCCGCTCATCGGCGGCACCGGCACCTCGGACACGCACCGGGTGACGCTGGAGAGCGCGGGATATGCCCGGACGTACGTCGGCGGTGCCGGTGACGACCCCGCTACTCTGAACCCGACGACGTTCAACGCGAACGTGAAGTCGGCCAACATGATGGCGACCACCGGCCCGTTCATCCGCTTCACGTTGCTCGACACGGTCGGCAGCTCGGCCGGACTCGGCTCGACGCTGGTGCCGGTGAGCTCGACGGTTCGGCTGCAGATCGAGGTGCAGGCGGCGAACTGGATCCCGGTCGAAGAGGTGCGCGTGATCGCCAACGGCTTCACGACGCTGACCTTCGATGCCGCCACGTCACCGCAGGTGACCGCGCCGCCGGCGAGTCCGTTCAGCCAGGCGCTGGGACGGATCACCCGATTCGAAGCGGAGATTCCCGTCAATCTCGTGGTAGACACGTACTTCATCGTGGAAGCTGGCGCGAAGCTGTCACCGCTGCCGACTCCGGACGCGCTGCTCGACGCGATCGTCCCGGGGCTGATTCCGCTCGGCTTCACCAATCCGATCTTCGTCGATCTCGCGGGCGATGGCTTCGACGCGCCCGGCCTGCCCGTGACGGCAACGGCGACGCAGCTCGCCAGCGAGCTACCCGCGTTCGCGCGCGTCGAACGCGCCGATCGCACCTGGCTCGCGACGCTGCGCAGCTGGCTCTCGGCCACGCTCGCCGCGGTGACCACGCCGCCCGAGGCCAACGCCCACGGGGCGAACAACGTGCTGGCCGACGGCACCGTGGTGACCGGCAAGGAGCTCGGCGAGAAGGTCCAGCGCGACAAGGACACGTCCACCGAGGACTACTTCCCGCTGTACCGCTTCCGGATCCCCGCCGATGCGGCGGAGGCCGTGCTGGAGAGCCAGCTGCCGCCCGCCGAGCTGCAGCAGCTGAAGGCAGACCGCGCCAGGGCGGCCGGGACGGCGCGCTGATCGCGGGCAGGGGGCCCCGGCGACCCGGCACGAGTCGGGTCGCCGGCCACCTCGGTGCGCTGCTCGTGCTCGTGGCGGCCGCGACGCAAGCCTGGGCCCACAGCGTGGCGCCGGAGGCGGTGCTCGCGGAGCTGCGCTCCGATGCGGCACGCGAAGAGCTGGGTATCGTCGAGGCGAGTCGCCTCGACGGCGCGCCACGTCTGTTGATCGTCCGGGTAGGAGCGCGCTGGCACGATCTGCCCGCCGAGAGCCGTCGTCGGGCCGCCGAGCGATGGGGGCGCGCGTGGCAGCATGCCGTGCCGCAGGGGGTCGTCTCGATCGTCGACGCGACGAGCGGCGCCGCCGTCGTGAACTTCGACGCGCTGGGCCGCGCGCAGCTCTCCCGCTGACCGTCACCAGCGGCAGCGATCGCGGCTGGCCCTTGTCGCCGCGGCGCGCCTGCTGCTAGCCCCGAGGCTGGTGAGCGAACTCGTCCGTTCCGTCGGCCTGCTGAGCGGCCAGCAGCTGATCCTCATGCTGATCGGCGCGACGCGCACGAAGATCGTGGCGACGCTGCTGGGGCCCGGCGGGATGGGCCTCCTCGCGCAAGCGGTCGCACTGCAGGACGTCTTCCGCCAGGCATCCATGCTCGGAGCCGGCAACGGCTTCCTGAAGCTGGTGGCGGAGGGGGCCGGCCGCGACGACCGCTCGATGCTGGAGCGGCTCATTCCGTCGGCGTTCGCGCTCTTCGGCGGGCTGGCGCTCGTGCTCGGCATCGGCTGCGCCGCTGGCGCGCCGTGGCTCGCGCGGCTCGCCTTCCACGACGAGGGCCAGGCCGGGCTGATCGTCCTCGTCGCCGCTGGACTGATCTTTGCCGTGCCGGCGGCGCTGCTCCAGCGCATGCTGGCCGGCACGCTCCAGTTCCGCGCCTGCACGCAGCTTGCCGTCGCCGACGCGCTCGTCGGACTGGTCGCGATGGCGTCGCTGGTCTGGCTCCTCGGGCTGACCGGGGCGGTCGCGGCACTCGTGATCGCCGAGGTCGCAACGGTCGTCATCGGTGCGACGCTGGTGTGGCGGAGGGTCGTGCGGCCGCGCAGCATCGTCTTGCGACCCGCGGCCGTCGACGCGGCGATCGTGCGGCGGCTGGTGCGTCTCGCCGGCGCACTGGCGCTCGCCAGCCTCACCGCGGCAGGAGCTGCGCTGGTCGTGCGCGGCGCGATCATCGGCCACTTCGGTGCGGAGGCGAACGGCTACTACCAGGTGGCGTGGCAGGTGGGTCAGAACTACCTCGGCATCCTGGGCGCCTCGCTGTGGACCTACGGCATGCCGAAGGTCGCCACCAAGCTGCACGATCCGCCGGCGATCCAGGCGTTGCAGGACGAGTTCCTGCGCCTCGCGCTCGCGGTGCTCGCGCCGGCGATCGTCGTGCTGCTGTGTACGCGCGACGTGTGGGTGCCGGTGCTCTACACGCCGGCGTTTCTCGCCGCCGCGCCGATGCTCTGCTGGCAGCTCGGCGGCGAGCTGATCGCGATGCTGCGCCAGTCGATGAACATCTCGCTGCTGCCGCGCGAGCGGCTCGGCTTCCTGCTCTTTCAGGCGGTGTTCTACTGGGCGGGCTGGGCGGTGCTCGCGCTGCTCCTGCTGCCACGCCTGGGCGCGACGGCGGTCGCGCTCGCGTACTGCGCGGCGAACGCGGCTGCGCTGGTCGTGACGTTCGCCTATCACCACCGGGTGCTGGGCTACCGCGTGCGCGCCGACAACGCGCGCCTGCTCGCGGTGACGCTGCCGGGCTTCGCGGTGGTCGTCTTGCTCGCCAGTGGCGTCAATGGGGTCACGGCGCGTGCCGTCCCGCTCGCGCTGGTCGCGGGCTGGATCGCCTGGAACCGGCGGATCTACCTCGACACCTTCGCCTCCCTGCGCGGCCGCGCGTGACCGGCGCCTCGGGACGTCGCGGCGGCGATCGTGCTGGGCCCGCTGCGCGCGCTGTCTGGATCGCGGGTGGCGAAAGCCGCACCCAGCGTCCTTGAGCGCTGCGCGAGCCTCGGCTAGCAGTAAGGCCGCGCGTCAAACCAACCCGCGCGGAACGAGGGCGACATGGCAATCAAGGAAGGCGACAAGATTCCGGACGTGAAGGTCACCGAGATGGTCGACGGCAAGCCGACACCCACCTCGCTCGCCGAGATGTCCGCCGGCAAGCGCGTGGTCGTGTTCGCGGTCCCGGGCGCGTTCACACCGACCTGCTCGATGAAGCACCTGCCGGGGTTCCTCGAGCAGCACGATGCGCTCCGCAAGAAGGGCGCGGACGTGATCTGCTGTCTTTCGGTGAACGACGCCTTCGTCATGGACGCCTGGGGCAAGAGCAGCAGCGCCGGCGGCAAGGTCCGCATGCTGGCCGACGGCAACGGCGAGCTGACGCGCGCGCTCGGACTCGGCATGGACGCGAGCGGCTTCGGCATGGGGCAGCGTTCGCAGCGCTACGCGATGATCCTCGGCGACGGCAAGGTCGAGGCCTTGATGGTCGAGCCCGGACCCGGCCTGAACGCGTCGAGCGCCGAGTCGGTTCTCGCGCGACTGTAGTCTGCACGGGCGCGCTCAGCCGAACCGCTTGCGGCCGAGCGCGCCGTCGCGCCGCCACATCCAGCACGAGTCGGGAAACCCACCGGTCTCGCTGCCGCCGGCGCGCATCCACGGCACCTGCGTCCAGGTGTCGACGTACGACGCGAGGCACTGCACGGTCGCCGGTGCCAGCATGAGGAGGGCGTCGAGCAACGGGCGGTCCTCGCGCACGTCGGCGAACTGCTGCAGCAGTCGAGCGCTGATGCCGCTGCGCAGCGTCGCGCCGACCAGTGGCGTCGCCCGGTCCTCGCGGCTGCGCCAGGGGGCCGTCTCGAGGATGCTCGACGTCCGGCGGCGCTCGGCGATCGCCAGCTCGAGCGTGGACATCTCGGGCATCGTGAGCAGGGCCGCGGCGCGCACCTCGAGCTGGGCCGCGAACCGATCGGCCGCCGCAGCCCCCGGAGCGACCGGGGCGAAGTGCAGGTCGTTCAGCTGCAGCGTCAAGTAGAGGGCATCGGGCAGCTCGTAGCCGTCGACGATCAGGTCGCGCCGAAAGATGCGCTCGCCGGCCGGCCTCGGCGGCGAGGCCAGGATGCGTGCATCCTCGTCGAGGCCCCATGCCGCGGACGGGCCCAGCAGTTGCGCCAGTGTCAGCACGTGAGAGCAGCCGCGCGGTCCGCCGATCTCGGCTCCCAGGCTGCGGGCCCAGGCGTCGTCGATGCGGACCCCGGCAAGGTGCTCGACGCGTCCGGCGAGGTCGCGGCAGCTCTCACCCTGCGACGCGAAGCTCGCCTCGAATGCCACCGTCGGCATTCGCGCCGCGATTCGCGTGATGGTCCGTGCGGTGGGGTCGAGCTCTCCGGCGAGCTGCATGTGGTGGATGATGCCGGTTCCCTGCAGGTCGCCCGCGACTGGCACGCAGCCACGCTTGCGGAGATCGAGGACGTAGCCCTCGAACGCGACGGCATCCGCGGACGCGGCAGACAGCGTGACCGACAGGGTACGGGTGTGGAGCGGAAGGCCGCGCGCGTGGAGTTGCATCGAGAGCGTTCTCGCAGGTGCCTGCGAGCCTCGGCAAGCCCGGGACCGAGACGGCGCCGGCAGCCAGTCCGCGGATCAGCGGGCCACGAGGAGGCCGTCGTCGATCCAGCGTTCCAGGAGGCCCGCTGCGGTCGCGGGCACGTTCTCGCCGGGTGCGGCGCACTCGGCCAGCCAGTCGCACAGCTCGGCGAACGTCGCCCCACGCCAGAGCCAGCGCAGCGCGGCCATCTCGGGGACGGCGACGCGCCGCACGTAGACCACGAGGTCCTGCCGCCAGACGCGCAGCAGCACGCTCTCGGCGGCAACGTCCCCGGCGGGCTGGTGCGCGAGCAGGCACTCGCGGACGGAGTCGACCGGCGTCGTGCAGCTGAGCAGACGCAGGGAGCGCACCGGCTCGACGAGCAGCGCAGGCCACTCCGCGGGCGCCAGGGCGGCGAGCCCTGGCCGGCCGAGAAGTGGCTGGTCGAGCGCGTCGAAGGCCTCGACCAGTGCCCACTCGAGCTGCGCGAGCTCGCCGAGCCACGATGGGCGTCGGTCGTGGTGGTCGGCGAGAAAGCCCGGCAGGTGTCGGCCGAGGTCGCGCAGGGAAGGGCGGTCACTCGGGTAGGCGACGACGTATCGGCGCGTGAGATCGTCGAATCCCTCCTCGCCGAGGGCGACGCGCAGTGCGGGATAGTCGTGGGCCAGCGCGTCGCGCATGCGCACGGCGTACATTTCGGCGTAGATGCGTACCCGCTCGGCGGCGGAGAGCCGGGCGTCGCCGCGGATCGGTAACCCGGCGACGCGCTCCTCGAGCTCGGGCAGCGGGCCGGCGAGCGTCGCGGGGTCCGCGATCAGCGCGCGCAGCCGGTCCTGCAGGTCACGCAGCTGCGACGTCGCCACGCCGGCTCCCGGGTGAACTCTGTTCGCCGCCCACGGCGCGCCGCGCGCGCAGAGCTTCCTCCTCGACCACGTCGAGCGGCGGCACTTCGCCGTCCCACTCGACCAGTGTCGACACGGGGCCGAGGCGCGCGATCGCATATCGATAGAGGTCGAGTACCGCGTCCGCGATCGGAGCGTCGTGCGAGTCGAGCAGGTGGGTGCCGTGGTCCCTGTGCCCCGCGAGGTGAATCTGGGCCACGTGCTCCCCCGGGATCGCATCGATGTAGCGGCGGGAGTCGAAACCCTGGTTGTGCGCGCTCACGTGGACGTTGTTCACGTCGAGCAGCAGATCGCACTCGCAGCGGCGCACGAGCTCGGCGAGAAACTGCGACTCGGTCATCTCGCCCTCGAACGCGAGGTAGGACGAGACGTTCTCGAGAACGAGACGGCGCCCGAGGACGTCCTGCACGCGCGCGATCCGCGGCACGAGGTGGTCGAGCAGCTCTTCCGTCCACGGGAGCGGGAGCAGGTCGTGCAGCTGGTGCGCATCTCGACCGGTCCAGCAGAGGTGGTCGGAAACCCAGACGGGCTCGATGCGGTCGGCGAGCGCGCGCAGCTCGCGCAGGTAGGCTTCGTCGAGCGGGTCCGTGCCGCCGATCGAGAGCGACACGCCGTGCAGCACCAGCGGCTTGTCGCGACGCACATGCTCGAGCACGTGCAGCGGCCGCCCGCCGGCGATCATGAAGTTCTCGGAGATCGCCTCGAGCCAGTCGGCACGGGTGCCGTGCTCGAGCAGGCTACCGAAGTGGCCCGCACGCAGCCCGATACCGAAGCCCAGGTTCTCGTATCGCGCCATCTCCGCGCTCGCCGGTGTGCCGGGGAGCGAGCCCGCTCCCCGGCACATCCGCCTCAGTTGGCGGCGACCTTGCCGCCCTTCTTCTGGCAGTCCTCGGCGCTCGTCATCACGACGCCCTTGCCCTTGCACTCGTTGCTGCCGGCGCACGAGTTGCCGGCTCCGCCGCACTGGCCCTTGCCCTTGCACTCGTTGACGCCCGTGCAGGCGACCTTCGCGTCCTTCTTGCCGTCGTGCCCGGCGTGGCCGTCGCCAGACGACTCTGCGAGGGCGGTGCCGGTTCCGAACAGCGCCGCGACGCCGAGTGCGATGACCGTTCCTCTGGTGCTGCGATTCATCTCGTCCTCCGTTCTCTGCTGGCCCGCGCGACACGCGGGATGCTGGTTGCTGGTGGGTGCTCGCCCGGGGCGCCGTTCGTCCGGCTCGGATTCGCTCGTGTCGGCAATGTGCCGCCGCCCGCGGGGTCTCGCGGTCCTTCGTCGTCGGTCGTTCAGTCCGCGGAACCTGCGATCCGGCCGCGAATCGCCATGCCGACCTCCGCCACCGGGCGACGTGGCCCCGACCGGAAGATGCCGTGCACGCTCGACGCACCGTCCCCCTCCCGGCGCGGCACGATGTGCACGTGGACGTGGGGGACCGTCTGACCGGTGGCATCGCCGTTGTTGATCCCGATCGTGGTGCCCGCGGCCCCGACCGCGGCGCGTACCGGGCCGGCAAGGCGGGTCACAGCCCGGAAGAGGGAGACGGCGGCGTCCTCCGTCAGGTCCTCGACCCGGGCCACGTGCGCCGCCGGCACGACCAGCACGTGGCCGTCGGCGAGGGGAGAGACGTCGAGGAAAGCCACGGTGGCCGCGTCGCGAAGCACCACCTCGGCGGGGACCTCGCCTGCGACGATTCGGCAGAAAATGCAGATCATCTCGTGTCGGTCGCTCCCTGCGTGCCCCTCCCGTGGCCGTCTAGACCGCCTCGGTCGTCGCGTCAACGCACCCCGGACCGGGCGACGGCGCGTCGCGTCGAGAAAATCGCGTCGTCGTCCCAAGAATCCATCTGGTCAGACCGTCGAATCCCGCTAAGGTGCCGCAAATTTGGGATGCCGAGCCTTGCCCCCCATACGGGGGATCTGGCAGGGTCGAACGACTCGTGGACTCGGCTTGTGAGCCGCGGCTCCGAACGCGGTGACAGGGTGACATTCGCATGGAGAAGAAGAAGAACGGCGTGAGCCGACAGACATTGTGGCAGCGCAAGCATCGCGCTCTGGGTCTGTGCGTGGTCTGCAGCGAGCCGGCGTTCAGGGGCTGGCGCTGCGTGAAGCACTACGAGCAGCACAAGATCGTCATGCGTTTGCGCTACATTCCCAAGGTCCGCGGGCGCTACGACGTCGGCGGGTCGTCGGAGTTTCTCGAGGCGGCAGAGCGCGCGGCGAAGAAGGCTGCGGCGCGTCGCACAAAGGATGGCAAGTCGAATCTCGCGACGCTGCTGACCGCCGGTGCGCGGACCGCCGTGCCGGCTGCCGAGCCGAAAAAGCGGACGGTGCGCGCCAAGGCCACTCCCCGGCCGCGCAAGGCGAGCCTCTAGCAGGCCGCTTTCCGGAATTCGTCGAACCCGCCGCGGACGGAGCTGGATTCCGCCCCGCGGTGGGTATAGCCGGGACCTTCTTACCCTTCCCGATCGCTCCTGCACTTTTCCTGGGTTCGGTCACCCTTCGCGCGCGCGCGCGAAAATGGCCTTGGCGCTCCCGTGGGGAGGACGCTGCCGTGGTGTGGGGGAGCCGTCGAGTCGGAGGGCAACGTGAACGAGCAGAAGGTATTCCCGTTCCGGGCGCAGCTCGCGAAGGGACCCGGCCGGCAGTCCAGCGAGCGGACCGGGTGGCTCACGCCGTACGAGGTGGACATCCTGTTCTCCGACGCACTGTGGGCGGGGCGCGGCTCGCAGCTCGAGTTGCGTGTTCCGGCGCGAACCAGCGAGTCTGGCGTGAACTGGATCCGGCAGCGTTTCGAACGCCTGCGCAAGCGCGGCATCGGCGTACGCGTACGCCGTGACGAGTCCTGGAGCTTCGACGAGAAAGCGAATCTCGGCTCCTGACCGGGCGGCGCGCACGCCGCCCCACAGACTCGGGATCGCGTCACTGCGATCGCCTGGCGTCGGTCTGGTAGATCCTCGCGTGCTGCGACCTCGGCGGGCGTCGCGCTCCGCGCCGGCAGCCGCGGCAGCGGGTCGCTGCCGCAGAGCGGGGAGTGGTCCCAAGGGGAATCGAACCCCTGTTCCCGACGTGAGAGGCCGGTGTCCTAACCGCTAGACGATGGGACCGAAGGAAGCTGGGGAGGTAGGACTCGAACCTACAATCGCCTGATCCAGAGTCAGGTGGCTTACCAATTAGCCGACTCCCCAACGCGTGCGGCGAACCTAACAAGCCCGAAAGCCCCTGGCTAGTGCGCCGCGACCCTCGCGGTCTCGATCGCATTGCGCAAGCGTAGGATCGACCGCTCGCGTCCGAGGACGTCGAGGACCTCGTAGATGCCGGGGCTCACCGTGCCGCCGGTGAGCGCGACGCGCACCGGCTGCGCGAGCGCACCGAGCTTGGCGCCGGTCTCCCCGATCAAGCCTGTGAAGACGCTCTCGATCGTCGCGAGGTCCCACACGGGAAGAGCCGCCAGGCGCTCGGTGACCGTCTCGAGGAGGGGCACGGACTGTGGCGTGAGGAACTTCGCCGCGGCCTTGTCGTCGAGCGTGATCTCGTCGGCGAGGTAGTAGCCGGCCATGTCGGTGAGCTCGCCGAGGGTCTTGGCGCGCTCGCGCAGCGTCCCCGCCATCCTGGCGAGCCAGGCATCGTCGCCGGGGACCGCGATGCCGCGCGACGCCATGAAGGGCCGCAAGTCGCTTGCCAGCGCCGCGGGGCTGCGCGCCTTGAGGTACTGGAAGTTCAGCCAGTCGAGCTTCTCGAGGTTAAAGACCCCCGCAGATCTGCCGACACTTTCCAGGGAGAACGCGTGAATCAGCTCCTTGCGAGAGAACACCTCCTGGTCGCCGTGCGACCATCCGAGCCGGGCCAGGAAGTTCACCAGGGCGTCGGGGTAGTACCCGAGCTCCCTGTAGGACGTCACGGCGGTCGCCGCGTGGCGCTTCGAGAGCCGCGCGCGGTCGACGCCGAGGACCTGCGGCAGGTGGGCGAAGCTCGGCACGGGCGCCCCCAGCGCCTTGTACAGCGCGATCTGCTTGGGCGTGCTGGGCAGCAGATCGTCGCCGCGGATCACGTGGCTGATCGACATGTCGGCGTCGTCGACGCTGGCGACGAGGTTGTAGGTCGGCCAGCCGTCCGAGCGGGCGATCACGAAGTCCTCGACGTCGGCGTTGCGGAAGACGACCCGGTCCTTGACGAGATCGTCGATGACCGCCTCGCCCTCGAGCGGCATCGCGAACCGGATCGCGGCCGGTCGTCCGGGCTCGGGACCCGGGCCGAAGCCGGGCCGACAGTGGCGGTCGTAGCCGGCGCTGCCGCCGCCCTGCATGGCGGCCTTGCGCTTGGCGTCGAGTTCCTCGGGCGTACACGTGCAGGTGTAGGCATGGCCGGCCTGCAGCAGGCGCTCGATCGTCTCTCGGTACAGCTCCATGCGCTGGGTCTGGAAGAACGGCCCCTCGTCCCAGTCGATCGAGAGCCAGCGCAGCGCGCCGATGATTTCGTCGACCGAGGCTTGGGTCGACCGCTGGCGGTCGGTATCCTCGATACGAAGAACGAAGCGCCCGCGGAGGTGGCGCGCGTAGAGGTAGCTGAAGAGAGCGGTGCGTACACCGCCGACGTGCAGGGCCCCGGTCGGGCTGGGGGCGAAGCGCGTTCGTACCGCGACCATCTCGGCGCGGCTAACAGAGTGGCTTCGCAGGTGCCAACCTTGGAGCGATGGTCTGCGTCCGGCAGTCCAGTGGAGTACGCGCGACTGCCATGAGCAGCGACGGGCAACAGGGGTCATCTATGTCGAGAAAGCGCATCCTGGTCGTCGAGGACAACGAGGACAATCGACGCATCCTGCTCTATCGCCTGCGCAAGATCGGCGACTTCGACATCGTCGAGACGGAGAACGGCGCCGAGGCGGTCGCCGCCGTCGAGTCGAATCCGCCGGACCTCATCTTCATGGACCTGAAGATGCCCGTGATGGACGGCTGGGAGGCCACGCGCCGGATCCGCGCCCTCGACGCCGGGCGGTCGATCCCGATCATCGCGCTCACCGCGCAGGCCATGGCCGGCGACGAGCAGAAGGCGCTCGCGAACGGATGCAACGACTACCTTGCCAAGCCGGTGGTCGATCCTTCGCTCGTGCGCGAGAAGATCGAGCGGCTGCTCGGCACGGCCACCAGGCACTGACGCGCTCGAAAGCGCCACGCCGCTGACGGTCCGCACGGCGCCCCGGGCGCGCCGCGCGCGACGGCGCGCC
>VGTK01000027.1 GCA_016874715.1 Deltaproteobacteria bacterium | reverse complement strand
AGGGCGAGGTCGCATCGCGGAATCATGCCAAGTTTCCGCTCCCGCTCAACCTCGCCGCGAGCCGCGCCCAGCGCGGGTTTCCGAGCGTTCAGGCTCCCGTTTCTACCCACTCAAACGCCCGAAGACCCTGTCATCTTTACCTCCTTGTGACGGCCGGGACCCTCCCCGGCGCGATTTCCGGCAGAGTACGGGAGCTCGCCCAAGCCAGTCAAGCCGGTTTTTCTCGTCGGACTCCCGTCGAAGCCGCCGCGACGGGCCGGGGCCTGCGCGGCATTCATGCCGCATCGGCACGACGCGCCGCGATCTCGAGCTCGAGCCCGAGGGCAGCCGCGACGCGCTCGAGAGTTTCCAGCTTGAGACCGTGGTCGGGGCTCTCCAGCTGCGCAATCCGCGCTTGCGTCACCCCGGCCCGGCGCGCAAGCGCTGCCTGCGTGAGCCCGGCCTCGAAGCGCGACCTCTTCAGCACGATCTTCACCGCGGCGGCACCAGGTCATGGGCAGAGATTCGCCTCGAGCCAGCCCACGAGGGCCGCGAGCGCGCGATCCTCGATGCGATACCCGGCTTGCCTCGGATGGACGAGGTGCCCTCTTTTGTGCGTCCGCCCTTGACGGATTTCGCGAGGGCCACCCGGCGCTCGCGATCGGACCGTCGAGACGCCCCCGTCGTGCGCGTCCGACGGCGCCTGTCGCCAGAATGGCGCGCGAGGCCGCGCTAGCCCCCGCGCACCGAGATCGCCGCGCACGGCCCGCGGAAGACCCCCTCGAAACGGCGGTGGTACAGCCATCGCATGATCGCGACATCCGGCATTCATCCCGCAGCGCTCGAGCATCTCGCCCCACCGCTCCCGCCCGCCGACGTCGATCGCCTCGCCGACGAGATCGCCGAGGTCGCATCTCTCATCGACGCCGCCGAGCACCGGCTGCTGACGCTGATCCGCCGCTTCGACGAGGGTTCCGGCTGGGCGACACACGGCGCGCTGAGCTGCGCGCACTGGCTCAACTGGCGGATCGGTCTCGACCTCGGCGCCGCGCGCGAGCGCGTCCGCGTGGCGCACGCGCTCGCGACTTTGCCGCTGGTCGACGACGCGCTCCGCCGCGGTGCCATCAGCTACTCGAAGGTTCGTGCGATCACGCGCGTCGCGAGCGCCGCGACCGAGGCGACGCTGCTCGAGATGGCGGTGCACGCGACCGCGTCGCAGCTCGAGCGCATCTGCCGTGGCTACCGTCGCGTCGTCGCCGACGCCGACGTGGGAGGGCCGCCGAGCCTGGCGGAGGAAGTGCTGTCGCGCTTCGTCCGGGTGCGCGAGACGGACGACGGCATGGTGCGCATCGAGGCGCGGCTTCGCCCGGAGGAGGCGGCCGTCGTGCTGCAGGCGCTCGACGTGGCGCGGCGGCGGGCGTGGGGCGCGCGGACCGCGCATGCCGCGGACTCAGCCGTCCCGGAGATTTCTGCAGAAACGTCGCCGGCCGCACGAGGAGCGGACGAGAGGCATCACCACGAGCCACCGCGTGCGCTGTCGCGCGCCGACGCGCTGGTGGTGGTCGCGGAGTCGTGGCTCTCGTCGATCGCTGCCGGGGACGGAGGTAGCGAAACGGCGGGACTGCCGGTCGAGCTGGTCGTACACGTCGACCGCGCCGCGCTCGTGGCGAGCGGAGACACGGACGACCGACACGAGCCGCACGCCCCCGGAGCACCGGAGCTTGCAGCGCTCGCCGACGGCACGCCGCTCGCGCTCGCGACCGCACGGCGCCTCGCCTGCGACGCACACGTCGTGCTCGTGGACGACGATCGCGAAGCCGCCGGCGAAGAGCGATTTCCGTCACGCCGGACGCGCCGCATCTCGCAGCGGTTGCGCCGCGCGCTCCGCCTGCGCGACGACGGCTGCCGCTTCCCCGGCTGCACGAACCGTTTCACCGACGCGCATCACCTCGTCGCCTGGATCGACGGCGGTGCCACGAGACTCGCGAACCTGCTCTCGCTCTGCCGCCGCCACCACCGCTTCGTGCACGAGCACGGCTACCGGGTGATCACCGCGTCCTCCGGCGAGCTGCTGTTCTTCCGTCGTGATGGTCAGCCCGTACCGCTCGCGGCCGAGACGCCGCGCACGCCGATCGGGGGCGACTCACGTGCGCCCCGCACAGCCCTGAACGCGCTCGCGGCATTGCGGGCCGCGCACGCGGCCCGTGGGGTCGAGATCGACGCGACGACGGCGTTTCCGCGCTGGGACGGCACACCGCTCGACGCTCACCTCGCCGTGCAGGCGCTGCTCACGGCTACGGGCGTCGCCGCGACGCAAACGCACGATTGGTGAGTCGAGTCGGCTTCATCTCAAATGATGTGTTGAACGCCGGGAGCGCCACCGGAGCAGGAGTCGCGCCGGGGGGCCGGGTCGCGTGTGCCCGACCGGAGACTCGGAGAGCGTCACGACCGCAACCCGCCTCCGCCCCTGCGCCTACGTCGATGGGCGACGACACACGCGCCGAGCCCGCCGAGCAGCGTCACGAGCGAGATCACGCTCCCGGCGACGAAGGTCCGCGGCAGGTACTCGAGCTCGACGTCGTGCCTGCCCGGCGGCACGACGATGCCCTGGACCATCCCGTATGCACGGTAGATCGGAGTGTCGACGCCGTCCACGCGCGCGCGCCAGCCGGGCAGGTCGGCCTGGCTCACCACCAGCAAACCCGACGCAGAGGTGTGCAGCCGCGCTGCGATGCGCAGGTAGCCAGGCTCACCTGCGTGCAGCGCGATGCGCGAGGGCACCCGCGCCGCCGCGATCTCGGGAAGCGGCGGCTGGCCCTCGCAGTCGAGCAGCGCGACCGCGCCGAGGTCGTACCGCCGCCGGTGGAGCTCCTCGAGGGTCGAATCCCGGCCGAGGCACAACACGCTATCGACGAAGCGCAGCGCCGGCAGCGCGCGCGATCGCTCGGCAACGATCGCGCGGGGCAAATCCTGGATCACCGGGGCACCGAGGGGCTTTCCCGTCGAGCCCACGTAGCGTACGCCCAGAACGTCGAGCGCCTGGTCCGGACCGGAGCTCACGACCCGCGGCCTGGTGAAGGTGCCGTCCTCCGATATCCAGAGCGCATCGCGCAGCGGCCCCCAGACGAACGGCGTCGATCCGTGCACCGAAGGCACGCGGAACTCGGTCGGATAGTCGGTCCCGAGCAGGCCGTGGGCGGCATCGGGACGAAGCGCGAGCCACAGCGCAGCGACGTAGCGTGGGCCGAGGAGGGTCGGGCCGAGCTGAGCCAATGTGTCGGCGGTCGGCGGCACCCCCGGGATCTCCGGCGACTCCCACAAGAAGACCGCGGACCGGTTGGCGGCAAGAGTGATCCACACGGTCGCGAGCGCGACCGCCATGGCCACACGCCGCCGGTCGAGCAGCACGAGTCCCACGAACAGCAGGGTTCCGCCCGCCGCGACGAATCTGGACCAGTGCTGCGCGGGGAGGACGTGCAGCGGCCAGATCGTCCACGAAGCCGTGAACAGCGCGCCCAGTGCGATGCACGTCCGCGCGCCACGCCGTCCGTCGAGCAGCGACTGGGCGCCGAACCCGGCCAGCAGGGCGATGCAGAACACCACCTCGAGCAGGTGCTTGAACGGATAGCGGAACGCGTTCAAGCCCGGGATGCGGTACGCGAGGGTGCCAACCGGCGTGAACGGCCCGACCGCGAGCAGGAACGTGACCAGCAGGGTCATCGTCAAGAATATCCGGACCCGGGCCTTGCTGCGCGCCCCCTCGAGGGCCAGCGCGACGACCAACGTCCCGACGAAGATGCCGCCGAAGATGAAGTACGGGTGGATCGTGGGCGCAAACGCGCGCGGCATCAGCAGACCGCCGAGCACTCCGGGTGCCGCCGACAGCGCGAGGAACTCTTCGAGCGACACACCGGCCGCACGCCGCGACAGCGAGGCGACCTCGATCGCCGGCAGCAGCTGCACCGCCGCGAGCGCCGCGCCGAGTGCGTAGATCGCGGCCACGGCCACGAGCGGACGCCAGCGCGCCCCTTCACGCCCGCCGCTCAAGACGAGAGCGAGCGTACCTGCGAGGAGCCCGGTGTAGAAGACGTACTGCGGGTAGCCGGAGAGGACCTGGAGCGCGACGGCGACCGCACCGATACCGATCCAGGTTGCGGTGCGGCCCGCCATGCTCGCCCGCACGATGGCCGCGAGAACGAGCGGCAACCAGACCGCGGAGTTCTGCGCCTGGATCCAGCGGCCGGCGAGGAACAGCAGGAAGCCGTTGCCCGCGTACACCAGCGACGCGAGCGAAGCTGCCATGGGCGAGAGCGCGAGAGAGCGCGCGAGCACGTACATGAACAGCGCCGCAAGGACGAAGTGCAGCGCCGCCACCCGATCGCGAGCCCGATAGCGGGTGCCGTCGGAGTCGAGCAGGAACGGCAGGTTGCCGGGATAGAGCGCGCCACTGGTGATGTCGCCGAGCAGCGGGAAGCCCGCAAACTGGTACGGGTTCCAGAGCGGCACCCTTCCCTCGGTCTACTGACGTGCGACCTCGAGCCGGATCGGGAAGTTGAAGCTCGCGTTGTCATGTCGTCCGGTCAGCGTCGAGAACGGCACGAACCAGCGAACGTCGAGCAGGACGACCGCGCACGCGAGAGCGGAGGCGACCGCGAGCGGCACGAGGCGGCGCCGGCGCGCCGTCGCGCCACCATCTGGTGGGCGATCCTGCAATGCCGGATCGGGCGAGACGCTGGATCGGTGCATGGGTCGCTCGGCGGCAACGAGCTGGTCCGGCCGACAGCCCCGGAGGCGCGCGCTCAGCGCGCGCTCATCCGCTCGCGCTCTTCCTGCGCGGCCTTGCACTCGATGCACAGCGTCGTCACGGGGCGCGCCTTCAGGCGCTCGACCGCGATCGGCTCGTCGCACTCCTCGCACAGGCCGAAGGTCCCGTCGGCGATGCGCGCCAGCGCCTCGTCGATCTTCGAGATCAGCTTCCGCTCGCGGTCGCGGATGCGCAGCGTGAGGTTCCTGTCGCCCTCGAGGCTGCCGCGGTCGGTCGGGTCGGGGTAGCCCTCCGCGACCTCGTCGCCCATGCCGTGCGCCGTGCGGCCTGCCTCGTCGACGAGCTCGGCCCGGCGGGAGATGAGGAGGTCACGGAAGAACTGCAGGTCTGCTGGCGTCATGATGAACGAGCGGCCCACGGCTCATGCGTCGGGCATCGCCGAAGAGTACCAGCCACGTGCAGCGCGGTAAAGTTCGCAAGCGTTGCGTGTCGTGCGGATCAGGCCCGGACGAGCGCCTCGCGAAACGCCGCGACCGCCGCGCCTGGATCGGCCGGGTCGAGGATCGCGCCGATCACCGCGACCCCTGCGGCCCCGGCCCGCAGGACGTCGGGCACGCGTCCGGGAGTGATCCCGCCGACGGCGAGCACCGGCACCGTGCTGGCCCGCGCGACCGCCGCCAGGCGCTCGAGCCCCTGCGGGGCGCCGAAGGCACGCTTCGCGGGCGTGTCGTACACCGGGCCGAAGAGCACGAAGTCCGCGTCGGCGCGCGCGGCCAGGAGATCCGCGGCGTGCACCGAGCAGCCGACGAGCCGCCCCGGCCCGACGAGCGCGCGTGCCGCCGCGACCGGCAGCCCGGACTCGGGCAGGTGCACGCCGTCGGCGCCCGCCGCGAGAGCGATGTCGGCGCGCTCGTTCACCAGCAGCTTGACGCCGGAAGCCCGGCAGCGCTCCGCGAGACGCTCTGCGCGCGCGCACAGCGTCCGTCCGCCGAGGTCCTTCTCGCGCAGCTGCACGGCGCCCGGACCGGCCGCGATCGCGGCGTCGAGCGCGCGCCACTCGTCCGCACCGAACGTCGCGCCCGGCGCCGGGTCGGCGAAGCGGCGACGGTCGGTGATCAGGTAGAGCGGTGGATCGAACGGCAGCGCGCGCACGTCAGTCGAGCATGCCCTCGATCGGGCTCGACGCCGTCGCATAGAGCTTGCGGGCGATGCGGCCCGCGAGGAACGACTTGCGGCCCGCGTCGACGGCGAGGCGCATCGCCTCGGCCATCATGACGGGATCGGTCGCACCGGCGATCGCGGTGTTCATCAGCACCGCGTCGCAGCCGAGCTCGAGCGCGCGCGCCGCGTCCGACGCGCAGCCGACGCCCGCGTCGACGATCACCGGCACGCGGCTCTGCTCGATGATGATCTTCAGGTTGTACGGGTTGCGGATGCCGAGCCCCGAGCCGATCGGTGCTGCGAGCGGCATCACGGCGGCGCACCCGAGATCCTCGAGCTTCTTGCAGGTGACCGGGTCGTCGGTGACATAGGGCAGGACGACGAAGCCCTCCTTCACCAGCACGCGCGACGCCTCGACGGTCGCGGCGACGTCGGGGAAGAGCGTCTTCTCGTCGCCGATGACCTCGATCTTGACGAGGTTGCCGACCCCGGCCTCGCGCGCGAGACGCGCCGTGCGGATCGCCTCCTCGGCCGTGTAGCATCCGGCGGTGTTCGGCAGGATGACGAACTTCTCGGGCGGCACGTGGTCGAGCAGGTTCTCCTTGCCCGGGTCCGTGATGTTCACGCGCCGCACCGCGACGGTGACCATCTCGGCGCCGCTCGCGTCGATGGCGCGGCGGGTCTCGGCGAAGTCCTTGTACTTCCCCGTGCCGACGATGAGACGCGAGCGGAAGGTCCGCTCGCCGAGAGAAAACGTGTCTTCCATGATTTTGTCCGGGCCGCGCGGGCGGCCGGTTGCGCTGTCGCGTTACGGGAGGTGGACGGCCGGGTCAGCCGCCGCCGACGAACTGCACGACCTCGAGCTCGTCGCCGGCCGCGAGCCGCGTGGTCCCGTACTCGGTGCGCGGCACGATGTCGCGGTTGCGCTCGACGGCGACCCTGCGCTCCCCGAGGCCGAGCTCGTTCAGCAGGTCGGTGATGGAGATGCCGTCGCCGACGTCACGCGGCTCGCCGTTCAGCCGGATCTCCACTCGGCGGACGATAGTGGCGCGCTCGGGTGTTTACAACCGCGACCGGCGGCGCGGCGGGCGCGCGGTGCCTGCACACCGGACCGGACGTCTTTACGCCGCGCCGGGCCGGGTGGTAGCCACCGTCGTGACCCGTGCACCGGACGCGCACCCCGACGCCGGCGGAAGCCGCGCGGTGTGCCGCATCGACCTCGCGGCGCTGCGCCACAACCTCGCCGCGATCCGCCGCGCGATCGGTCCCGGCGTCGCGGTGTGCGGCGTCGTGAAGGCCGACGCCTACGGCCACGGCGCCATCCCCGTGGCGCGCGCCCTCGCCGCCGAAGGCATCGAGCACCTCGCGGTCGCGTCGGTCGACGAGGCCGCGGAGCTGCGGCACGCCGGCATCGACGTGCCGATCCTGGTCTTCGGCAGCGTCCGCCCCGACCGTGTGCGCGAGGCGGTCCGGCTGCGGCTCGCGGTGACGGTGTGGAGTGCCGCCGCGGCGCGCGCGCTCGCCGACGCCCTCGACCCCGCGGCCCCGCTCGACGTGCACGTCAAGGTCGACACCGGCATGCACCGCATCGGCGCGCTCGCGGGCGACCTGTCGGCGCTGGCCGACGTGCTGCGCGCGGGGCCGTTCCGCATCGCCGGCACGATGTCGCACCTCGCGTGCGCCGACCAGCCCGGACACGCGAGCGTGCCCGCACAGATCGAAGCGTTCGAGAGCGCGCTGCGCGCGCTCTCGTCGCTCGGCGTCGCACCGGGCGTCCGCCACCTCGCGAACAGCGCCGGCGCCGTCGCGTGGCCGGCGGCACGCTACGACATGGTGCGGCCGGGCATCGCGCTGTATGGCGGTGCGCCGTCGCCGCAGCTCGCCGGACGGCTCGACCTGCGGCCGGTGATGCACCTGCAGACGCGCGTCCTGCAGCTGAAGACCATTCCGGCCGGCGACCGCGTCGGCTACGGACACACGTACGCCGCGACGCGGCCGACACGGCTCGCGGTGCTGCCGGTCGGCTACGCGATCGGCTACCCGCGCGCACTGTCGAACCGGGCGGACGTTCTGATTCGCGGACACCGCGCGCCCGTCGCGGGCACGATCTCGATGGACCACGTGACGGTCGACGTCACCGACGTCCCGGGCGCCGCCGAGGGCGACGTCGTGACCCTCTGGGGCTCCGACGGCACGCAGCACCTCGACGTCATGGAGCTCGGTGCGCGTGCCGGAACGATCGGCTACGAGCTCTTGACGTGCGTGAGCCCACGCACGCCCCGCATCTACGACGACGACTGAACGAACGAGGAGCGAGGAAGGATCCATGAGCGCGACCAGGGGGGAGATTCGTCCGACCGACGCACCGATCAAGCGTGCCCTGCTCTCCGTCAGCGACAAGGCGGGCCTCGTCGATCTCGCGCGCGGTCTCGCCGCGCACGGCGTCGAGCTGCTGTCCACGGGCGGCACCGCGAAGGCGATCCGCGACGCGGGCCTCGCCGTGATCGAGGTGGCGGACTACACCGGCTTCCCCGAGATGCTCGACGGCCGCGTCAAGACGCTGCACCCGAAGATCCACGGCGGGCTCCTCGGCCGGCGCGACCTCGACGAGCACGTCGGCGCGATGCAGCAGCACGGCATCGGCAACATCGACCTGGTGTGCGTCAACCTCTACCCCTTCGCGCGGGTCACGGCGCGGGGCTGCACGCTCGACGAGGCGATCGAGAACATCGACATCGGCGGACCGTCGATGCTGCGCTCGGCGGCGAAGAACCACGCGGCGGTCACGGTCCTGGTCGACCCGGCGGACTACGCGGTCGTGCTCGACGAGATGAAGCAGCAGGGCGGCGCCACGACCTTCGCGACGCGCCAGCGCCTGGCGAAGAAGGTCTACCGCACCACCGCCGCCTACGACGGCATGATCGCCGACTACCTGGGCAACCTCGCGAAGACCGCGGAAGAGCCCTTCGGCGAGACGCTGCACCTGCCGCTGACGCGCGCCGCGCACCTGCGCTACGGCGAGAACCCGCACCAGCACGCGGCGCTGTACGGCAACTTCCTCGACGTCTTCGAGCAGCTGCACGGCAAGGAGCTCTCCTACAACAACATCGTCGACATCGATGCGGCGCTGCGCCTGATGATGGATTTCGCGGGCGACCCGCGGGCGGTGCTGGCGATCCTCAAGCACAACACGCCGTGCGGCGTCGGTGCGGGGTCGAGCGTGCTCGACGCGTACCAGAAGGCGTTCGCGACCGACCCCGAGTCGCCCTTCGGCGGCATCCTGATCGCGTCGCACACCTGGGACCTGGCGCTGGCGCAGGCCGTGGACGAGATCTTCTCCGAGGTGCTGATCGCACCCGACTTCACGCCCGACGCCCTCGAGCTGCTGCGCAAGAAGAAGAACCGCCGCCTGATGCGCTGGCACCAGGGCCGCATGCCGAAGGGCGAGGTCGAGCTGCGGAAGGTCGTCGGCGGCGTGCTCGTGCAGGACGCCGACGCCGCGCTGGAGGACGTCCGCGCGGCGAAGCCGGCGACGAAGCGCGCGCCCACGGCCGACGAGCTGTCGGCGCTCGACTTCGGCTGGCGCGTCGTCAAGCACGTCAAGTCGAACGCGATCGTGTTCGCCGGCCCCGACCGGACGCTCGGCGTCGGCGGCGGCCAGACCTCGCGCGTCGACGCGGTGAAGCTCGCGATCGCCAAGGCCGCGGCGCAGGGCATCCCGCTCGCCGGCTCGGCGCTCGCGAGCGACGCGTTCTTCCCCTTCCCCGACGGCGTCGAGCACGCCCTGAACGCAGGGGCGACGGCCATCGTGCAGCCGGGCGGCAGCGTGCGGGACGAGGACGCCGTCAAGGTCGCGGACGAGCGCGGCGCGACGATGGTGCTGACCGGCGTGCGCCACTTCCGGCACTGAGGGGATCCGCGATGGCCCGCGACATGGACGTCCTGCTGGTCGGCGGCGGCGGACGCGAGCACGCGCTCGCGTGGAAGCTCCGCCAGTCGCCGCGCGTGAACCGCCTCTACTGCGCGCCGGGCAACGGCGGCATCGCCGCTCTCGCGGAGATCGTGCCGATCACGGCCGACGACGTCGCAGGCCTGGTCGCGTTCGCGGAGCAGAAGAAGGTCGGGCTGGTGGTCGTCGGCCCGGAGCTGCCCTTGACGCTCGGCCTCGTGGACGAGCTCGCGGCACGCGGCATCCGCGCGTTCGGCCCGACGAAGGAAGGCGCGCAGCTCGAGGGCAGCAAGGCGTTCACCAAGGAGCTGCTCGCCGAGGCCGGCGTCACGACCGCGCGCTACGCGCAGTTCACCGACGCCGCCGCGGCGCACGCGTACCTCGATGCGAACGGCGCGCCGATCGTCGTGAAGGCCGACGGCCTCGCCGCCGGCAAGGGCGTCTACGTCTGCGCGACGCTCGACGAGGCGCACGCGGCGATCGACGAGATGATGGACGCGCGCGTGTTCGGCTCGGCGGGCAGCCTGGTCGTCATCGAGGACGTGCTGCGCGGCGAGGAAGCGTCGTTCCTCGCGCTCACCGACGGCATCACCGTCGTGCCGCTCGCGTCGTCGCAGGACCACAAGCGCATCTTCGACGACGACAAGGGGCCCAACACCGGCGGCATGGGTGCCATCTCGCCCGCGCCGGTCGTGACCGCCGACGTCGAGCGCCGCGTGGTCGCGGACCTGCAGAAGGTCGTCGCCGTGCTGCGCGGGCGCGGCATCGTCTACAAGGGCATCCTCTACGCGGGCCTGATGATCGACGGCGGCGTGCCGAGCGTGCTCGAGTTCAACTGCCGCTTCGGCGACCCCGAGTGCCAGCCGCTGATGGTGCGCCTGCAGAGCGACCTCGTCGACGTGTGCGAAGCCGTGATCGACGGAACGCTCGACCGCGTCACGCTCGAGTGGGATCCGCGTGCCGCGGCGTGCGTCGTGATCGCGGCACCCGGTTACCCCGGCACCGTCGAGAAGGGTGGGACGATCGAGGGCCTCGCGGACGCCGACCGGATCGACGACTGCATCGTCTTTCAGGCCGGCACGAAACGCGCGGGCGACGCGATCGTGACCGACGGCGGGCGCGTCCTGGGCGTCACGGCGCTCGGCGCGACGCTCGCCGGCGCGCGCGAACGCGCCTATCAGGCGGTCGGGCGGATCCGCTTCCCCGGCATGCAGTACCGGAAGGACATCGGCCGGCACGCGGTCGGGCGAACGAGAGGTTGATCCGCGGACGCCCTGCGCGTTTCGCATCGCGCGCGGCGTTGTTACACCGGTCCGAACCCTGAGCCGCGCACCCTGCGGCGCTCGGCAGCCCCAAACATCTGGAGAACGACGTGGCTCTGATCCGCCCCTTCCGCGCCTTGCGCTACACCGATGCCGCCGGCCCGCTGCGCGAGCTCGTGGCGCCGCCCTACGACGTCATCGACGCGCGCGAGCGCGAACGCCTCGGCGCGCAGAGCCCCGCCAACGCCGTGCACCTGATCCTGCCGAAGGGCGACGAACCGTACCGCGTCGCGGCGGCCCTCCTCGCGGACTTCAAGAAGCGCGGCTGGCTCACGACCGACGGCGAGCCCGCGTTCTTCGTCTACGCGCAGCGCTTCGACGTGCAGGGCCGCAGCAACGAGCGCTGGGGCCTGCTGTCGGCGCTCGAGCTGCAGCCGTTCTCGGCGAACATCGTCCTGCCGCACGAGCGCACGCTCGCCGGCCCGAAGGCGGACCGTCTGAACCTGATTCGCGCCTGCCGCACGAACCTGAGCCCGATCTTCGGCCTCGTGGACGCCCCGCTCGAGCTCGCCACGCTGGTCGAGGGGCGCGATCCGTTCGCCGAGTTCACCGACCGCGCCGGCATCACGCACCGCATGTGGCGCATCACCGACGCGGCGGTGGTCGAGCGCCTCGTGGCTCGCGTCGCGAGCGAGCAGGTCTTCATCGCCGACGGCCACCATCGCTACGAGATCTCGCTCGCCTACCGCGACGAGCGTCGCGCCGTCGAGACCGACAAGGGCAAGCCGCACGCCTACGACTTCGTGCTCTGCTACCTGTGCTCCACGCGCGATCCGGGCCTCGTCGTCCTGCCGACGCACCGCCTGCTGAAGGGCGCCCCCGCGCACGAGGAGCTGCTCGCGCGCCTGCGTGCGACCTGCCGCGTGACCGAGCTGCCGAACGGCACGGCGCTCCTCGAGAAGCTCGCGCACCCGTCCGGGAGCGGCGAGCTGCGCGTCGGCTTCGTGCGGCGCGGTCACGACCAGGCGTGGCTCGTCGAGGCGACCGGCGACACCCCGCTGGGCAATCTCGCCCCGGAGCTGCGCGCGCTCGAGGTCTCGTTTCTGCACGAGGCGGTGCTGCCCGGCATCCCGGCCGACCGATTCACGTACACGCACGACGACCGTGAGGCCCTCGACGCGGTCACCGATGGCGACGCGGACCTCGCCGTCCTGCTGCCGCCGCCGCGCGTGTCCGACGTGCTGGTGATCTCGCGCGCCGCGCTGACCATGCCGCAGAAGTCCACGTACTTTCACCCGAAGGTGCTCACCGGGCTCGCGTTGCACGAGCTCGGCTGACGGCGGCGGCGGCTTCGCCCGCCACGCGGAACGAAACGGCGGGGCGCCATCGCCGCTGGCGGCGTGCGGGGAGCGACCGGATGGTCGCGCCAAGCCGCGGTTGCGCGTCGGCTACTGGAACTGCCGGCGCGGATTCGCGCCGAAGCCGGCCGGGACGCTGAGGCGCGAGAGCCGCACGGGGCCGTCGCCGTCGACCGACTGCAGCGCGCTCACCAGCAGCAGCTGCGGCGTGTCGATCCGGACCGTCTCGGGGGCGATGCCGCCCTTCTTCGGGCGCCGCCCCGGCGTCAGCAGGTCCATCGGGTCGACGTGTTCACCGCCGATGATCAGCTCGAGGTGCAGATGCGGACCGGTCGCGAGGCCCGTGCGGCCGACGTAGCCGATGATCTCGCCCTTGCGGACGCGGCGCCCGGCCTCGACCGAGGTCGCGATGCGCGAGAAGTGTCCGTACACGGACTCGTAGCTCGAGTGCCCGTGCTGGATGCGCACGGCGCGGCCCATCTGACCGTACCAACCCGCGAACGCCACCACGCCGTCAGCAATCGCGCGCACAGGCGTTCCGTGCGGTGCTGCGAGATCGACGCCCTGGTGCGCGCGGTGGCGCGCGAGGATCGGGTGCAGGCGGGACTTCGAGAAGTCCGACGTGACGCGCGTGTACTCGAGGGGGGAACGCAGGATGCCGCGATCCAGTGGCCGCCCGTCGAGATCGTAGTAGCCCTGCGCGCCGTCGGGAGTCGTCTGCAGCACCGCGGTGTGGCGCTCGCCGCCGGTCTCGATCGCCGCCGCGAGGATTCGTCCCGTCTGCACGACGTTGCCGTCCTCGCCGATCGCGACCTCGTAGACCACGCGGAAGCTGTCGCCACGCTTCATGGTGGCGAAGTCGACGACCCAGCCGTAGATGTCGGCGAGCTCGGCGGTGATGCGCGCCGGGATGCCGGCCCCGGCGCAGTCGGCCGCCATGTTGGTCTCGAGCGTCCCCGCGATGACGCGGAACTCGGTCGCCGAAGGGATGCGCGCGACGCGCGAGCGAATCTCTCGATTGACTCCGCGCTCCGCGACCACGACGCTCATCGGATCGATGCGGTACTCGAGCGCCGCGACGCGGCCGCTCTCGCGCTCGAAGAACACCGTCAAGGACCGGCCGGGGCGAAGCTTCCCGAGATCGAACGTCGAGCGGGTGCCGGCGTGCCACACCAGCGCCTCGCTCCGGTCCACGTCGTAGAGCTGCAGCAGGCCCGCGAAGGTGTCGCCCGGCCGCACGGTGACGTGGCGCTCGATGAACTCCGGGCCGCGATAGATGCGCAGTCCGTCGCTGGCGATGGGGAAGGTCTCGACCTGAGAAACGTCGCTCAGGGGCTTCACCAGCGCGATGTGCTGCATGCGCTCGCTGGCCGGGTCGCGCAGCGTCATGTCGGGCCGTTTTACGGGCTCTGCACTGAGCTCGCCGTTAGCAGAACGCCGGAACGTCCGCGTTCCACTGCCACCGCCGAAAAGCTGCGCGTTCTTCGAACTCTCCGGGTGGAGTGTACGAAAATTCGCAGGAGTTTCGTCTATCGAGTGCGCCTGCCCGGGACCGCAAAGAAACAGCAGTCCGAGCAAGAGCGCGGCCAGCGACCGACGATGGAGCCGTCGTGCCGCGGGCAGAGGTGCGCGCAGCTGCAGCGGGTTGTCCTCCCCTCAGAAGTACCCCCTTTGGTAGTCAGTGGCACCCGCAGCTGTCAACCCCCGCGGGAGGCTCCGCGAAGCCCCGCTGCGGGCCGTGCCGACGTCAATCACAGATGGCGAAGCGCCCGTGCTGGCCGCGTCCGGCGGGTGTGGCTAGACTCGCGCGAGAACGATGCGACGCAGGCTCCTTCTGTTCGCCGCCGGCAGCGGCCTCCTCTCGACGCTCGCCGCGGCCGTCGCGCTCTACGCGGCGATCGCGTGGCGTAGCCCCGCGTTCGCGCCGCCGCTGGTCGTCGAGGTGCGACGCGGCGAACCGTTCCTGGCGCTCGCGCGCCGCCTCGCGGACGCGGGCGCGATCGCCGACGCGAGGCTCTTCGTGCTGCTCGCGCGCTGGCGCGGCGAAGACCGCCACGTGCGCAGCGGGGAGTACGAGCTGTCCGGCAACGCGACCGGCCCCGAGGTCCTCGCAGCACTCGTCAGCGGGAAGCAGCGGCTCCGCATGGTGACGATCCCCGAAGGCCTGAACCTCGACGAGATCGCGCAGCTGCTCGAGCGTGCGGGCTTCGGCCCCGCAGACCGCTTCCGCGCGCTCGCCACGAAGCCGGAGTTCATCGCGACGCTCGGGCTGCCCGCCCCCCGTCTCGAGGGCTACCTCTTTCCGGACACCTACGCCTTCGAGGGCGGCGCGGCGCCCGAGGAGATCGTGACGCGCATGGCGGCGCGCTTCCGCGAGGTGTTCACCGCCGATCTCGCGCAGGCGGCGGCGGCGCGCGCGCTCACCGTCGACCAGGCGGTCACGCTCGCGTCGATCGTCGAGAAGGAAGCCGCGGTCGCGGCCGAACGCCCGACGATCTCCGCCGTCTTCCACAACCGCCTGAAGCGCGGCATGCCGCTGCAGTCGGACCCGACGGTGCTCTACGGCGTGCCGAACACCGACGGCCGCATCCGCTCGGCCGACCTCGTCCGGGCGACGCCCTACAACACCTACGCGATCCCCGGGCTGCCCCCGGGCCCGATCGCGAACCCCGGGCGCGCGTCGATCGAGGCCGCGGTCCGGCCGGCGGAAGGCGTGACGGCGCTCTACTTCGTCGCACGCAACGACCGCACGCACGAGTTCAACGACACGCTCGCGGCGCACAACCGCGCCGTGAACCGCTGGCAGCGCGGCAACGGGAGCGGCGGCCGGAGCGGTGCGGCCCCGGCCGCACCGAAGGACGGGTGAATTTTTTTTCGCGCGGACGCGGCCAGGCGCCTTGCAGTCCCGCCGGGTTTCGCCTATTCTTCGCGTCGCCGTGGAGCGCGGATCCGAGATCGTCACGCTCACCAAGCGCCAGAAGGAGCTGCTCGACTACCTCGAGGGCTACATCCGGCGCTACGGTTTCGCGCCCACGCTCGACGAGACCGGGCGGCACTTCGGCCTGACGTCGCTCGCCACGGTGCACAAGCACCTCACGAACCTCGAGGACAAGGGCTTCATCCGTCGTCGCTCGGGGATGAGCCGCGCGCTCGAGGTCGTGCCGCAGCGCCAGCGCGCCGAGGCGATCGAACTGCCGCTGCTCGGCATCGCCGCCGCCGGACGCCCGATCGAGGCCGTGCTCGACGAGAAGGTCTCGGTCCCCGAGGAGCTGGTCCGCAAGCCCGACAGCTTCGTGCTCAAGGTCAGCGGCGACTCGATGCGCGACGACGGCATCCTGGACGGCGACATGGTCGTGGTCGAGAGCCGCTCGGTCGCCGACAGCGGCGAGACCGTGGTCGCGGTGATCAACGGCGGCGCGACGATCAAGCGCTTCTACCGCGAGCGCGGCGGTCGCATCCGCCTGCAGCCGGCGAACGAGACCATCGCGCCGATGATCTGCGGCGAGCAGGACGTCGAGGTGCGCGGCGTCGTGGTCGCGCTGCTGCGGCGGTATTCGTTCTAACGAGGGGGCACGCGCCCCCTCGCCCCACGCGGCACAGCCGCGCGGGGCCCCACTCCCCGCGCCCCCTTCGGTCGGCCGCTCGGCTGCGCCTTCGCAGAGGGGCCGGTGCCGGGCGGGACCGACCGGCGGGCGGCGAGGCGGGTGCGCGTGTAGGGTTCAGGTGACGAGGCGGCGGTGCATCCAGCGTGCGGCGAGGCGGAACGTGATGCCGCAGTAGAGCGCCAGGACCGCCGCGTGGACGAGCAGCATCGGCCCGAGCGTGCCGAGCGCGAGCGCGCGGGTGATCGCCACGCCGTGCGCGAGCGGCAGGCACCAGGCGATCGCCTGCAGCGCACCGGGCATGCTCGCGAGCGGGAAGAAGATGCCGGAGAAGTAGAACATCAGCGAGACGCCGAAGGTGAAGTAGTACGTGAAGTAGTCCCACGACTGCGCGCGCGACGTGACGCACATGCCGATCGCACCGAACGGCACGCCGACGAGGAAGCCCGCCAGCGGCAGGAGTGCTGCCCACGGGCTTCGCAGCAGGCCCGCGACCCACAGCACGAGCGTCATCACGGTCGCGGTGAGCAGGCACTTGCAGCACGCCCAGAGCACGTCGCCGGCCATGATCTCGGTGAGCGACACCGGGGTCGCGCGGATCGCCTCGTAGGTGCGCTGCTCGCGCATGCGCGCGAAGGTCGAGAACGTGGTCTCGAAGGTCGCGACGTTCATCACCGACGACGCGACGATGCCCGACGCGACGAACTGCGCGTACGGCACGCCGTCGATCTCGCCGACGAAGCGCCCGAGGCCCCAGCCGATGCCGAACAGGAACAGCAGCGGGTCGCCGAGAGCGCTCACCAGGCTCGCGCGATAGAAGCGCCTCCACGACAGGAAGTTGCGCCGCACGACGCGCAGGACCGAAGCCGGGTGCATGCGCTCGTCGGTCGCACCGCCGAGGCCGAACGGGTCGCGCAGCAGCGCGGAGTCGCCGCCGCTCGAGGCGTCAATCACGCAGGTCCCTCCGGGTCAGGCGCAGGAACACGTCCTCGAGGTTGGCCGCGCGGTGCAGGAACTCGCGGCCCGCGAGCGCCGCGAAGAGCGGCTCTGCGGCGAGGTCGCCGTCGAGGTAGAAGCGCAGCGCGTCGGGCGTCTGCTCGACGCGGCTCGCGTGCGGCGCACAGCGCTCGCGCAGCGCTTCGTCGAACGGCGGGAACACCTCGAAGACCTCGCGCCCCGCGTGCAGCCGCACCAGCTCGCGCGGCGTGCCCTCCGCGATCACGCGCCCCGCGTCGACGATCAGGACGCGGTCGCAGAGCTGCGCCGCCTCCTCCATGTAGTGCGTGGTGAGCAGCATCGTCGTGCCGCGGCGCCCGAGCTCGCGGAGCTTCTCCCACACCAGGTGCCGCGCCTGCGGATCGAGCCCCGTCGTCGGCTCGTCGAGCACGACCAGATCCGGGTGGTTGATCAGCGCACGCGCGATGGAGAGGCGGCGCTTCATGCCGCCCGACAGCGTGTCGATGCGCGCGTCCTGCCGGTCCGACAGCGCGAACAGCCGCAGCAGCTCGTCCGCGCGACGCGCCGCCTCGGCGCGCGGCACGCCGAAGTAGCTCGCGTAGACCAGCAGGTTGACGAGCACGCTCAGGTCCGGGTCGAGGTTCTCGTCCTGGGGAACCACGCCGATACGCCGCTTGATCGCGCGCTCGTTGCGGGGCCCGACCGGCAGCCCGAAGACGCGGATCTCGCCGCCGCCGAGCGGCGACTGGCAGGTGAGCATGCGGATGGTGGTCGTCTTGCCGGCGCCGTTCGGACCGAGGAAGCCGACGCACTCGCGGCGCGCGACGGCGAAGTCGATCCCGCAGACCACCTCGCGTTCGCCGAAGCGCTTGGTCACGCCCCGTGCCGCGATCACGGCCTCCCCTGCGGATGCCTCTGCCCCTGCCCCTACTGCTGCCTCTGCCGCCGCGCCCGCGGCCGCGCTCGGTTGCGGCTCCACCGGCACGACGGTAGCGTCCGCCGGGTGACCAGCCAAGCGGTCGCGCTGTACGTGCACATTCCGTACTGCCTCGCGAAGTGCCCGTACTGCGACTTCAACTCGTACGCGGCACGCGTGTGGCCCGAGGACGCCTACGCGGACGCGCTGCTCGCCGAGCTCGCGCACGCGACGCGAGAAGGCGTCTTCCCGCGCGGCACGGCGACCAGCATCTTCTTCGGCGGCGGCACGCCGTCGCTGTTCGCGCCGCGCACCATCGCACGGCTCCTCGAGCGCGCGGCCCGCGAGCTGACGCTCGCGGACGACGTCGAGATCACGCTCGAGGCGAACCCGGGCACGGTGGACGAGGAGCGGCTCGCCGGATTCGTCGCCGCGGGCGTCAACCGGCTGTCGTTCGGCATCCAGTCGTTCCGGCCGGAGCTGCTGCTCGCCCTCGGGCGCCGCCACTCGGTCGAGGACTCCGTGCGCGCCCTCGGCGCCGCGCGCGCGGCCGGCGTGCGTAACCTCTCGCTCGACCTCATCTACGCCGTCCCGGGAGAGAGCCTCGACGACTGCGCCGCCGACCTCGAGCGCGCGATCGAGATCGCGCCCGAGCACGTCTCGGCCTACAACCTCACCTACGAGAAGGGGACGGCGCTGTACCGCGAGCTGCAGGAGGGTCGCGTCGACCCCGCGCCCGAGGAGCTCGAGGTGGCGATGTTCCACCTGGTGCGCGACCGCCTCGCCGACCACGGCTACGCGCAGTACGAGATCTCCAACTACGCGCAGCACGGGCGCGAGGCGCGCCACAACCAGGCCTACTGGCGCGGCACGCCGTACCTCGGACTCGGCGCGGGCGCACACTCGTTCGTGCCGCGCGACGCGAGCGACGACGCGACCTCGTACGGCACCCGATGGGACACGCTGCGCGACCCGAACCGCTACATGGAGGCGATCCGCGCGACCGGCTGCGCGGTCGCGTCACGCGAGGAGCTGACGCGCACGCAGGCCATGGGAGAAGCCTGCTGGCTCGGCCTGCGCGAGCGTCGCGGCGTCGACCTCGACCGCTTCGCCGCGCGCTTCGGGACGCCGCTCCGCGACGCGTTCCCGCACGTCGGGCAGCTGCTCGCCGACGGCCTCGTCGAGTGGCGCGAGCCGCACCTGCGCCTCACGACGCAGGGGCTGCTCGTCGCGGACTCGGTGTTCGCGAGCTTCCAGTAGCCGGAAGGCCCTGGGGCCGGGATCGGGATCGGGGAGCCGAGCAGGCCGCCCGGGTATCGCCCGCCGTCGACCAGCCGAGCGTGCGACGTCGCCTCGCTCAGGATCCGTCGGCGCTGGCGCCGGTCACGTCGTTCGACAGCGTCACCCGCATCGACCGCTCGCTGCCGATCGCCGTGACCTCGCACCAGACCCGGCCAGGGCCGGGGGTGATGGCGGACGCGATGCCGCACACGGTCAAGGGCGCCAGCGACGGACAGGTAGTCATCGCCGCGGTCGAGCCGTCCGACCTGCGGATCGTGATGGCCACGTCGAACAGCTCCCTGCTGGAGCTGGTGTTGGCGACGCGGCATCCGAATGACTGGCCGGCGCCGCCGGCGATCGCTGCCGCCGCGGCGCGGACGATTCCGGCACGAGGCGTGCGGTAACCTGCCCAGGATCCCGGATGCGTTGGCATCCGCGCCCCCTCGGAGGTGCCGGCGCTGCGGATGGTCTCCCGGGCGGGCACCTGCGGTCGGATCGGACGTTTCCCGGATGGCCGCCGCGCATCGACGGCTCGGACCCGCGTAGTCACTCGCAGAATCCAAGGCAAGCCCCCGTTCTCGGGAGCTCGTTCGCTTCCGGAGGCACGTCTACCGCACTTGACGAGCCGCATCGGGCCGCCCGGGGGCCGCGGCGAAGGGCAGCTCCCGACGGACGCGCGCCTACTCGGCCTCGTTGAAACGGTTCGCGATCAGCTCGCCGATCGCCTCGAGCGTCGCCTCGGCGTCGTCGCCGGTCGCCTCGACGTCGATCGACGCCCCGCGGCTCGCCGCCAGCATCATGAGCCCCATGATGCTCTTGCCGTTCACCACCTGGTCGTCCTTGCCGATCCGGACGTCGGACAAGAACTGCTCGGTGAGCCTCACCAGCTGCGCCGCGGCGCGCGCGTGGAGGCCGAGCTTGTTGACGATCTGGAAGCTGCGCCGCACGAGGTCCCTTCGCGCTCCTGCCGGGTCAGGGCGTGCTGCCGGTCGCCCAGAAGATGTGGTCCTGGCCGTAGCGACGGATGAAGTCGGCCAGCTCGTGCGCCGAGGTGCCGTAGCGCGACGTCGTGAGCTTGACGAGCATCGGCATGTTCACGCCCGCGACGACCTCCAGGCGCGGGCGGCCGCTCGCCAGGTGCAGGCTGACGTTGGAGGCGGTGTCGCCGAGCATGTCGGTCAGGACGATCACTCCGGCTCCCCGCTCGACCCGCTCGACCGCGTCGCTGACGCGCCCGCGGATCACCTCGGCACCCTCGGCAGGCGTGCAGGCGACCCCTTCGACGGCGTCCACGTCGCCCACCACGCTCTGCAGCGTGTCGACCATCTCCGCGGCGATCCGACCGTGCCCGACCACCACCACCCCGACGGGGGCGCCTCTGCTGGCTGCACCCATGGCTTCCCTCACTCCCCGCACGCGAACGGCGCGGTCAGACGCCGGCTCGAGAGCGGCCACCCCTTCTAGCGATCGACGTCGCGATGACGGATCGAATGCCCGACACCCCGCTCCTGTAGCATTCTGCCGATGCGCTCCACCAGTACCACCGAGCGGTGGCGGCCGCCGGTGCAGCCGAGGGCGAGCGTCAAATAGCTCTTCCCCTCCCGCTCGTACCACGGCAGCGCGAAGGCCAGGAAACGCCCGATGAGGTCGAGGAACTCCTGCGTCGCCGGATGGCGCAGCACGTATTCGGCGACGCGATCGTCTCGCCCTGTGAGAGGACGGAGGTCCTCGACGTAGAACGGGTTCGGCAGGAAGCGGACGTCGAACACGAGGTCGGCGTCGGCCGGTAAGCCGTACTTGAAGCCGAACGACACCACCGCGACCTGCAGCGCTCCGGGACCCGAGCTCGCGTCGCGCGCGAAGATCGCGCGCAGCTCGCCGCGCAGCTGCTGCGAGGTGAAGGCGCTCGTGTCGACGATGCGCGTGGCGTGCTCGCGCAGCGTCTCGAGGAGACGGCGCTCGCGGACGATCGCGCCGGCGACGTCGCTGCCCTCGGCCATCGGGTGCGGGCGCCGCGTCTCGCTGAAGCGGCGTACCAGCGTGCCGTCGTTCGCCTCGAGATACACCATGTCGACCGCGTGACCGCGCGAGCGCACCTCGTCGAGCGCGCGCGGCACCTGGTCGAGGAACTCGCGCGAGCGCGAGTCGACGCCGAACGCCACGCGCGAGATCTCGTCGCTGCCCTCGCAGAGCTCGACGAAGCGCGGGATGAGCGCCGCCGGCAGGTTGTCGATACAGTAGTAGCCCAGGTCCTCGAGGACGTGCAGCGCGGTGGTCTTGCCCGACCCCGAGAGTCCGGTGATGACGGCCACGTCGAGCGCGCGCGAGCCGCGATCGCTCACGGTGCCCCTCGCTGGCCCGCGCGACGCAGGCCCCGGTCGAGGTTCGCGACGAAGCGGCGTGCGCCGCGGATGCCGCGCCGCTTGAGGATCTGGTTGCGCGTCGCGACCTCGATGATCGTCGCCACGTCGCGTCCGCCCCGCAGCTGCACCTGCAGGTAGGGGATCTCGACGCCGAGCAGCGTCGCGGTCTTGTCCTCGAGCCCGAGACGCTCGAGCTCGACGTCCTCGTGCTGCTCGACGAGCTCGATCACCAGGTCGACCGGCGCCTCGTCGAGCGTCGCCAGCGTGCCGAAGAGGTCGGCGACGTTGAGCACCCCGAGGCCGCGGATCTCGAGGTGGTCGCGCAGCCCCTCGGCGCACCTTCCCTTCACCGTGCCCGGCGGTGCCTCGCGGATGCGGACGACATCGTCGGCGACCAGCCGGTGGCCTCGGTTGAGCAGCGCGAGCGCCGCCTCGCTCTTGCCGACGCCGCTCTTGCCGAGCAACAGCACGCCCATGCCGAGCACGTCGACGAGCACGCCGTGCACCAGGGTCTCGGGTGCGAAGCGCTCCTCGAGCCAGCGCGCGATGCCGCGGATCGCGGTGGCCGTGCGCTGCTCGGTGGTGAACAGCGGCACACGGAAGCGCGCGCACGCGCGGCGCAGGACGTCCGGCGGCGTGTTGCCGTTGGTCACGACGAAGCAGGCGACCGCTGCCTTGCAGACCGCCACCACGGCGGGCTGGGCGTCCTCGGGCGAGAGGCCGTCCACGTAGCCGACCTCGGCGTTGCCCAGCACCTGCACCCGACCGGGGTGGAGCTGGTCGAGGTAGCCCGCGAGCGCGAGCGCCGGCTTCTGCACCCGCGGCGCCTCGATCACCCGCGCCAGGCCACCGGCGCCGGCGACCAGCTTCAGCTTCAGGGAGCCCCGAAGAGCAGCCAGCTCGCGAACCTGGATGCCCACGAGGTCAGCTCGGCTCGCTCACTGCGGGCTCCGCGCGGCGCCGCGCGACGGGCGGTCGGGTCCGTCGCCCGCCACCGGCCGAGGCGAGTGCGACCGGACGTCAGAACTTCGCGTCTTCGGCGACGATCGCATCATAGAGCTCCTGGGGCGTCCGCAGCGCCAGCAGATGCTCCCGGAAGGCCTTGTCCTTGAGCAGTCGCGAGATGCGCGCCAGCGCCTTCAGGTGCATCGCGGCCGCATCGTCCGGGGCGATGAGCACGAAAAACAGGTGCGTCGGCTGGCGATCGACGGAGTCGAAGTCGACGCCACCGCGGCTGCGGGCGAACCCCGCCACCACGCTCTTGGTGCCCGGGAGGCGCCCGTGCGGGATCGCGATGCCGTCGCCGATCGCGGTGCTGTTCAGGCGCTCGCGCTCGCGCAGCACCGCGACCAGACGGTCGGGAGTCGACTGCGGAATCTGCCCGACGAGCAGGCTCGCGAGCTCCGCGAGGACGTCGTCCTTGGTCGTCGCCGCCAGATCCGGAAGGACGCGGTCCGCAGTCAGGATGTCGGTGATCGTCATGCCGATGCCGTGGGCGGCGTCGTTCGCCGCGACCCTGTCGCTCCGCGGCGCGGCTCCTCGATCACTCGACCCTTCGCCTTGCGAACCTGGCTGTCGATCTTCGCCACCGCCAGGTCGATCGCGGCGTAGAGGTCACCGTTCTCTTCGAGCGCCTTCAGCACCTGGTGCGAGCCGTGCAGGATGATCTCCGCCGACTGCCGGTGCTTGGCGCCGTTCGCCGTCAGGATGACGTGCGCGTCGACCGCTCCGGGGAGCAGCCGCGCGACGGCTTGCAGCTTCTTCTCGGCGTACGACTGCAGGGCGTCGGTCGCGGCCATGTGACGGAACGTGACGGTGATCGGTACGTCTTGCTTCTTCACGCCATCTGCCTCCGTCTCGAGGACGGCAAGATCCCCATGATCTCGCGGTACTTGGCCACGGTACGACGCGCAATCTCGATGTGCTCGGAGGCGAGCGCCTGAGCGATGTGCTGGTCGCTGAACGGACGTCGGGGGTCTTCCGACTCGATGATCCCCTTGATCTTCTCCTTCACCGACTCGGCGGAGACGCCCTCGCCGTCGCTCGAACGGATGCTCGAGGTGAAGAAGTACTTGAGCTCCAGGGTGCCCTGCGGCGTGTGCACGTACTTGTTGGCGGTGGCGCGGCTCACCGTCGATTCGTGCATGCCAATGTCGTTCGCGACGTCCCTGAGCACCAGCGGGCGCAGCGCCTTCACGCCGTGGTCGAAGAAGTCGCCCTGGAAGCGCACGATCGAGTTGGTCACCTTGTAGAGCGTGCTCTGACGCTGGTGGATCGAGCGGATCAGCCACTGCGCGGCGGACAGCTTCTCGCGGATGTAGCTCTTCGCATCGGCCGCGCCTTCGGCGTCGGAAAGGAGCCGCCGGTAGCTGTTCGAGACGCGCAGGCGCGGCAGGCCGTCGTCGTTCAGAGACACCACGTACTCGCCGTCCATCTCGTGCACGAAGACGTCGGGGGTGACGTAGCGGGTCTCGGTCGTCGCGTAGTTGCGGCCGGGCTTCGGCTCGAGCGACGAGATGAGCTTGACGGCCTCGGCCACCTGCTCGAGGTGGACCTTGAGCTCCTTGGCGAGCTTGTCGAAGCGCTTGGCCTCGACCAGCGAAAGGTGCCCGGCGACGATCTGTGCGGCGAGCGAGTCCTGCTCGTTCTGCTGCCGCAGCTGGATCAGCAGGCACTCGCGCAGGTCGCGCGCGAACACGCCCGGCGGGTCGAACTCCTGGAACCTGCGCAGCGTCGCGTTCGCGAAGTCCATGTCGACGCCCGACTCGAACGCGGCGTCCTCGAGCGAGACCTCCAGGTACCCGTTCTCGTCGAGGTTGCCGATCAGCACGTCGCCGAGCGACTGCTCCTGCTGCGAGAAGTCTCCCATGCGGAGCTGCCAGGTCAGGTGATCGGCGAGCGACGAGGCGCGCGTCAGCGTGTTCTCGATGCTGGGCCGCTTCTCCTCGTCGTACTCGCCGCCGCTGCCGCCCGACAGCGAGCCTTGCGTGAAGTTGTTCGCGTAGTCGGAGAGGTACTCGTCCCAGTTGATGTCGCCGAGGTTGGACTGCTCGGGCGCGAGCTCGGTCGGGGTCTCGTCGCGGGCGGGGATCGACTCCTCGCCGCTCATGGCGTCGACCAGCTCGGGCATGCGATCGTCGGGCGTCGCTTCCTCCGCCTCGACCTCGCGGTCCTCCTGCCCGTCGGACAGCTCCTCGAGCGTCGGGTTCTGCTCGACCTCCTCCTGGACGAGGGTCTCGAGGTCGGCGCGGGACAGCTGCAGGATCTTGATCGCGTGCTTGAGCTGCGGCGTGATGACGAGGCTCTGCGTGAGCCTGTGGGACAGTCCGATCTTCTGCTCGTATGCCATGTTCCTGCTGCTCGTCGCGGTTAGAGCCGGAAGCGCTCGCCCAGGTAGATCTCGCGCGCCCGCGGGCTTGCCGCAATGGTCTCGGGATCACCTTCCTCGAGAATCGTGCCGCCGTTGAGAATGTAAGCGCGATCGCAGATGCCGAGCGTCTCGCGCACGTTGTGATCGGTCAGCAGCACGCCGATGCCTCGCTCCTTGAGCTGCACGATGATGTTCTGAATATCGATCACCGCGATCGGATCAATGCCCGCAAAGGGCTCGTCGAGCAGGATGAACGACGGCTGCGTGACCAGTGCGCGCGTGATCTCCAGGCGGCGCCGCTCGCCGCCCGACAGCGCACTCGCGTTGGAGGTCGCGAGGTGGGCGATCGACAGCTCCTCGAGGAGCTCCTCGAGGCGCGCCCGGCGTGCCTCGGTGGTGATCGGCAGCGTCTCGAGGATCGCCTTGATGTTGTCGGCCACGTTGAGGCCGCGGAACACCGAGGGCTCCTGCGGCAGGTAGCTGATGCCCTGGCGGGCGCGCCGGAACATCGGCTCGCGGGTCATGTCGACGTCGCCGAGGGTGACCGCGCCGGCGTCCGGGCGGGTGAGCCCGACGACGCAGTAGAAGGTCGTCGTCTTGCCGGCGCCGTTGGGACCGAGCAGGCCCACGACCTCGCCCGGATGGACTTCGACCGACACCGACTTCAGCACCTGTCGCTTGCCGTACGACTTCTCGAGGTCGCTGGCGCGCAGGACGGGACCGCTCCGCGCGCGCGACGGCGCCGCGTCCGGCGACGCGCCGGGATCCGCGATCACGGGTTCGCACCCGCCTTCGGCGGCGGCGCCGAGCCGTCGGCCTTCGCGCCGTCGCTACCCGGGTACAGGATCGCCGACACGCGCTTCTTCGGGCTCGATTCCACCACACTCCGGTTCTCGTCGAGGTAGACCACGATGCGCTCGCCGGCGACCTCGTTGGGACCGTCGCGCAGCATCGGGTTCTCGAGCAGCGTGACGTGGCGCTTCACCTGGTCGAAGACCGCGCGGCCCCCGGTCGCCTTGCGCTGCCCTTGCGTGATCACCACGTCGCCGATCGCCACCACCTCCTGCAGCTGTAGATCGTCCCTTTCGCCCGCGCGCGCGAGGTTGATCACCAGTTCCTTGCAGTCGATCGCGATGTCTCCCTGCACGACGTTGACCGTGCCGCGGTAGACGACGCGGTTCGCCTCGTAGTCGAACTCGAGCTCGTCGGACGTCACGTGGATGGGATCCTTGCTCGAGCTGAGGGACAGCTGACCGAGCGGATTGCCCGTGGCATCCTTTGCCGCGGGCTTCGCCGCCGCCCCACCGCCCACCGCGGGCTTCGTCGCCGCCGCACCGTCCTGCGCCCGTCCGTCGGGCCCCGGCGCGGCAAGCGTGGCGAGCAGCGCGCCACCCGCGCATAGGCCCCGGAGCGCCGCGCGAGTGCTCTGCGGTCCGCTCGTGCTCAAGGCACTTGCGCCTTCGGTGCGGCGGCACTCGGGCCCGCGCCGGCCTCGGATCCGCCCTTGAACATGGTGCTGATGCCGTTGCGGAACAGGACCTTCCGCTTGCCCAGGTCGAGCAGCATGGACTGCCCGGTCAGCGCGATGTCGGCGCTCTTCAGCCTGACCTCGCCCGGGGCGGCGATCGAGTTGATGTTCTCGAAGTAGATCGCCTTGTCCGTCTCGACGAAGTACTCGCCGACGGTCACGTCGATACCGCCGGAGAGCTCGATGCGGTCGACCTCGCCGCTCTCGAGAAACACGCGGCCGGCGGCGCCCTTCACCGCGACGTCACGCCCCTCGCCGCCGTAGAAGGCGAGCTTCGGTGCGTTGATCTCGACCTGGCCTTGGTCGGCCACGAACTGCGCCTCCGACGCCACCAGCTCCCACTCCTTGCGGCCGTCCTTGACCTTCACCCGCCGGAACTCCCGGATGCGCTGCGACACCGCGGGGTCCAGGTCGTGGGGCTCCGGAACCGCCACGCTCGCCTGCTGGTTGACCATCGTCCGGCCGAGCACGAAGCCCAGCCCGGCGAGAGCCAGCATGACGGCGACGATCAGAGCCGCCCGGATCCGCGTCCGGTCCAAGTTTCCCTCCGTGACACGCAATTTCGATACCACGCGAGAGCATCCGAGTAAAGGAGCGTTTCCCTAGCAAAATCAAAGACTTGGGAAATTCCCGGGTCCACCCGGGGCAAACCCCGCGGTTTGCGAGCGCGCCCAGCGAACGATCGGCGCGGCGTCAGACGACGCCGGCGCGCAGCAGGTCGTGCAGGTGGAGCACCCCGGCCGGACGCCCGTCCTCGGCGAGGATGAACAGCGCCGTGATCGCGTGCTGCTCCATGAGGGAGAGCGCGCTCTCGGCGAGGGCACCGGCGGGCACGGTCTTCGGCGCCCGCGTCATCAGCGCCGCCGCCGAGAACGACAGCACGTCGCGGTGGGTCTGGACCGCGCGGCGGAGGTCGCCGTCGGTGATGATGCCGGCGAGCGTGCCGTCGGTCGCGACCACGCCGGTCAGGCCAAGGCGCTTGAGCGACATCTCGCGCAGCGCGTCCCCCATGCTCGCGGTCCCCGCCACGACGGGCATCTCGTCACCGACGTGCATCAGCTCGTCGACGCGGCGGAGGCGGCGGCCGAGTGCGCCGCCGGGGTGCAGGGTACCGAAGTCCTCGGCGCCGAAGCCGCGCCGCTCGAGCAGCGCGATCGCGAGCGCGTCACCGAGCGCCATGGTGGCCGTCGTGCTGGCGGTCGGCGCGAGGCCGAGCGGACAGGCCTCCTCGGCGACGCTCACGTCGAGCACGACGTCGGCGGAGCGACCGAGCTGCGAGCCGGGGTCGCCGGTCATCGCGACCACGGGCAGGCCGAGGCGGCGTGCGGGTGCGAGCAGTGCCAAGACCTCGGTCGACCCGCTGTTCGAGACCGCGAGCAGCACGTCGCCGCGCGTCAGCATGCCGATGTCGCCGTGCAGGCCTTCCGCCGCGTGCAGGAAGAGCGCGGGCGTCCCGGTCGACGCGAGCGTCGAGGCGATCTTGCGACAGACGAGCCCGGACTTGCCGAGCCCGCTCACCACCACCTTGCCCTCGCACGCGGCGAGCAGGTCGACCGCGCGCGAGAACTCGTCGCCGAGGCGCGCGGCGAGCGCCTCGATCGCGCGCGCCTCGATCTCGAGCGTGCGCCGCGCCGACGCGACGTCGCCGGCTCCGCCGGCGGGTGGGCCCGTGCGCGCGCTCAGGCGCCCCTCCCCGCCCCACGCACGGCATGGTCGATCGCCTGCAGCGTGCGCAGCAGCGCCGGCAGCTGGTCGAGCGGGTACGACGTCGCGGCGTCGGAGAGGGCACGCGGCGGGTCCTCGTGGACCTCGAGGAACACCATGTCCACACCCACCGCGACCGCGGCGCGCGCCAGCGCCGGCACGAACTCGCGCTGTCCTCCCGACGCGTCGCCTGCGCCGCCGGGAAGCTGCACGCTGTGCGTCGCATCGAACACCACGGGACAGCCGGTCTCGCCGAGCACCACGAGCGAGCGCATGTCGGACACCAGGTTCTGGTAGCCGAAGCTCGCTCCGCGCTCGGTCACGAGGACCCTGTCGTTGCCCGCGGCGCGCGCCTTCGCCACCACGTGCCGCATCTCCCAGGGCGACAGGAACTGGCCCTTCTTGAGATTGACCGGCAGGCCGGCACGCGCGACGTCGAGGATGAAGTCCGTCTGGCGGCACAGGAACGCGGGGGTCTGCAGGACGTCCACCACCTCGGCGACCGAAGCGATGTCGCCGCGCTCGTGCACGTCGGTCAGAACCGGCAGTCCGGTCGCGCGGCGGACCTCCTCGAGGATGCGCAGGCCCTCGTCGCGCCCGGCGCCGCGGAACGACCCTCCCGCAGTCCGGTTCGCCTTGTCGTACGAGGCCTTGAAGATCAGCCCGATCGCGAGCTCGCGCGCGATCCCGGCGAGCCGCTCGGCGTGGCGCAGGGCCGACTCGCGACTCTCGATGACGCAGGGACCGGCGATGAGGGCGAGCGGCGCACCGCCGCCGATGACGACCGGCCCGATCTCGAGCCGCGTCGAGCTCACCTGCCGGGCCCCGCCGACGCGACGCTCGACAGGAGCATGGGCTGGTGCCCGGCGGTCTTCTCGCGGTGGTCGAGGGCCGCCCGGATGTAGTTCTTGAACATCGGGTGGCAGTCGAGCGGGCGCGACTTGAACTCCGGGTGGAACTGGCTCGCGAGGAACCACGGGTGGTTCGGCAGCTCGACCATCTCGACCAGCGAGCCGTCCGGCGACAGGCCCGACAGCACGAGACCGTGCTTCTCGAGCAGCGCGCGATAGTCGTTGTTGAACTCGTAGCGGTGGCGGTGACGCTCGGAGATCTTGCGCTTGCCGTAGACGCGGGCGGCGAGCGAGCTGGCGTCGAGCGCGCACGGGAACGCGCCGAGGCGCATCGTGCCGCCCTTCGCCGTGACGCCCTTCTGGTCGGACATGAGGTGGATCACCGGGTGCGGCGTGTCCGGGTTCACCTCGGTCGAGTTGGCGCCCTCGAGACCGCAGACGTGGCGCGCGAACTCGATCACGGCCATCTGCATGCCGAAGCAGATGCCGAGGTACGGCACGCCGTTCTCGCGGGCGTACTTCACGGTCGCGATCTTGCCCTCCGTGCCGCGGTGCCCGAAGCCCATGGGGACGAGGATCGCGTCGGCCGAGCGGATCTCCTCGACGATCCCTTCGGCCTCGACGCGCTCGGAGTCCACGGGAACGATGTCGACGCCGCAGTCGTTGGCGATGCCGCCGTGCACCAGCGCCTCGTTGAGGCTCTTGTACGAATCGGAGAGGTCGATGTACTTGCCGACCATCGCGATCTTCACGCGGTCGCGCGCGCCCTTGACCGTCGCGACGAGCTTGCGCCAGCGCCCGAGGCTCGGGGACGCCGTCCAGATGTTGAGCTTCTCGACGACGCGCTCGTCGAGGCCCTCCTCGTGCAGCGCGAGCGGCACCTCGTAGATCGAGCTCACGTCCTGCGCGGTGATGACCGCGTTCTCCTCGACGTTGCAGAAGCCGGCGATCTTCGACTTGATCTTCGGGTCGAGCGGCAGACCCGTCCGGCAGAGCAGGATGTCGGGCTGGATGCCGAGGCCGGTGAGCTCCTTCACGCTGTGCTGCGTCGGCTTGGTCTTCACCTCGCCCGCGGTCGCGATGTAGGGAACGAGCGTCAGGTGCACGTAGAGGACGTGCTCCTTGCCGCGGTCCCAGCGGAACTGCCGGATCGCCTCGAGGAAGGGCAGGCTCTCGATGTCGCCGACCGTACCGCCGATCTCGCCGATCGCGATGTCGTAGCCCTCGGCGCCCTCGAGAATCCTGCGCTTGATCTCGTCGGTGATGTGCGGGATGACCTGAACGGTGCCGCCGAGATACTCGCCGCGGCGCTCCTTCCGGATGACGGCGTCGTAGATCTTGCCGGTGGTGAAGTTGTTCTTCTTCCCCATCAGCGTGGTCACGTATCGCTCGTAGTGACCCAGATCGAGATCGGTCTCCGCGCCGTCGTCGGTGACGAAGACCTCCCCGTGCTGGAAGGGGCTCATCGTTCCCGGATCGACGTTGATGTACGGATCCATCTTGATCATCGTCACCTTGAGGCCGCGCGCTTCGAGCAGCGCCCCGATGGACGCCGACGCGAGCCCCTTGCCGAGCGACGACACGACGCCGCCGGTGATGAAGATGAACTTGGTCTTGCCGCTCTTCGACGCGCGCTCAGCCATGACGCTCCCGCAGGTTTGCGGACCCCACCCCCTCCCGCACCGGGCGCGTCTGGAACAGCGCCCGGACACGCTCCAGATCCTCGGGCGTGTCGACCTCGACCATCGCCGGACTCGCCTCGACGAGCGCCACGCGGATCGACTGCCCGTGCTCGAGCACGCGCAGCTGCTCGAGGCGCTCGGCGCGCTCGAGCGGCGTCGGCGCGAGCTTCGCGAGCCCGAGCAGGAACGGCCGCCGGTACGCGTAGAGGCCGACGTGGCGCAGCGCCACCGGCGCATCGCCCGCGACCGCGTCCTCCGGCGCCACGCCCCACGGAATCGGGCTGCGCGAGAAGTACAGCGCGTCGCCGAAGCGGTCGCGCACGACCTTCACCACCTGCGTGCGCTCGGCCTCGCCGGGAGCGAGCGCGGTCGCGAGCGTCGACATCGAGGGAACCGGCGGCGCCGCCTCCCCGTTGCCGTCGCGCGCCGGCTCGAGCGCCGCGATCGCGGCCTCGACGTAGCCCGGCTCGAGCATCGGCAGGTCGCCCTGGACGTTCACGATGACGTCGGCGGCGAGGCTGCTCGCCACCTCGGCGATGCGGTCGGTGCCCGACACGTGGCTCGGGCTGGTCATGAGAGCCTCGCCGCCCTCACGCTCGACGGCCACCGCGATGCGCTCGTCGTCGGTCGCCACCAGCACGCGGTCCACGCCGCGCGCGAGCTCGGCGCGCCGCAGGACGTGCACGATCATCGGCTTGCCGTTGATGTCGGCGAGGGCCTTCCCGGGCAGCCGCGTCGAGGCGTAACGCGCTGGAATGATGACGACGACCGACATGCGATACTCGATGGATCTCCGTGATCGCGTCAAGGAACCCGACGCTCGGGAGGATCTTGTAGGACCCGCATCGGCCCCGTGTCAACGTCGCCCTCGGAGCCTTGCGGCGCAACGCGACCGAGGCTTCATCGGCGGCGTTTCGCCGCTCGCCTCTCGGTGATCCGCACGGCCGCGGCCGCCGTGACCGCGCGGGTGCGCACCGGCACCACGGCGATTCCCGCCCGCACGCGCACGCTGCCGGTCGGCGCCCGTGCCCCCGCGTCGTGCGCGGAGCTCGCCCCGGGCCGCCTCGTACGCGGCGTCGGTTCATCAAGTGGAAATATCGTCGCGGGCCGGAGCACGATTCCGTTCCGCCGTTCGCGCGCCCGCGCGCGCGGGACCGCGAGCACGGGGCGCGCGCTCCTCGCCGTCGGCGTCACGCGAACGCGGTACCGGCCGAGGCCGCGCCGCGGATGCTCGAGCACATCCGGGGCGTGGGGAGTCAGGCGGGCGACGCCGGCCGATCCGGTGCGCCCCACGGCATCGACGCCGACAGCCAGTGCGTGATGCGCTCCTCCTGATCGTTCGCGTGGAGATGGCGCGGCGGCGTCGCGAAGGTCGCGCAGGGGCGGCAGCGGAGGACGACCCGGTCCTCCTGCTCGACGAGGGCGCGCACCAGGGGGCGGGCCTCGGGAGGAAGCTCGGTGCCCGACATCCGCCACGCGACGGCCATGCCGACGTCGATCGCGAGCTCGCGGTCGTCGTCGACGGCGGCGTCGCAGTACACCTGCAGGTAGGACACCGGCCACCGCTCGTCGAGGACGCAGAGGCTGACCTTGCGGTCGCGGCGCACCGCCTTCGCCTTCGCGCGCCCACGCATGGTGCTGACGAGCAGCTCGTCGTCGCCGGTCGGGACGAAGTAGACGATCGACATCGCCGGTCCGTCGCTCCGCCGGCGGTACCCGAAGACGCAGGTCCTGCGGGTGCGGACGAACTCCCGGCGCTCGGACGGCAGCATGTCCCGATCGGTCGGAACCGCGGACGGAGCCGCGAGTGGCAAGCCGCCGCCCGGGACGCCGATCGGGGGGCGGAAGCCGCCGCCCGGGACGCCGCAGTGGTGGAGCACCCGCAAGCTTCCCGTACGCCAGCGCCGGCGCTCCGACGGACTCGACCGCGAGCGCATCGTGCGCACGGCCATCGACCTGGTCGACAGTGGCGGGCTCGAGGAGCTGAGCATGCGGCGCCTCGCGAGCGAGCTCGGAACGGGAACGGCGACGCTCTACCGCCACCTACCGTCGCGCGAGGTGATCCTCGTCGAAGCGCTCGATCTGATCCTGGGCGAGATCGCCCCCGTGCCCCCGACCCGTGCGGGCGACTGGCGGGGCGAGATCGAGGCAGGCGCCAGCGCCCTGCGGAAGACGCTGCTGCGTCATCCCGCGCTCACGCCGCTGTTCGCGTCGTCGCGCGCGCTCAACGGTCCGCACGCGCTCGCCGGACGCGAGCGCATCCTCTCGACCCTGCAGCGGGCGGGGCTCGACGAGAGGCAGACGGTCGACGCCTACCTCGTCCTGATCCACTACGTCGTCGGCGTCACGTTCACCGAGGCCGGTGACCTCGCACGCACCGGAGACCCGGCCCCGGCAAGCGTCCGCCAGTTCTACGCCGGGCTCGACCCCGGGACGTTGCCTGCAACCGTGGCACTGGCGGCGCGGCTCGCCGACCGCGATGCCGAGCGCGAGTTCGCCTTCGGGCTCCGCCTGCTGCTCGACGGTCTCGAGCGCATGCTCCGCTGAGACCGATCCCGATCCCGTGCCGGTGCAGCCGATCTCCATCACCGGCCCGCGGGCCGGCCCCGAGGCTCGGGTGCGGTACCGCGTCAGGGTTGCCGGCTACGGCGCCGTGCGCGGCGGGAAGCTCGCGAAGATCCTGCCGATCGCCTCGGGCAGACGCTGCTCGCGCAGGCTCGGATTGACGACCGCGGAGGCCTGCCCGAACCAGACGAGCTGGCGGGTGCGCGCGTCGGTCGCGTCGACTTCGAGCGTGCCGCGCTCGTAGCCCATGACCCACGCGGTCCCCGGGCTCTGCGTGCCGCCCTCGGCGCGATAGCGGGCAAACGAGCCCCAGTCGTCGTTCATGCTCGCCTCCTCGGTGCGCACGCCGTAGTCGAGCAGCAGGTCGGACTGTCCCGCCGGGACCGGGGTGTAGCCGAGGCGCGTCATCTGCTGGTCGACGAGCCCGCGCACCTGCCAGTCGAAGGACACGCGTTCATCCTGCGCCGGCCAGGCCGGCGCCTGGAGGGGCGGCGTGGTCCACGCGTAGGTGGCGTACGCGGCGAAGTTCCCCGCCGGGTTCCGGTCGGAACGGATCTCCATGCTCGGCATGGTCGCCGCGCACCCGGACAGCAGCAGCATCGACAGGGCTCCCGCCCGGAGTGCGACTCGACCCATCCCGTTCCCCCGTTCCGGCACGCACGCCGACCGAGTCGGGTTATCGGGCGCGGACGCGAACGGCAAACGGCGGCGCGCCGTCGCGCCGGCCCTCACCAGCCGACGCGCGTCACTGGTTCGGCGGGTACTTCTGCAGCTTGCGCTGCAGCGAGCGGCGGTGCAGCCCGAGGCGCCGCGCGGCGGCGGACACGTTGCCGCCGCAGTCGGCGAGCACGCGGTTGATGTGCTCCCACTCGGCACGCGCGAGCGACGGCGTCGGGTGCTCGACCTCGCTCGACGCGAGCGGCGGGGACGCGCCGCGCGAGAACGCGGTGAGGATGTCGTCGGCGTCGGCGGGCTTGTGCAGGTAGTACGTGGCGCCCAGGCGGATCGCCTCGATGGCGGTGGCGATCGAGCCGTAGCCGGTCAGCACCACGATCTCGATGCCGTCGTCGGCCGCGCGCAAAGCGCGTACGAGCTCGAGTCCGGAGCCGTCGGGCATGCGCAGGTCGATCACCGCACGCTTCGGCCGGAAGCGCGCCGCGACATCCTGCGCCTCGGCGAGCCCGCTCGCGGTCTCGACCTCGTGGCCCCGGTCGCGGAAGGCGCGGGCGAGACGCTCGCGCAGCACGCGGTCGTCATCGACGATCAGGAACGACGACGGCGGCAGCACGTCGGCGGCGGCCGCGGCGGGAGTCTGCGTCTCGTTCTCGCTCATGCCGCACTCCGCGCCGGCGTCGCGCGTTCGTGTCGCGACTGCGCCCCGGCCGGCAGGTGGACCACGGCGACCGTTCCCGCGTCGGGCTCGGAGCGGATCGCGAGACGACCACCGACGCGTTCGATGACGTCGCGGCAGAGGAACAGGCCGAGGCCCATGCCCTTGCCCGGCGCCTTGGTGGTGAAGAACGGCTCCATGGCGCGCGCCAGCACCTCACTCGACATGCCGTGCCCCCGGTCGCATACCTCGATGCGCCAGCGCGTGCCCTCGAGCTGCGCGGAAACGCGGACGCCCTGCGGCCCGCCGGACGCCTCGACCGCATTCTTGACCAGCGCGTGCAGCGCCTGACCGACCGCACGCACCGGGATCACCAGCTCCGGCCCGCCCGGTGGCGGCAGCGCGACCTCGACGTCCGGTGCACCGTCGAGGCCGTTCAGCGCGGTCTCGACGACGCCCTCGATGGCGACCGCGGCGAAGTCCTCGCCGGTACTCGCCCCCGCGTCGGCGGACAGCTGCAGCAGGATCTCGCGGCAGCGCTCGACCTGCTCGCGAATCAGGCCGACATCGCTGCGTGCCCCCTCGTCGACCTCGGCCTTCGCGAGCGAGCGCTCGAGCTCGCGCGCGACGACCGCGATCACCGACAGCGGCGTCGCGAGCTCGTGCGCCGCGCCGGCCGCGAGCGTCGCCAGCGAAGCGAGCCGCTCGGCGCGGACCGTCGCCTCGCGCGCCGACTGCAGCTCGTGCTCGCGCTCGGCGAGCGCGCGCGCCACGCGGTGCACGAAGTAGACGATGAAGGTCGCACCGAGCGCGAAGGCGAGCCACATGCCCTCGAGGTGCAGCCGGAGCTCGTCGGCCGAGCCGCCCATGCCGTGTCCGGCGTGGCCCGCGTGGCCGCCGTCGACCGGCACGAGGAACAGCGCCGCGAAGCAGCCCATCGACAGCACGACCAGCGTCCAGGTCCAGAGCGGGCGCAGCACCACCGCGGCGAGCGCGAGGTTGACGAGGTAGATCGAGCTGAACGGGTTCGACGCGCCGCCGCTGAAGTAGAAGAGGCCCGTCAGGATCAGCACGTCGAGCGCCATCAGCGCCGCGATCAGCCCCTCGGGCACCTCGTCCGCGCGGCGCAGCCACCGGGTGCAGGCGGCGTTGCTCGCGATGCCGACCCCGACCAGCACCAGCAGCGGCACCAGCTCGAGCTCGACCCCGAGCCCGAGCGTCGCGAAGGCGATGATCGCGAGCTGACCCGCGGCCGCCCCCCAGCGCAGCCAGAGGAGCCAGGTCAGGTTGATGCGGCTCGTCACCCCGGGACCTCGCACGTCAGGCGGCAGATCCGGCATCGCGGACGCATGATCGACCGGTGCAGGCATCGCATCGGGGCATAGCGCTTCGCCGGCCGCGCACGCCACCCGGTACGGCGGAGTGGCGGTGGGTCACCGCGCCCCCGCCCGCAGGTGCCCGCACCCTGCCGATCAGCGAGTCGTTCCGCCGAGGCAGGGGAAGAACTCGGACAGCGGCGTCCCGCCGATGTCGTACGCCGCGAGCTCCGGGATCGCGCCGCCGTAGCCGGCGCCGAGGATCTGCTCTGCGCGGCAGTCGACGTAGTCGAGGTGCGTGGCGATCAGGTTCGCGTCGTAGTCGGCGGAGCCGAGCGAGCCGCAGGCCTTGTCGATCTTCGCCGCGGCGCCGGCGAGCGCGTCGTCGAGCTTGTCGACCAGCGCCTGGTTGCAGGCCTTGTCCGCGGCCTTCTGCGCCGTCGTCAGACTCACGGGCGGCGAGATGGACTCCTTCGCGCTCAGCGCGAACAGCTTGTCGAGGCACTTTCCGAGCTGGGTGAGCTTCGTCGCCACCAGCTTCCGGTCCTCCTTGCCGACCGTCGCCTGACAGGCGACCGCCGCCTTGTCGTACTCGGAGGTGAGCAGCGACGGCGGTGCGAGGTGCGCGTTCGACAGCACGACCGTGTAGACCTGCGATGCCGAGTACCCGGCCGCGGTCGTGGTCAGCTTGAACGACAGGCTGCCGCTGCCGTGCTCGCCCGCCGGCAGGGAAAGGAGCAGCTGCCACGTCGGGTGCTGGTGGAAGTTCGGCCCCGCTCCGATGACCGTCGACTCACCGATGGTGTCGAGCGTCGTCCCGTTGACGTTCATCGACGTCTTGCCGGGCTCGAAGGCCGTGAGCTCGACCCGCACCGTCACGCCCGCGTTGAGCGCGAACAGTCCGTTGGTCGGATCGTCGGCCGCGATCGAGTCGAACGACGGCACGAGCGCCGAGTAGAGCGCGGTCGGGCCGATCTGCAGCGAGAACGAGACCTGCTGCGCGCTGGCGAAGTCGTACGCCAGCTTGAGCGCGCCGCTGCCGTCCGCGGTCGAGCCGAGGAGCATCGAGCGGCCGGTGCCGTGCGCGCGCGCGCTGCCCGCGCCGGCGAGAGTCAGAACGGCCGCCAGCATCGGCAGCAGGGCACGCATTGGAATGTTCTGCGTCATCACGATCCTCCGGGACGGTACAGGTAGCGCGCGTCCGCCCTGCCCCGACATGCGTCATCTTGTCGCACGACGTCGGCCGCTCGCGCCCGTCCGCTACTCCTCGAGAAAATTCGCCAGCGACGGGCCGCCGGAGCGCCCCACCGCGGGGATCTCACGCAGCCGATCGACCGCGATGCCGCGGCCGTCGTCGCGCAGGTCGGATTCGTCTTCCCCGTGCCCATCCGGCACGAAGAGCTGCGGGTGGTCGAACGGCGCGCGCCGGAAGCGCACGCGCTCGTCGGTGAGCGCGCGCAGGAACGCCTCGAGCGCGTCGAGCTCGTGCTCGGTGTTGTTCAGGACGTTCAGCGGCGCGATCACGAGAGTGCCGTCGAGCGTACGCTGCGGCCGCACGTCGCCGCCACGCGAGTAGAACTCGAGCACCTGACGGAGCGTGAGCATGCCGCCATTGCGGAAGTACGGCGCCGTGAGCTCGACGTTGCGCAGACCCGGCACCTTCACCGCGCCGTCGACCGCGAACGGCTCCGCGGGCGGCACCGCGAGCCGGCGCACGCTCGACAGCCACTTGCCGAGGGCGTCGCGCCCGCCGACGCCCGGATCCTCGAAGGTCGGCAGCACGCCGATGTTGTTGAAGCCGCGGTCGAGCGCCTGCCCCTCGCGGATGCGCGTCGGGCTCTGCGCCACGCGCCGCACCGACGCGCCGGTCATCTCCGCCTCCTCGTGGCAGTTGATGCAGCGACCGCGCGCCTGGCTGCGGAACACGTCCGCGCCCTCGATCACGAGCGGAGATACGGCGTCCGCGTCGCCGTCCATGAAGCGGTCCCACGGCGAGTCGTCCGCGACCAGCGTCGCCTCGTACATCTGGATCGCGAGCCCGAAGAAGAGCCCGAAGTTGTGCTGCAGCAGCGTATACTCGATCGTGCCCGGATCGCCGTCCTTGCGATCGACGACGGTGGTCGTGCCGTCGGCGGCGACGCGGATCAGCTTCGGCGAGCGCCACCAGCGCGGGTGGAACGCGTCGCGGATCATCTGCTCGTAACGCTTGACGCGCAGCCCCGGGCGCGGCCACGCGCTCAGGCGGCCGAGCACGGAATCCTCCGGGTGGACGAGCTGCTTCGCCAGCGGGCGCAGCTTGCGGACGCGCCGCTCGGTGTCGCGCGTGCCGCGCGCGAGCTTGGCCGCGATCTCGGCCAGCGTCCGGCCCTGCCCGGACATCTCGAGGCTCAGCGGCGGGCCGAGCGCCTGCGAGGCCAGGCTCGACTGCGGCAGGCGCACCTCGACCGGCCGCGGCTGGCGCGGGTCGTCGGCGCGGTAGAGGCGCGCGTCCGGGTCACCGTCGCCGAGGTGGTTGACGCCATTGAACGTACTCGCGGCGCGGCCGTCCCAGAAGTTGCGGTCGTTGAACACCGCGTTGACCACGGTCGGTGCGTTGCGCGGCGTGACGCGGCGGACGTTCAGCCCGTCGGCGCGAAAGCCGTCCGGATCGGGCAGCCCGACCAGCCGGTCGTCGCCGTCCCGAGAAAGGCCGGCGAAGTCGAGCAGCGGCAGCTCCTGCGAGCCGACGACATCGTTCGACCACGGCGACAGCGGGAAGTCCGCCGCCGCGAGCTGCTGATTGACGCGCAGCGGGTCCGCGAACGCGTCGTCGGGATCGGCGGAGCCGTCGCCGAGCACGCGGCGCGCTCCAGGGTTCAGCTGATTGCGCGAGCGGCTGTCGGCGCCGGCGTGGAAGTGGCAGGTGGCGCACGCCTGCACACCGTCGCTGCCGATCTGCATGTCCCAGAACAGCGCCTTGCCGAGGGCGATCGCGGCCTCGCGGTCGCGCACGAAGTCGGCGAGGTTCGCCGGCTCCGGCACGGGCACCGTCTTCAGCGATGCCGTGCGTGCCGGGTCGGACTGTGCGCGCGCCGGCGCGGCGCCGAGCGTCACGACGACCAGCACGAGGGCGAGGCCGGAGCGACGCAAGGCACGCCGCGTGGCCGGGGACGAGGAGATCATGGCGGTGCCGACGCGCTACTTCGCCTGGATCGTCGCGCGATAGCCGTGCGGGCCCGTGTAGTCGTGGCAGACCGGGTCGGCGATGTCGCAGTTCCCCGCCGGGTAGCTCGCGATCGGCGGCGGGTTGCCGCCGATGACGAGGCTGTACTTGCCCGCCGGCAGCTTCTTCGTCTTGTAGCTGATCTTCGTCTTCGCGACGTTCTTCTTGTTGGGCGTGTTCGGCTGGTTACCGAGGAACTGGATCGTCGACCAGAAGTTGCCCGCGTTGTTGAACGTGTGGTCCTCGAAGGCCGTGGTGTCGTCCCAGCCGGAGTAGAGCGACAGCGCCGGCACCAGCGAGCCGCGCGCGAGCGACGGCAGCCCCGCCGCGTGGTAGACGACGCCCGGCTGGCGCTCGACGGTGATGGTCAGCGCTGCCGGCTCCTCGAGCTCGATCGCGACCCAGTTCGAGGTGTGCGTCCAGCCCTTGAGGTCGACCGGGTTGCTGGGCTCGCTCCAGCTCTTCGCGCCGACGTACCACACGAAGACGGCCTTCTCCTTGGGCAGCAGCGACAGGGTCCACTCGTAGCTGATGCCGAGCCCTGGCGTGGCGTCCGCGAAGCTCAGAATGCCGTTGCCGAGGTGTCCGCCCGGCACGCCGTCGTGGGCGACAGCCGGACCGCTCGCGAGGGCCAGCACGACGGCTGCGGCCACGGCCGCGCGGTGACGAATGCGCATGTCTCCTCCGGAATCTGTCGCCGGCACGATGGCCGGCGGTGCCCGCGACGGAGCGGGCTACAGCTCCCGTAGCCATGCCGGAGCGGCCGGAGAATGCGACACAGCGTCGCACGTGCCGGGCCGCTCGTTGCAGGCGGCGCCGCGAACGTCGGCGCGAGAGCCCCGGGTCAGGGGTCGGTGACGACCAGAGTGAGCGTGTAGACAGTGGACGACCCGTAGCGCCCGCTCGCGTCGCCGACCCGGAACGACACCGTGTGCGGCTCCGGAACGGCCCCCTCGGGGGCGACCACGCGCCACTCCGGGTGGAAGTGCCCGCCCGGCCCCATCGTGAACTCGGCCGTGTCGCCGGGCGCTGACAGCACCGTCTCGTCGAAGCGCGCCGACGCACCGTCGTCGATCGCCACCAGCTCGACGGTCAGCGGAATCTCGGCCGCGAGGACGTAGCTCGGGACGTCGGGATCGTCCTCGAGCGTCCCGTCGAACGCGGGGTCGATGTTCGAGTACAGCACCAGAGGCCCGAGCGTCGCCGAGCGCGTCAGCGGCACCTGCTCCGCGAAGTCGAAGAACAGCGTGATCGCGCCGCCGCCGGGCTGCGACGATCCCACCACGAGGTCCTCCGGATAGATCGGCGGCAGGTCCGGCTTGTCGCCGAAGCCGCAGCCGGCGACGAACACGAGCGCCGCCGCGACGATCAGCACGCACGCGCGCGTGCCGACGCCATGATCCGTTCGATCGCCGCGCATCGCCGCTCCGTGCCGCCGGACGCACACCGGCGTGTGGGACTGGTGCCGCATCTCAGAACTGCCAGCTCAGGGCCGCGCGGATGCGGTAGTCGGGCACCAGCGCCACGCCCGACGCGCTGCGCACGAAGGGGATGTCCACCGCTACTTCCGCCGCCAGGTTCGACTCCCAGGTAAATCCCAGCGCGGGTCCGCAGAAGACGTCGGTCTCGGCGCTGCCCTCGACGACGTCGTCGCCGACCCGGTCGTTGCCCTTGGTGTCGCCCGACACCACCCCCTGCAGGGCCAGTGTGTAGGCGTGGTCGGTGATCAGGTAGGCGCCCGGACCGACGAACCAGAACAGGCTATTCGCGAAGCGGTAGTCGAAGGAACCCGTCGAGCGGATCGAGTACTGCCCGATCATCGACAGGAAGAGCCTGTTCCAGCTCCAGAAGAACGAGCCGCCGACGATGCCGTCGTAGGAGCCCGAGCCCAGCGTGAGGTTGTCGCCACCGATCGCGTTGGGCACGCCCCCCCCGGGGTCGACCGCGCCGTGCGCGGGGCGCGCGAGCCCCGCGGGCAGGTTCTCCTCGTCGCCGCCCTCGAGCGCCTCCTCCTCGAGCTCGGACGAGCTGCCGGTCGGGAACTTGACGCCGCCGAGCAGTGTGAAACGCAGCACCATCTCCTCGTCGACGTGGCTCCACGCGGTCCAGCGCCCGAGCAGCGACATGTCGCCGATGCCGTTCACGTTGCCATCGACCACCTTGTCGCCGCCCTCGACGCGCCGGTACTTGCGGTAGATGTACGGCAGGGTGAGCTGCGCGGAGAGGGTCGGCAGAAAGTTGTACGAAGCGAAGAACTGCGTGATCGAGCTCCGCAGCTGCTGGTCGCCGACGTTCGCCGTCTCCTGTCCGTTCACGTACAGCGTGCCGTAGTCGGTGAACTGCTCGGCGACGCCGAGCCGGAGCCCGCGGCGCGCGTCACGATACTCGGTGGCCGAGTAGATGGCGCACACGTCGCAGGCTCGGGCGGTCGCGGGCGCAAGGGCGACGGCGAGCAGCAGTGCCGCGAGCAGCGCGGCGATCGCGCCGCGGCTACGGGCGCGGCACGCGTGGAGGTGCGACGACTCCATGGCGTGGAACGCCGCCAGAAAAACCACTTCGCGCGCGCGCGCGCCAGCTCGCCCGCACAAAAAGAGCCGACCTGCGACCAAATGCCGCAGCCCGGCGGCAGACGGCCACACCGACTCCGGGACGATCACGGCGGCGTCGGGCAGGTCGCCGGCGGCGGACTCTGCGGCTCGCCGACGAAGCGTCCGCGGCGATCGGTCTTTGCGGTGGAATGGCGCTCCCCGACCTCGTCCGCGTCGGCCACAGCGCACCACGCACTGCCGGTCGACACGGAGCCGAGGCGCAGATGCACGGCGACGCGTCCCTGCGCGGGCTCGTCGAGCGTGTAGCTCCCGGTGCCGCGCACCGTGATCAGGTCGTCGCGTACGGTGAGCGCCGCGATCGGGTCGCCTGGCAGGCCCTGGTACGCGAAGCCCTTCGCGCGCTTCCCGCCGAGCGTCCGCCAGCCGGACGCCGGCAGTGCGTGGAGCACCGAGTCGGAAGTGCCGCCCGCACCGTACACGCGCAGCGTCGCACCGGTCGCGGTCGGATCGGCGGTGCCGCCGCGCCTCGGCGCGATGACCCGGTTGCCGGCCCCATCGTCTTTCGTCCGCGCCTTGAACCAGAGCGACTTCCGGCCCGCGGGCTCGAGATCGTCGGTGAGGCGCAGCCCGCTGCTGCGGACGCGTGTCGCGTCGCCGCCGGGTGCGGGCGTCGGCGTCGGGCCGACCGGGGTGCTCGAGGGATCCGCCGGGTCGGCGCCGGCGTCGATCTCGTCGCGGTCGCCGAAGCCGTCCTCGTCGCGGTCGATGCCGCTGCGACGTCCGGTGCCCGGCGGCACGCAGGTGAACGTCAGCTCCTGTCCCGCGGTCGCCGCCTGCGCGCGGAGGGCGCCGTGCGCGACGCGCGGCTCCGACGCGCGATCGCTCGCGAACAGCCCGTCCGCCTCGCGCACCCAGCCGCGCGCGCGGCCGTCCGCCGTGCCCTTCGCG
>VGTK01000026.1:0-40000 GCA_016874715.1 Deltaproteobacteria bacterium | reverse complement strand
GGGCACTCGCGCAACCTCCGGGATTTTCTTGCAAGGATGCGAGAGCGCGGAAGCCGGATCGCGCTACGGCTACGGCCTGTTGGAGGCATGTGGATTGCTCCGCGGATGTGTCGTCCATTCGATCCGAGCGGTCGGAGCCTGTGGGGGGAGCCGGCCGGGTTGCTCGGAACGCGCGGTGCGAGCCGTCGGGGGAATGCTGGGAGGGGCACATGACGATGCGAGAGCAGAGGGTCCTCGTGGTCGACGACGACCGTGAGATCCGTGGCCTCGTCGCTGGTGCGCTGCGGCGTGGGGGGTATACCGTGTGCGAGGCCGGTGACGGCCCGGAGGCCCTCGACGTCGCTTCGCGCCTCGTTCCTGACCTGGTTCTTCTCGACATGACTCTTCCCGGCATGGACGGCGTCGAGGTCGCGCGTCAGCTGAAGGCGACCCCGATCCTCGCGACAGTCCCCGTCGTGGCGCTGAGCGCTCTGACGCAGGAGGCGGTCCAGCAGCGGGCTCTGGCTGCCGGTTGTGCTCGCTATCTGACGAAGCCGTGCCCGCCGGCGGCGCTGTGCGACGTCGTCGCGCAGACGCTGGCCGCGGTGTCGCGCCGCCCGCCGCCGGATCGTTGACACCGCGCGGTTGCCGCGGGCGTCGCTGAGCACTATCTCTCCCCCGATGCCCGTCGCGCGACTGCGGCCCATCAGTCGGCACATCGCCGCGATCGATCTGCACGGCCGGTTTCAGGTCGCGGCCTTCCTCGTTCGCCACGACGGGGGTCTACTGCTGGTGGACGCCGGGTTCCCTGGCTGGCACTACGCGATCCTCACGGCGGCGGAGTCATTGCCGCAGCCGAACCGGATCACGCACATCGTGCTGACGCATGCACATGTCGATCACATCGGTGGCGCCGCGTTCCTGGCACGACACTCTGGGGCGCAGGTTCTCGCGTCCGCCGTGGAGAAGCCCTTCATCGAGGGCCGTTCGCTGGCGCACGCTGCGTGCGGAATTCTCCCGCGGCTCGTGCTGTCGCTCAATCACTGGACCCAGGCGCGGCGTGTGGAGCCGGTGCGCGTCGATCGCACGGTCGATGCCGAGGACGTCGTTTGCGGACTGCGAGTCGTCGGAGTTTCGGGTCATACGCCCGGCCAGATCGCGTTGTGGCACGAAGCCGACGCGGTGCTGCTGTGCGCCGACGCGCTGTTCAACGTGAACGGCTCCATCGGTTTCGACCCCGTTCCGGGCATGACGTCGAATCGCTCCGGCGCAGCCGCGTCGCTCGCGCGCCTGGCCGAGCTCGGCTGCAGGGACGTTGCACCGAGCCATGGCCCGGCGATCCTGGGCGACGCGCCGGACCGGATTCGGCGATTCTTGGGACTTGCCGTCGGGGGACCGGCCGGCACGATCGGGGAGAGATGAAGATGAGCGTTCGTTCGCATGACCAGACGACCTCGAATCCGGCGCGCGCCGCGGCGTGGACGCGAACCCTCGCTCTAGCCACGCTCTGCGTGGTCCTCGCATCGACGCTCGGTGCGTTCGAGGTCCGCGCCCAGGAGAACCAGGCCGGCAGCTCTGCGGCGGAGCGACCGCGGGTGCCCAAGGTCTCCATCGACGGTCCGCCGAAGCGCATCGAGGGCAAGATCATGCGCTCGTCGCGCGGCAAGAAGGGCCCGGTGCGGCTCCTGGTGGAGCGCAAGGACGCGGAGCCGGTGACGGTCCTGGTGGCGCCCGAGGACGTCTGCGATCGTCTCGGGTTGTCTCTCAAGGCGGACGAGCACGTGGTGGTCGAGGGGGCGATGCTCAAGAGCGACCGGCCGATCCTCGTCGCCAGCTCCTTCGTCGTGGACGGCAAGACGATCCGCGTCCGAGACGAGCAGGGCAAGATCCTCGACCCGGCGGGCCTCGCGAAGCCTGCGGAGGGCACCGGCGCCGCGGTGACGGGGAGAAGCAAGCAGCCCGAGCCATCGCCGGCGCCCTGAGCAGGCACGGCGAGATCGACGGCGCAGATCTCGAATCGGATCAGTCGTCGTCCTCGCCGAGATCACGAGGGTGGCGCAGCTTTGCGGGCCAGATCGCATTCTCGAGGGCATGCCCCACCCGCAGTACGAGCGCTTCGTCGGCTGCGGGGCCGGTGATCTGCACGGAGGTCGGCAGTCCGTCGGGGGCGAGGCCGGTCGGGATGGCGACGGCGGGCATGCGCGTGAGATCCGCGAGCAGCGTGAACGACGCCATCGCCAGGCCCACGGGAACGGAGGCTTCGCCTGCGCTCACGGTGGTGGCACCGATCCGTGGCGCCGTCACCGCCATCGTCGGCGTCAGAAATCCGTCGATGCCGGCTTCGAACAGCCGCTCGACCTCGCGCGTCACGCGCTCGCGCGTGTGGAGCGCGTGCACGAGGCTTCGCGCGTCGACGGCGGCGCTAGCGTCGAGCTGGGCGCGGACATCGGCACCGTACTCCGCACGGTGCGCAGCGATCTGGTCGCGATGCTGCGCGTGTGACTCCGCGAGCAGGATGACGCTCGCCGCGAGCGTGATCTCGCCTGCATCGGGTAGCGATACCTCGACGACCTCGGCTCCCAGATCGCACGCGGCCGTCAGCGCGCGGTCGAGGGCCGCGAGCGCATCGTTCGCGACCGGCACCGGCCGATGGGAACGGTCGACTCCGAGCCGCACGCCGCGCAGCGGCACCTCGAGCCCGCCGAGGAAGTCGCTTCCGGGAAAACGTCGGGACCACGGGTCGGCGGGATCGAAGCCGGCGAGCTCTTGCAGCACGAGGGCGCAATCGGCCGTGCTCTTCCCGAGCGGTCCGACATGGTCGAGACTCGGGGCGAGCGGGTAGGTGCCGCGGAGGCTCACTCGGCCGTGTGTCGGTTTGAGGCCGACGCAGCCGCACGCCGCGGCGGGAATGCGAATCGATCCGCCCGTGTCCGATCCGGTCGAGAGAGGTACCAGGCCGGCGGCGACGGCCGCACCCGCGCCGCCGCTCGATCCACCCGGGACGTGATCCGTCCGCCAGGGGTTGCGGGTCGGGCCGAAGTGCGGGTTGCTGGTGGTGGTCCCGAAGGCGAACTCGTGCGTGGCGGTCTTGCCGACGACGACGGCTCCGGCGGCGCGCAGGCGCGACACCGGCTCGGCGTCGGTCGCCGGAACGTGGCTGGCGAAGAGTCTGGATCCGTACGTGGTCCGGATTCCCGCGGTGTCGGTGATGTCCTTGATCCCGACGGGGATGCCGTGCAGTGGGCCGCGCCATCTGCCTCGTGCGAGCTCGTCGGTGAGGGATCGTGCGGTGGCAAGTGCCTGTTCCCGCGCGACGGTGGTGAACGCGTTGAGATGTGGGTCGAGGCGCTCGATGCGCCGGAGGAAATGCTCCACCAGCTCGGTGGGGGACACCTGCCGCGAGGAGACGAGCCTTGCGAGATCGGCGACTCCCATACGGTGAAGCTGCGACATGGCTGCGAGCTAAGGCCCGACGGCTGCTCGGCGCAAGCGGGCGCGGGGGGTCGCGCGGAGCGAGTGGAGTTGCCGGCCTCCCCGTGAGGTGCCGGGTTGTCTCGGGGCGAAGAAAGGGCGAATATCGTGGCCCGTGTCCCATCGTGTCCCCTACGTCGAGCTTCGCTGCCGAAGCGCGTTCTCCTTTCTCGAGGGCGCTTCCTCCCCGGAAGATCTGATGGAGATCGCGGTGCGGTCCGGCCACGAAGCCCTTGCGCTCGCAGACCGAGACGGTGTCTACGGTGCGCCGCGATTCTGGAAGGCAGGCAAGGCCGCCGGCGTACGGACGATCGTCGGAGCCGACGTGTCCATTGCGCACGAGCGCGACCTGTCGCCCGCCGGGCGCGTGCTCCTGCTCGCCGCCTCGAGGACCGGCTATCGGAATCTGTGCAAGCTGATCACGCGTGGGCGTGCGCGCGCAGCGAAAGGGCAGAGCGTGACGCTGCTCGACGAGCTCGAGGAGCACGCGCGCGGGCTGCTCTGCCTCGCGGGTGGAGAGCAGAGCCTGTTGCTCGAGGCGTTGCGCTCTCGTGACGATCTCGCCGTGCTGCGCACGGGAAGACGGCTGCAGGGGATCTTCGGGCGCGACCTCTGGATCGATCTGCAGCGCGGCAACGATCCTCACGTCGAGCGGAGAATGCGTGCCTTGCAGGAGGTCGCGGCGCGCCTGCGTCTGCCCGTCGTGGCGAGCGGTGACGTTCGCATGGCGCGAGCTTGCGAGCAGCCGGTGCTCGACGTGCTCGGCTGTCTCGCGCGGCGAACGAAGCTCGATGTCGCCGGACGTGTCCTGCTGCGGAACGCGGAACGGCACGTGGTGTCTCCTCGCGAGATGGCGGCCCGATTTCGCGATGTACCACGGGCCGTCTCGGCAACGCTCGAGGTTGCCGAGCGCTGCGAGTTCTCACTCGGGGATCTGGGCTACCGATTCCCTGAAGTCGCCTTGCCGCCAGGCGAGACGTCGCTCGGCCGCCTGCACGCGCTCGCCTACGAGGGCGCCCGCGGACGGTACGGCGCTGTGCTTTCCGGGCGAGTGTCGGCGCAGCTCGAGCACGAGCTGCGGATCATCGAGAAGCTCGACCTCGCGGGCTACTTCCTCATCGTCTGGGACATCGTCCGCTTCTGCCGCGAGCGTGGCATCCTCGTGCAGGGCAGGGGGTCCGCTGCCAACAGCGCAGTTTGCTACGCGCTGGGCATCACCGCCGTCGACCCGGTGGGGATGGAGCTGCTGTTCGAGCGCTTCCTCTCCGAGGAGCGTGGTGAATGGCCGGACATCGACCTCGACCTTCCATCGGGCGACCGTCGCGAGGAGGTCATCCAGTACGTCTACCGTCGCTACGGGCCAAGCGGCGCTGCATCGCCGGAGCACGCGCGCACGGTCGGCTCCGGCGTCGCGATGACGGCGAACGTGATCACCTATCGCGTTCGCAGCGCTCTTCGCGAAGCGGGCAAGGTTCTGGGCTTCGCCGAGCCCGAGATCGAGCGGCTGAGCAAGCTGCTGGCCCATCATGGCTTCCATGACCAGAGCGACGCGCTCCAGGCACAACTCGCCTCGGCTGGTGTCGACGTCACTGCTGACCGCGTACGACATCTGCTGGACTGCGTGGAGAGGATGCAGGGGCTGCCGCGTCACCTGGGGCAGCATTCGGGCGGGATGATCGTCGCCGCCGGGCGGCTCGACGAGATCGTTCCGCTCGAGCCCGCTGCGATGCCGGGTCGATCCGTCGTGCAGTGGGACAAGGACGACTGCGCGGACATGGGTCTCATCAAGATCGATCTGCTCGGACTCGGCATGATGGCGGTGCTCGAGGATGCGATCCCGCTCGTGCGCGAGGCCGACGGCGTCGAGATCGACCTCGCAAGGTTGCCCCCGGACGATGCGCGAACCTACGCCATGATCCAGCGAGCCGATACCGTCGGCGTGTTTCAGATCGAGTCGCGTGCGCAGATGGCGACCCTGCCGCGCCTGAAGCCGAGGACGTTCTACGACCTCGTGGTCGAGGTGGCGATCATCCGGCCTGGGCCGATCGTCGGGCAGATGGTGCACCCGTATCTGAACCGCCGCGCCGGTCGCGAGCCGGTCCGCTATCCGCACCCGCTGCTCGAGCCGATCCTGCGTCGTACGCTGGGCGTGCCGCTGTTCCAGGAGCAGCTGCTGCGAGTCGCGATGACGGTCGCGGGCTTCACGGGCGGCGAAGCCGAGGAGCTGCGCAGGGCGATGGGCTTCAAGCGCTCCGTACAGCGCATGCGGGCGATCGAGCAGAAGCTGCGCGATGGTCTCGCCGCGCATGGGATCGACGATGGCGCAGCGGACGAGATCGTGCGCAGCATCACCTCGTTCGCGTTGTACGGCTTTCCGGAGTCGCACGCGGCGAGCTTCGCACTGATCGCGTACGCGTCGGCGTACCTGAAGGCGCACCATCCGGAGGCGTTCCTGTGCGCGCTGCTCAACGCCTGGCCGATGGGCTTTTATCATCCGGCGACACTGGTGAAGGATGCCGAGCGTCACGGCGTGACGGTCCGGCCCATCGACGTGGCGTGTTCGGATTGGCGCTGCACGATCGAGCGGCGCGATTCCGCGCAGCCGCTCCCGCAGCGCAGCAGGCGAGGAGCGGTGCGGCTGGGGCTGCGTTTCGTGCGTGGCCTCCGGGGGGAGGCCGGGTACGCACTCGTTCAGGCGCGGAAGGCCCGCCCCTTCACCGGTCCTCGCGACCTCGCCGCGCGTGCCGGGCTTCTCGAGCGAGAGCTCGCAGCCCTGGCGGAGCTCGGCGCGCTCGGCGCGATCTCCGGATCCAGACGGGCTGCTGCCTGGCAGGTCCGTGGCCTGGCGCCGAGCCGTGAGCCGCTGTTTGCCGGGGTCGATGCACGCCCCGGCACGTTGCCGGGTGGGCCCATGTCGGCGCTCGAGGAGACGTTGGCCGACTATCGGGCGAGCGGCATGACGACTGGACCGCACCTGATGGCGCACTTCCGCACCATGCTGCGTCAGCGCGGCGTGGTGACGCTCGCCCGGCTGCGAGAGGCCGCCAACGGGCTCCGGTTGCGTACGGCCGGTCTCGTCATCGTCCGGCAGCGTCCCGGCACCGCGAAGGGCATCTGCTTTCTCACGCTCGAGGACGAGACCGGGACGGGCAATGCGGTCGTCATGCCCGACCGGTTCGCCGAGTTTCGCCTCCTGCTGCACACTGCGGCGCTGCTCGTGCTCGAGGGGGTGGTACAGCGCAAAGATGGCGTCGTTCATCTGAACGTCGCGAAAATCTGGGGATTCTCGCCCGGTCCGACCCCCACCTCACACGATTTTCACTGACCGGCACGAAATCCTCTTGAAATTGACTTTCATTTCCGACATTGGATGGATCATGGTCGTTTGCCTGTGTCAGGGAGTCTCGGACAGGAGTGTGCGGGCGAGTATCGAGGCCGGCGCACGGACCCGGCAGCAGGTCACCAACGCCTGCGGGGCCGGTGACGGCTGCGGCACCTGTCATCGCACCATCAAGTCCCTCATCGCGGAATGTCGCGGCGCAGGCGCCGCGATCCCACGCAGGTCAGTGTCGCTGGTCTTCGGCGAGACCGCCCCGTCCGCATCGATCTGACCCGCCCCGCCGCCTGACCGGACGCCGTTCGGTCGATCCCCTGGGTCCGCGCTGTGCACTACCGTAGGCTTCGATCTTGCTTCTCTCGCAGCGTACGCAAAGTCTCACGGGGTGATCTCGATGCCGAACATTCGACGCGTTGCCTCCGTTTCCATCGACCTGAGTGCTCGCCGCAGCGCTGTTCGCGAGCACTGGATCCCTACCGGACCCGGTCAGGGCGACCTGCACGCCCGAGCCTATCCGCTCGTCTCTACAGCACTTTCCGACGACGGTCTGCTGCGGGATCGCGATGATGTCGGAGGCGAGGTCAGGGTTGTGCGGCACTTACGGTGAGCGGCTGCACCTGGCCGCCGAGTCTCCGGTCCGGCGATCGGCCGCTTCCCGCACCTGAGAACCTGGATTGCCACTGTTTCTCTTTATTCGCTTAGTGGCTCGTTGAGTTTTCGCGTACCCGCGCTGTCGTCCTGCCGCGAACCGTGCTAGCGCGTTCCGTCGGACCGGACGGCGATGTCTGAGAATCCGGAAGAACAGGCAGCAGCTCGGAATCTCGAGGTGCTCGTCACCAGCGGACCGGTGGCCCGCATCACGCTGAACCGGCCGGGCCAGCGCAACGCGCTGTCTCGCGCGGTGCTGGACGAGTTGCTGGTCGCCCTCGACACCTGTGCGCGCCGACCGGACCTGCGGGTCGTGGTTCTCGCCGCCAACGGGCCGGCGTTCAGCGCCGGACACGATCTGCGCGAGATTCGTGAGGCGTCCGCCGAGCAGATCGAGGACCTCTTCGCCCGCTGCGCCCAGGTGATGCTTCGCATCCAGGAGCTTCCGCAGCCGGTCATCGCGCGCGTGCACGGCATCGCAACGGCGGCCGGCTGCCAGCTGGTCGCAGCATGCGATCTGGCGGTGGCTGCCGACACGGCGACCTTCGCGACGCCCGGCATCAACATCGGCTTCTTCTGCTCGACGCCCGCGGTGCCCGTCGTACGGTCGGTCGGGCGCAAGCGCGCGATGGAGATGCTGCTCACGGGGGAGCCGATCGATGCGCGCACGGCGTGTGCGTGGGGGCTCGTGAATCGTGTCGCGCCCGTGTCCGAGATCGATTCCGTCATCCAGATCCTCGTCGACAGGATCGTGGCATCGAGCGGCACCTCGATCGCCCTCGGCAAACGGGCCTTCTATCGACAGATCGGACAAGCCGAGCGCGAGGCGTACGAGATCGCATCCGCCGTGATGTGCGAGAACGCCCTGACGCCGGACGCGCGCGAAGGCATCGCCGCGTTCCTCGAGAAGCGCCGCCCTGCCTGGCCGACGGCCTGACCCCCGGCCCGGCTACGCCGAGCGATGCGGGGCATTCCCCTGCCGATCCGGCTCGATCCGTCGTGCCGTTGATCGTGCGGTTGACACGGGTCCTCATCCGGCGGGAGAACGACCTCTTCACGGAGACGAGGAGACACCATGACGTCCGCAGGAAAGCCGCGCGCCGCGAAGCAGTTTGCATGGGATCGCATGCTCATCGGAGGGCGATGGGTCGAGGCGACCGGTGGCCGCACGTACGAGATCCCCAATCCAGCGACCGAGGAGATCATCGGCCACGCTCCCGACGCGAGTCGCGAGGACATGCGGGTGGCGATCGAGGCGGCACGTCGCGCCTTCGAGGAGGGTGCCTGGCGCCGCAGCACGCCGCGCGATCGCGCGCGCGTGCTGCATGCGATCGCCGACGCGATGGAGGCGCGCAAGGAGGAGATGCGTGAGCTCCTCATCGCGGAAGCAGGCGCCTGCTGGGTCTCGCACGATACGCAGGTCGAATGGCCGATCCGGCACTTCCGCACCTACGCGGACCTCGCCATCCGGTTCCCCTTCGAGCAGATGCTGCCCGCGCCCACCATTCAGTCGCCGATGGGCAGCTGGAACAACACCAGCATGGTGCACAACGCCCCCGTCGGCGTGTGCGGCCTGATTCCAACCTGGAACTTCCCGGTATTCGTGCTCGCCCAGAAGATCGGGCCCGCCCTCGCAACCGGCAACACGATGATCGTGAAGCCCTCGCCCTACGGGCCGCTGGTGAACCTCTGGGTCGCCAAGCTGATCGAGGAGGTCGCGGACCTGCCGCCGGGCGTCATCAACTGGGTGACCGGGCAGGGCGCCGAGATCGGACAGGAGCTGGTCTCCAATCCCGCGGTGGACAAGATCAGCTTCACGGGCTCGATCGTCGTCGGACGGCAGATCCTCGCTGCGGCGGTCGACCGTCTGCGCCGCGTCCATCTCGAGCTCGGCGGCAAGTCGGCGCACATCCTCCTCGACGGAGACAACCTCGACATGGCGGCCCCGGCTCTCGCGGCCCCGACGTTCTTCCACTCGGGCCAGGGCTGCGCGATGGGTACGCGGGTGCTCGTACCGAAGGCGATCGCCGACGAGGCCGTCGAGAAGATGGCGGCCTTCGTCGGGAATCGCGACATCGTCAAGATCGGAAACCCGTCCGATCCCTCCTGTCTCATGGGGCCGGTCGTGCGTGAGGAGCGTCGCCTTGCGATCGAAGCCCACATCGAGAGCGGCATTCGCCAGGGGGCGAAGCTGGTGACGGGCGGCAAGCGTCCGGCAGGGCTCGGCGCCGGCTACTTCCTCGAGCCGACGATCTTCGCGGACGTCGACAATCGCCTCAAGATCGCCCAGGAGGAGATCTTCGGTCCGGTGGTGACGGTGACGCCGTACTCCGACGTCGACGAGGCGATCCGGATCGCGAACGACTCGGACTACGGGCTGGCGGCCATGATCACCGGCACGGACCAGGTGAAGGCCGTCGAGATCGCCCGCCAGCTGCGGACGGGGAACGTCTGGATCAACGCCGGCGGAAACCTCGCCAACGCGCCCTTCGGCGGCTTCAAGCTCTCGGGAATCGGCCGCGAGGGCGGCGTGTGGGGAATGCAGGAGTTCACCGAGGTGCAGCACATCGTCTGGCGCAGCTGAGGCGCCAGGCGATCACGGAGCGCCGGCGGAGGTGTCGCCGGAGGAGACCTTGCCGTCGTTCGGCAGGATGCTCTGCCCGGCGGCATTCTTCTCGCGCAGCATCCGCAGCATCTCGTCTGCGCCCTTGTTGGCGACGACGTCCTGGAGCTGAGAGCGGAAGTTCGCGACGAGGCTCACGCGCTCGATCGTCACGTCGATGATCTTCCACTGGCCGTCGCCCTTGCGCAGGCGATAGTCGACGAGGATGTCGTCGCCGGAGCGCTCGATCTCGGTCTTGACGGTCCAGTCTCCGCGCGCTTCCTCGCGGTCGGCGGTTATCGTGATGGTCTCGTTGCGGTAATTCTCGATGTTCTTGCCGTACGTGACCGAAAGGTGGCGGCGAAATTCCTGCACGAACTCCTTCTGCTGCTCCGGGGAGAGCTTGCTCCAGTTGCGCGCCAGGACGAGGCGCGCCATCGTGTCGAAGTCGAAGCGCGCGTAGGCGATGTCCTCGATCCGGCCGACCTTCTGGGCGGACGACAGGCCCTGGTTCTTGAGCACGACCAGCACTTCGTCGGCGGTCTGCTGCACGAACGCGCGTGCGTCCTGCGCCGTGGCCTGCGCTGGCGCGGGGACGAGCCAGCAGAGCAAGAGTGCGACCGTCAGCGGCGCCCAGGTCTTCACGGCAGAACCTCCTGGTCGGAATAGTCGGGGAAGTAGAGCTCGTCGTCGCCGCGCTCGCTGTCCGACATCCCGCGGATCAGACGCTGGCGGCGCTCGATGTAGGCGGTACGGACGGCGACGTAGAAGTCGAACGATGCGTCGCGCGCGGCGTCGACCTCGTCGAGCAGCAGCGAGCGGGTGTTGACGGTCTGGACGACCCGAGCGGTGGCGAGCGTCGCGAGGTCGCCGAACAGTGCGGAGATGTCGAGATACGAATCGGCCGCGATGCCCACCGTGTCGCGCGGGTTCGATGAGCCGAACACGGGCCACACGAGGTAGGGGCCGGGCGGCACGCCCCAGCGTCCGAGGGTCTGCCCGAAATCGGCACTGTGCCTTGGGAGTCCCATGCCGGAGCCCCAGTCGATGAACCCGCCGAGCCCCGCAGTGGTGTTGACCACGAAGCGGCACAGAGTCACCGCGGCCGGATCGAGCTCGCCCTGCAGCAAGTCGTTGACGAAGCGGGCGGGGAACCTGAGGTTGTCGAAGAAGTTGTCGATCGAGACCTGAACCGGCCGGGGCATCACGGTGTCCCAGCCTTGGGCTACGGGCTTGATCAACCAGCGGTCGAGACCCTCGTTGAACGCGAAGATCGGCCGGTTGAACGGCTCCCACGGATCGTCGCCGACCGTCTCCGGCGCGGCGCTCTCGCCAGTGGCTGCATCGGCCGCTTCGGGGATGGTGGCCTGCGCCGCCGCCGGCGCCGGCAGAGCGAAGCCCGCGACCATCGCTGGTGCGAGCCAGGCGAGCGCGGCCAGCCAAGGTGCCGTGATGCGGTACCGCAGGCGCGGGGTCACTGGCCGCCTCCGCTCACGCCCGAGTTGTGGACCAGCTTGCCGATCAGACGCTCGAGGATGACGGCCGACTCGGTGAACGAGATCTCCTCGCCCGAGGCCAGCACGCGGTCGTCGCCGCCCAGCTGAAGCGACACGTAGCGGTCGCCGAGAACACCGGCGGTGACGATCGAGGCGCTGCTGTCGGTGGGAAGCTCGAGGCCCTCGCGCAGGTCCAGAGCGACGCGGGCGCGGAAGTCCCGGCTGAGGCTGATCTCGGCCACCTGTCCGACCTTGACGCCGGCGATCTCGACCGGGGCCCGCGGCTTGAGGCCGCCGGTCTCGTCGAAGACCGCGTAGATGCGCAGCCCGCCCTGGTCGAGCAGAGGACTTGCTCCGACCCGGAAGGCCAGCACGGCGATGGCGGCGATGCCGGCAAGCACAAAGATGCCCGCCACGAGGTCCCGCATGGGCGATCGGCTCATCAAATGTCGAACCCCCAGAGCGCAGTCACGAAGTAGTCGCAGATCAGGACAGCCACCGAGCTGATGACGACGGTTGATGTCGTCGCGGCGCTCACTCCGGCTGCCGTCGGGGCCGAGGTGTAGCCGCGGAACGTGGCGATCAAGCCGGCGAGAGATCCGAAGATCAACGCTTTCAGCATGCTCCCGACGATATCGTCACGGAAGCGGATGGAAGAAGAAAGGCTCGAGAGGAACGTGCCCGAATCGAGCCCCATCAGCGTGACGCCGACGAAGTAGGCGCCGGCGATGCCGAAAAGGATGAACATCGCACAGAGCATCGGCATCACCACGACCATCGACGTCGCCTTCGGGGAGACGACGATCCCGACCGGGTCGATCGACATCATGCGCAGCCCGTCGAGCTGTTCGGTGGTGACCATCGAGGCGATCTCGGCGGCGGTCGCCGAGCCGGCACGGCCGATGACGAGCAGCGCCGTGAGGACGGGGCCGAGCTCGCGGATCAGCGACAGGCCCACCACGGCGCCGAGCGAGCCAGCGGCGCCGAAGCGAACCAGCGTGTTGTAGCCCTGCAGGCCGAGAACCATGCCGACTGCCAGCCCGGAGATGCAGACGATCACGAGAGACAGCACGCCGAGGTTGTGGATCTCCTCGAGGTAGCGCCGCAGCCGATAGGGTGGCAGCAGCGTCGCGCGTCCGATCGCCAGGGCGAACAGCAGCATGCGGCCGAGCTGCGCGAGGATGCCGAGAGAGCGAAATCCGACCTCGCGTACGAAGGTCGTCATGTCAGGGCCCCACTCGTGCGGCTTCGTGCAGGCCGCGACGGTACTCCAGGGGCGAGCCTTCGTCGAAGAAGCCGGAGACCTCCCGATCGGCGCTCGCTGCCAGCTCGCCGGGAGGTCCCGAGACGCTCCGTCCGGGCAGCAGCAAGACCACCTGGTCGGCCAGCCGGAAGGTGGACGCGATGTGGTGCGACACGACGAGCAGCGTGGTGCCGAAGCGCTCGTTGATGCCGGCCAGGAGCGCCTCGATGCGTCGCAGCGAGATCGGGTCGAGGCCGGAGAAGGGCTCGTCGCACAGCAGAATCTCGGGACGCAGGATCATCGCGCGCGCCAGGGCGGCGCGCCGCAGCATGCCACCCGAGAGCTGGCCCGGTAGCAGCGCCTCGACATCGTCGAGGCCCACGGAGGCGAGCTGCTCCCGCACTCGCGAGGCGATGTCGATCTCGCTGCCGAGGCCGCGCTCGCGCAGCGGCAGGGCGAGGTTGTCGAACACCGTCATCGAGTCCAGGAGCGCCCCGTGCTGGAACAGCATGCCGATGCGCGAGCGGACCTCGAACAGGCGCTCGTCGGAAAGCTGCGTCACGTCGCTGCCGCCGACGAGGATGCGACCCGCGTCCGGCCGGACGAGCCCGCCGATCAGCCGCAGGAGCGTGCTCTTGCCCGAGCCGCTACCGCCGAGGATCACGGAGATGCGACCGCGCTCGAACGAGCATCGGAGCGAGCGATGCACGACGCGGTCGTCGAACGCCATGTGCACGTCCTCGAAGAGGATGTGTGGCGGAGCTGCGGGGCATCCGGAGTCCATGCGAAAGATCTGTATCGATCTAGCAGAGGTACCAGGCGGCTACCAAGCTCGGGGGCACCGCGCCGCCGTCAAGTAACCCGGCCGGGACGGCCGTCTTCCGCGTGTCGCCGGCCAGGGATCGTCGCGCAGGGTCCTCGCGCAGGGGAGGAGATGCGCCCGCCCAGAATCGAACTGGGACTTAGGGTTCCGGAGACCCTCGTGATATCCGTTTCACCACGGGCGCATGCGGGTTCGTCCTACTACACGGCGGTTCGGGTCGCCACGAGCGGGATGAGATTCGTCACGGGCGTGCCGGTCGACCGCCGAACACCTCGAGTAGCGCCGCGTGGATGTGGCCGTTCGACGCGAGCGTCTGGTTCGCGTCGACCCCCGGGTCGCCGCCCGAGAAATCCGTCACGCGCCCCCCCGCGCAGCGGACGAGCAGATTCCCCGCCGCGACGTCCCATGGCTTGAGGCGCCATTCCCAGAACCCGTCCACCCGGCCGCACGCCACCCAGGCCAGGTCGAGCGCGGCCGCACCGATGCGCCGCACGTCCCGCGCACCGACCATGAGCGTGCGCAGGAACGAGAGGTAGAACTCGGCGTTCTCGCGACGGTCGTAGGGGAATCCGGTCGCGAGCAGGCTCGACCCGAGGTCGGCCTCCTCGGACACGGCAACCGCTCGACCGTTGAGGGTGGTCACGCCCCCGTCGTGGGCGACGAACAGCTCGTCGCGCATGGGGTCGAAGACCGCACCGGCCAGCGGGCGCGCCGCCCGGGCATCGAATGACGACGCCCGAGCCGCGCCCGGCACCACTTCGACCGCGGCCACCGAGACCGCGAAGTGGGGCAGCCCGTGGGCAAAGTTGGTCGTGCCATCGAGCGGGTCGATGACCCAGCAGATACCGGGCCCGTCGTCGCGGCCGTCGACGGCACCGGTCTCTTCGGCGAGGATCGCGTGGTCGGGGTAGGCAGCGCGCAGGCCGTCGAGGATCCGTCGCTCGGCCGCGCGGTCCGTGTCGGTGACGAGATCGACCGAGGCGGACTTCGTCGCGATCGACCTGGGCGCGTCGTAGCGATCGCGGATGAGATTCCCGGCGTCCCTGGCGACGGAAGCGGCGACGCGGGCGAGATCCTCGGGCTTCGGAGACGTCACGCAGGTGCTTATCCGGGGACTCCCCGGGTTTTCAACGGCGAATCGACCCCTTCTTGCACGGCGCGTGCGGGTTTCGTATCCCGACGGTTCCCGGCGGGCCTCTGGCAGGCTCTCCGGGAGACCGCTAGAAGCCCGGGGCAATCGACCTGCGTGGGCGGTCGCCAAGTTGGTAAGGCACCGGACTTTGGATCCGGCATTCGAAGGTTCGAATCCTTCCCGCCCAGCTCGAGATGGCGAGGGAGAACGGGAAGCCGGCGCGTTGATGATGGACGAAAATCGGCGGGGCGACATCGCCAAGGACGCCATCAAAATCTTCGCCGGCAGCTCGAACCCGGCACTCTCCCGCGACATCTGCGCCTACCTCGGCGTTCCGGTCGCAGCGGTGGAGACGCGTCGCTTCAGCGACGGCGAGATCAACGTCGACATCCAGGAGAACGTGCGTGGTGGCGACGTCTTCGTGATCCAGTCGACATCCACGCCGGGCAACGATCACGTGATGGAGCTGCTGCTCATGCTCGACGCGCTGAAGCGCGCCTCGGCCGGGCGCATCACCGCGGTGGTCCCGTACTACGGCTACGCGCGGCAGGACCGCAAGGTCGCGCCGCGCACGCCGATCAGCGCGAAGCTGGTGGCCGACCTGATCGAGACGGCCGGCGCCTCGCGCGTTCTCACGATGGACCTGCACGCCGGGCAGATTCAGGGCTTCTTCAACATTCCGGTCGACAACCTCTACGCGACGCCGGTCCTGCTGCGGCACCTGCGCGACCGCATCGGCCGCGAGGCGTGCACGGTCATCTCGCCCGACGCCGGTGGCGTCGAGCGTGCGCGCGCCTTCGCCAAGCGGCTCGACGGTGCCCTCGCGGTCATCGACAAGCGGCGCTCGGGTCCCAACGAGGTTGCCGAGATGCACATCATCGGCGAGGTGCGCTCGCGTCTCGCGATCCTGGTCGACGACATGGTCGACACCGCGGGGACCCTGTGCAACGCGGCCACGGCCGCCCGCGAAGCGGGCGCGCACGAGGTCATCGCCGCGTGCACGCACGCGGTGCTGTCCGGACCGGCCATCGAGCGCCTGGAGCGGTCGCACATCAAGGAGCTCATCGTGACCGACACGATCGCCCTGGGCGAGAAGGCCCGTGCGTGTCCGAAGGTCAAGGTTCTCTCGGTGGCACAGCTCATTGGCGAGGCGATTCGGCGAACGCACAACGAGGAATCGATCAGCTCGCTGTTCATCTGACGTCCGTACCGGCTCCGCCGACCACAAGGGACGGAGCCGGCACGGCGTTCCATCAGACGCGCGGGTCGAGCGCGCACACGACGGAAGCAACAAGGCGGAGAGAGACATGGAAACGCTGACACTCGAAGTCGAACTGCGCGAGGGGACGGGCAAGGGGCCCGCACGCCGCGCGCGTGCTCAGGGCCGCATGCCGGCGGTGTTCTATGGCCGCCAGAGCGAGGGCCAGAACCTGATCGTCGACACACACGACTTCCGGCGCCGCATCGCGAACCTCGAGGGCACGCATCTCATCGAGCTGCGCTCGAGCGCCGCGCACATCGACAAGCGCGTGGTCCTGCTGCGCGAGGTGCAGCACCATCCGGTGACGGGCACCCCGGTGCACGCGGATTTCTACGAGGTGGCACTCGACCAGGCGATCGTGGTGCGCGTTCCGCTGCGCTTCGCGGGCAAGGGCCCCGGCGTTGCGCTGGGCGGTATCCTGCAGCCGATCATTCGCGAGATGGAGGTCCGCTGCCTGCCGACGGCGATTCCGGACCACATCATGGTGGACGTCTCGGCGCTGGCGATTCACGACGCGGTGCACATCGGCGATCTGAAGCTCCCTGCCGGCGTCGAGTCGATCCAGGACGAGACGGATACCGTCGTCAGCGTCCTGCCACCGACCGCCGAGGTGAAGGCCGAGGGCGCCGAAGGAGCCGGCGAGGGCGCGGTCGCAGCGGCCGATGGCGATGCGAAGAAGGGCGAGGCCAAGAAGGCCGAGCCCGCCAAGAAGGCCGAGCCCGCCAAGAAGGCCGACGCGAAGAAGTAGCTCGTGCCGCGGGCGGTGGTCGGTCTCGGCAATCCGGGCAGCCGGTATGCCGGGACCCGGCACAATGCGGGATTCCTGCTGGTCGATCTGCTCGCCCGTCGGCACGGGGTCACGCTGTCCGCCCGCCGGTATGGGGCCGCCTGGGCCGAGATCGAGCTCGCCGGGCACCGGACGGCGCTGATCGAGCCCCTGGGGTTCATGAACCTCAGTGGCCCGCCGGTCGCGGCGTTCGCCACCGATCTGGGCATCGATCCGGAAGCGATCCTGGTGCTCCACGACGATCTCGATCTGGCGCCGGCCCGCGTGCGGATGAAGCGGGGCGGGGGAACCGCCGGGCATCGGGGCCTCGACTCGATCGTCGAGTCGCTGGGGACGCGGGACTTTCCTCGGCTTCGCATCGGCATCGGGCGTCCGCCAGCCGGGCTGCCGGTGGTCGACTTCGTGCTGGCCCCGTTCGACGAAGAGGCGCGCGTAGCGCTCGATGGCGCGCTCGAACAGGCCCTTTCGGGCATCGAGATCTGGGCACGGGATGGAATCGAGGCGGCCATGGCGGTCGTGCACGCACCCGCGCTACCCCGGCCGCCCGGGGCCGGCGACGGGGACCTGTCTGCATCGTGAGGCCGGGAAGGCGCTTGAGGAGCGCTGAACCCGCTGTTAGAGGAAACTTTTTTCGGGAGGTCGCATGCGTTCCTACGAAGCTCTGATCGCATATCACCCTGAGATCGGCGAGGCCGCGATCAAGGACCAGATCGAGCGGGTGAAGCAGATCATCGAGGGCCACGGTGGCGAGGTCACCCAGGTCGTCGAGTGGGGCATGCGCGACCTCTCGTACCGCATCAAGAAGCAGCGCCGGGCGTTCTACACCGTGCTCGTGTTCAAGGGGGATGGCGCCACCGTTGCCGAGCTCGAGCGCAACCTGCGCATCTTCGAGCAGGTGCTGCGCTACATGACGACGCAGATCGACCCGGATCGTCCCCCGATCGAGCTGAATCGTCCTCGCCGCGAGGCCGAGGACGGCGACGTGGGCGACGGTGACTACGAGCGGCGGGAGCCGCGCCGTCGCCACGACGACCTCGGGCTCGACGATGCGGGCGACGTCGAAGTTCCGGATCTGTCCTGAGCGTTCGCGCACCCAGCCGTACGGAAAGGTTGAGAGCCAGTCATGATGCCAAGCAAGTCAGCCGGTGAGGGCCGCAAGTCGAGCGGCCGTGGGCGCTCCGAGGACAAGGGCCTGTTCCGCCGTCGTGGCGGGCGCCGCAAGGTGTGTCGTTTCTGCGCCGAGAAGACGCTACCGCTCGACTACAAGGAAGTGCGCGTCCTCTCGAACTTCATCACCGAGCGCGGGAAGATCATCCCGAGCCGAATCACCGGCAACTGCGCCAAGCACCAGCGGCGTTTGACCGCCGCGATCAAGCAGGCGCGCGCGACCGCGCTGCTGCCGTTCAACCTGGTCCGGATCTGACCACCCGGCGCGACCTAGAGAAGCAGGGATCATCGCGATGGAAGTCATTCTCCGTGAGGACGTCCAGCACCTCGGTGCGATGGGCGAGGTCGTCAAGGTCAAGCCGGGTTACGCGCGCAACTTCCTCTTGCCGCGCGGCATGGCGGTCGAAGCGAGCCGGAAGAACCTCGCCGCCCTCGACCACCAGAAGGCGCTCATCTCCGTCAAGCGCGAACGAGAGCGCAAGGCCGCGCGCACCGAGGCCGACAGGCTCGATGGCATGGTGGTCGAGATCCTGGCCCGCTCGGGCGAGGAGGACCGCCTCTACGGCTCGGTCACGAATCTCGACATCGCGCAGCATCTCGCCGAGCGCGGCGTCAAGGTGGATCGGCGCCGGATCGACCTCGACGATCCGATCAAGCGGCTCGGAACGTACCGCATCCTCGTCGGCATCGCGCACGACGTGAAGGCGACGATCACGGTGAAGGTGCTGCCGGAGGCGGTGAGCGAGTAGACGGATCGAGCCGCGTCGCCCGCGGCGACCGGTCGGGTCAGTAGACGCCGCCGAGCTTCCCGTGGTCCCAGCTGCGGGTCTTGGTCGCGCGGAACACCAGCGTGACGCGCTTGCGGGCCTGCCCACGCATTCCCTCCATCGCCTCGCGCGGGGGAGGCACATCGGAGCCTGCGGCGCGCGCTCCTACCTTGCCGAGCGTCGCCAGCGTGGTCTCCTCGTCCTCGATGATCTCGCACTCGCCGCGCAGGAAGACGCCCTTCAGCTTCTCGTACGTCGCCCCTTCCTCGAGGAGCAGTGCGCAGCGCGGGTCGCGACGCAGGTTCTTGACCTTCTGCGATTTGCGGAAGGTCGTCATCAGGATCGTCTCGCCCTCGAGGGCGTACCACATCGCGATCAGGTGCGGGTATCCGTCCTCGCCGTTCGATGCGAGGTAGATCGTGTGCCCGCGGCACAGGAACTCTGCCTGCTCCTCGGGCGTGAGCTTGATCAGCGCGCGCTTCAGGGCCATCGGGAACCTCCGCTCCTGCGCTAGTACGCAACGCCCGCACGCGCAACGACGTTGTCGCGACGAGGTGGGACCCCTATGGTGTGCCGGATGGTGCGCGCGGTCGTTCTGTCCCGCAGGCCGGTCCACAAGGGGCGGGTCCTCGACATCGGCGTGGAGCGCGTACGCCTGCCGAGCGGTGTCGAGACGGATCTCGAGATGATTCGCCACCCCGGCGCGGCCGCCATCGTTCCGCTCACCGCCGGTGGCGAGATCCTGCTCGTGCACCAGTACCGGCACGCGGCCGACGGCATGCTTTGGGAGGTCCCGGCGGGCACGCTGTCGCCGGGCGAAGAGCCCCTCGCATGCGCGCATCGCGAGCTCGAGGAGGAGGCCGGAATGCGGGCCGCGGACATGATCGAGCTCGGCCCGATCTTTCCTGCACCAGGCTACACGAACGAGCGCATCCACCTCTTCCTCGCGCGCGGGCTCACGCCCGCGGCGCAGCACCTCGACACGGACGAGGTGATCACCGAGGTTCGCGCGGTTCCGGTCGCAGAGGTACTGCGGCAGATCGCGGCGGCCGAGTTGATCGACGCCAAGTCCGTGGTGGCGATCTGCCGCGCCCAGGCGCGCGGCCTGCTCGCGGGCGGCGCGGGCTGAAAGGCGACACGACGTGCGCATGGGCATCGCCGGGTTCCCCGGCTCGGGCAAGACCACCATCTTCAACGCGCTGACCGGCCTGCACGCCGACGTCGGCCTCGGTGCGTCGTCCGCCGCACTGAAGCCGAATCTCGGAGTGCTGAAGGTGCCGGACGCGCGCGTCGACGCCCTCGCCGACATCTTCTCGCCGAAGAAGATCACCTACGCCGAGATGACGTTCATCGACTTTCCCGACCCCCCGACCACGGGTGGTCGGCTCGACGAACGCGTGCTCACGCAGATGCGCGAGGCGGACGCGCTGGCGCACGTCGTGCGCGCGTTCGACGATCCCGCACAGTCGGCGCCCGACGCGCGCCGCGACCTCGAGAGCTTCAAGACGGAGCTGGTCGTCTCCGACCTGGCGATCGTCGAGCGTCGCCTCGAGCGCCTGAAGCGGGAGAAGGGCAAGGAGCGCGAGCGCGAGCTGCTCGACAAGATCCGCGAGGCGCTCGAGGCGGAGTGCGAGATCCGGCACCTGGGGCTGTCGCGGGAGGAAGAGACGGCGCTCGCCGGGTTTCAGTTCCTGACGTCGAAGCCGCGCCTCACCGTGGTCAACGTGGACGAGGCGGCCGTCGCGGAGCCGGCGCCGGAGGCGGTTCGCGAGTTCGCCGGGGCCGAGAAGCTCAGCCTGGTCGTGATCTCCGGCAAGGTCGAGATGGAGCTCTCCGATCTCGACCCGGACGACCGGCGCAACTTCGAGAAGGACCTGGGCCTCGAGGAGTCGGCGCGCGACCGCTTCATCCAGGCGTCCTACGGCCTGCTGAACCTGATGAGCTTTCTCACCGCCGGCGAGGACGAGGTCCGGGCCTGGACGATCCGCCGTGGCGAGGTCGCCCAGGGGGCCGCGGGCAAGATCCACAGCGACATCGCGCGCGGATTCATCCGGGCCGAGGTGATCCCCTACGAGGCGATGATCCAGTACCGGACCGAGGCGAAGTGTCGCGAGGCCGGGAAGCTTCGTCTCGAGGGCAAGGAGTACGTCGTCGCCGACGGCGACGTGATCCACTTCCGATTCAACGTCTGAAGGCTCGCGCGGCCGTTTCCGACGCTCGTTCGGGCGCCGCTGGTTGACAGCCCGAGGGGCCGTTGGTACGCGAAACGGTTGTCCCAACTACCGGCAGGCGCGTAGCTCAGTGGGAGAGCACTTCCTTGACACGGAAGGGGTCGGCGGTTCAATCCCGCCCGCGCCTATCACCCAGGTCGATCGATGTCGGACATCACCGTACGTATCCCGGGCCATGAGCCCGTTCGCGCCCAGGCCGGTGAGTCGGCCGCCGCGGTCCTGAAGAAGGCCGGCGCGATCAAGGGTGCGATCGCCGCCCGCCGCGGCGACCAGGTGATCGACCTGTCGCGGCCGATCGACGCGGACTGCGAGCTGGCCCCGATCGCTCCGTCGACCCCCGAGGGGCTCGACGTCATCCGGCACTCGACCGCACACCTCCTGGCGCAAGCCGTGAAACGTCTCTTCCCGCAGGCGCAGGTCACGATCGGGCCGGTGATCGAGGACGGGTTCTACTACGACTTCGCATTCGAGCGCGGTTTCACGCCCGAGGACCTCGAGCGCATCGAGGCCGAGATGCGCAAGATCGTGTCGGCCGACCACCAGGTCGTGCGCAGCGAATCTCCTCGTGACGAAGCGGTCGAGCGCTTCCGGTCCATGGGGGAGGAGTTCAAGGCCGAGATCATCGCCGGGATCCCGTCGAACGAGCCCATCGGGCTCTACACGCAGGGCGACTTCACCGATCTCTGCCGCGGCCCGCACGTGCAGTCGACCGGGCGTCTCGGGGCCTTCAAGCTCACGCACGTGGCCGGCGCCTACTGGCGCGGCGACGAGCGCAACCCGATGCTGCAGCGGATCTACGGCACGGCGTTCGCCGACAAGGCGGCGCTCGAGGAGCACCTGGCGCTGCTCGAGGAGGCGAAGAAGCGCGATCACCGCCGGCTCGGTCCGGCGCTCGACCTCTTCTCGCTGCACCCCGTCGCACCCGGCATCCCCTTCTTCCACGCGCAGGGTACGGTGGTCTACAACGCGCTCGTCGCGTACGTCCGCGAGCTCTACCAGCGCTACGGGTACACCGAGGTGATCACCCCGCAGCTGTACAAGACCGACCTCTTCAAGACCTCGGGGCACTACGAGAACTACCGCGACGACATGTTTCTCGTCGCGGTCGACGAGGAGGAGTACGGGATCAAGCCGATGAACTGCCCGGGGCACGTGTACCTCTTCGGGCAGGGCAAGAAGTCGTATCGCGACCTGCCGATCCGCATGGCGGACTTCTCCCGGCTGCACCGCTTCGAGCGCTCCGGCGTGCTCAACGGGCTGACCCGGGTCCGCGGATTCGCCCAGGACGACGCCCACATCTTCTGCACGCCCGAGCAGCTCGACGACGAGTTCGCGAGCTTTCTCGCGATGACGCGCGAGGTCTACGACGCGTTCGGCTTCACCGACATCTCGCTCGCCGTCGAGACGCGCCCGGAGAAGTTCCTCGGCTCGCCGGAGCTCTGGGACCAGGCCGAGCGCGCCCTGCAGGACGGGCTCAGGCGGGGGGGCTTCGAGTTCACCGTCAGCGCCGGCGACGGCGCCTTCTACGGGCCGAAGATCGCCTTCAACGTCCGGGACGCCCTCAAGCGCTCGTGGACGCTCGCCACGATCCAGATCGATTGCGCCATGCCCGACCGGTTCGGCATCAGCTATGTACGACCCGATGGCACCGAGGGGCGGCCGATGATGCTCCACCGGGCCGTTCTCGGGTCCATCGAGCGCTTCATCGCGATCCTGATCGAGCACACGGGGGGGGCGTTTCCGTTGTGGCTGGCACCGGTTCAGGTCCGGGTGCTAAGCGTCACCGACCGGGCCGTGGAGCACGCTGTCCGGGTGGGACGAGATCTAGCAGCAGCAGGAATTCGCGTGGAAGTCGATCAGCGCAACGAGAAGCTCGGATTCAAGATCCGCGCCGCCGAGGTCCTCAAGACGCCGGTCATCGCCGTCGTCGGGGACAAGGAGGCTGCCGCCGGGGCGGTCGCACCGCGCTGGCGGGGCGTGGCGAGCCAGGGCGTGACGACGCAGTCCAGCGATGCCTTCGTCGCCGAGGTCGTCGAACGCGCCCGCGTCCCGATCACGGCTGGCGCCGAGGCGCTCGCCCGCCCTCAGGTCCACTGAACAGCCCGACGCACGGGGAGATCATGCCGAAGATTCGCACCAATCGTTCAGCCGCGAAGCGCTTCAAGGCCACGGGAAGTGGCAAGGTGAAGCGCTCGCACGCCTTCGCGCGCCACCAGATGTCTGCCAAGACGCGCAAGCAGAAGAGGAAGCTCCGCCACTCGGCGATCGTCGCCGCGGTCGATACTCCGGGCGTGAAGCGTCTGCTGCCGTATCTCTGAGGAGGGACGCCCATGCCACGAGTCAAGCGCGGTACCAAGGCGCGCAAGCGCCACAAGAAGATCCTCAAGCTCGCCAAGGGCAACGTCGGCGGTCGGCGCAAGCTGTACCGTCAGGCGCGCGAGACCGTCGAGCGCGGCCTGGTCTACGCGTACCGCGACCGCAAGGTTCGCAAGCGCGAGTTCCGCTCGCTCTGGATCGTCCGCATCAATGCGGCCGTCCGCACATGCGGGATGTCCTACAGCCGGTTCATCGAGGGCCTGAAGAAGGCCGGTATCGAGATGGACCGAAAGGTTCTTGCGGATCTCGCGGCGCGGGACGCCGCGGCGTTCGGCGTGATCGCGGAGCGTGCAAAAGCGGCTCTGGCGGCCTGACGGGGCCGCACGGTCTGGTGTTGCAAGCGCGATGCGCTTCGACGTAGAAGGCGTCGGAGTCGAGAGATGACGAAGGCAGACATCGTCGAGCGAATCTACGAGCGGGCGAAGGCGTCCAAGAAGGACGCGAGCGACGTCGTCGACCTCGTGTTCGAGCTCATCAAGACGCGGCTCGAGTCCGGCGAAAAGGTCAAGCTCTCGGGGTTCGGGAACTTCGTGGTCAACGCGAAGCGCCCCCGCAAGGGCCGCAACCCGCAGACCGGCGAGGAGATCATCATCTCGGGCCGTCGGGTGCTGTCGTTCAAGGCGAGCCAGGTGCTCAAGACTGCCATCAACGACGGACTGCGGCCAACCGAGAGTTCGAACGGCGCGGGTGGCCCGCCCGCCCCGGCGATCGATCGGTCGCCCGCCTCGCGCTGAGCGCGAGGAGCCGACCGGCCCCCGAACAGCCCCGGGACCGTGCCGCTGTGTGCCCCCCGAGCGGGGCGCACAACCAGCAACCGATCAGGTCTCAGCGCCGGCGAGGCGGCTTCACGCGAGGCGTCAGGCGGTACACCCGGTGGCTCGACGGCCGCGGCTTGGGGGCGAGCTCGCCGCTCGCGCGGGGCATCAGCAGCCGGTTTCGCAGGCACTCGGGGTTGAGCGACAGGGACTCGCACACGTTGTTGAACGAGAACGGCCAGTCCCAGTCCGAGGAGCGGATCCACTTCTCGGCCTGCCGGGCCAGGAGCCGGGGCCGGACGCGGGGGTTCTTGAGGTGCTCCTGGAAGCACCGGATGCCGTCCTCGAGGACTGCGAGCATCAAGGCCTTCTCGCCCGCGGCCTGCTCGAGGCCGTTGCGCTGGTCGCAGAACTGCTCGGGCAGGATGACATCGGGCCCGAAGGGGTTGGCGTCCCGGTTGGCGCGTTCGGAGCGGCGGCGCGAGGCCGGCTGGGGAGCGGCGCGGGCGGCTGGGCCGCGCTCCTGGAGTGGCGCGATCGGGGTGGCGGGCGCGTCGTACGTGAGGGGTTCCTGGTGCGCGAGAGAGGAGTTCTGTGACTTCATCAGTGGTTCGGCCTCCGAAAGAGCCGGGCCTCCTGCCGTGAATGAAACGTGAGTCGCTAGCGTCTACGGTTCCCGAGGAGCAGTAGACCGAAGGCGAAGCCTGCGACGACGGCCGTGCAGAGAGTGCTGGTGGGGTCGGAAAAGACGAGCATCGGTCCTCCGTAGCTGGGTTTGGTGCCGTCGGGTGGGGCAGGGCTGCGGGTCACCACCCGGGAGTCGGGTAGAGCAAGCCGTGTGCCCCCGAAGATCCCGTGAGCCCTCATGGTTCGTAGAAGTTCCAGCGGTCGAGACGATCTCGGGTACCTGCACCCTTGCAAGGGTGTGTGTCCATCTTGCGCCGCTGCGCGCTTTGGTCGGATGCGGTATTGTCCGATGCCCGAACGGGCGTAACGGCTCCCCCGTCGGTGACGTCGCCGCCGGCACCTTGCTCCCGGCGCGCAAAGCAAGTACAGACTGCCGCGTCGGGGCGTGGCGCAGCCTGGTAGCGCACCTGCTTGGGGTGCAGGGGGTCGCCAGTTCAAATCTGGCCGTCCCGATTCTTCCTTTGCCGGCGCAGGTTTCGCTTGCTCAGCCCGGGCGACCTCTGCTAGGGCTGCCGCGTGGTCGTGTGTGGCGGATGCGGGGCGGGGTGCGATGCTGTTTGACCGTCGGCGGAAGCGGATGGTGGAGGAGCAGCTCGCGGCGCGCGGGATCAGCGACCGACGGGTGCTGTCCGCGATGGCCACCACCCCCCGCCACAGCTTCGTGGACGAGGCGCTGCGTGAGCGCGCCTACGATGATCACCCGCTGCCCATCGGGCAGGGCCAGACGATCTCGCATCCGTACACGGTTGCGCTGATGACCGAGGCCCTGGAGCTCCAGGGCACGGAGCGAGTGCTCGAGATCGGCACCGGGTCGGGCTACCAGACGGCAATCCTGGCGAGGCTGTGCGCCAACGTCTTCAGCATCGAGCGGATCGCTACCCTCGCCACGCGCGCGCGACGCGTCCTCGACCAGCTGAGCCTCTACAACGTGGCCCTCAGGGTCGGCGACGGGACGATCGGCTGGAACGCCGAGGCCCCGTTCGACGCGATCATCGTCACGGCGGGCACGCCGCAGCTACCGCGACCGCTGCTCTCCCAGCTGCGCTCGGGGGGACGGCTCGTCGTACCGATAGGAGAGGAAGACGCGCAGGCCCTGCTGCGTCTTCGCGTAGACGCATCCGGGGTGACGGAGGAGTACATCGGGGACTGCCGGTTCGTGAAGCTGCTTGGACGGTACGGCTTTGCGCGTTGACGGCGGAGGCAGCGCGGCGAACGGCGACATGGCGTGGAGCGATGGTGGCGTGGACGAGGAAGGCGGGGCGGGTACCGGCGCGGATCGCGGGCGGCGCGCTGATCGCGGTCCTGACGGCAGTTCCGGGCTGCAGCCTGCTCGGCTTCGATAGTCAAGAACAGGATCTGGAAGGTATCGCGGGCGAGGGTCTGCTGTGGCCGGCCTCCGGCTCGGTGAGCTCGGCCTTCGGACCGCGCGGCAACGCGCACCACGACGGCATCGACATCTCGGCCCCCGAGGGAACGCCGATCCGTGCCGCTCTCGACGGGACCGTGGCCTACGTGGGCTCGCTGCGGGGCTACGGCAAGGTGGTGATCCTCTCCCACGACGACGGACTGACGACCGTCTACGCCCACAACAGCAAGAACCTCGTCGCGGATGGCGCTCGTGTTCGCCGCGGGACTGTGATTGCATCTGTCGGCCAGACCGGGCGAACCACCGGGCCGAACCTCCACTTCGAGGTGCGCAAGGACAACCGCGCGCGCGACCCGATGGTGTTCCTGCCGAAGAAGACCCCGTCGTCCCTCTTCGCCCAGGGAGAGAGCACGCGCCACACCGGAGGTTGACCGATCCGCATGCAGACCGACCTGACCCGTCACATCCGCGACATTCCCGACTTCCCCAAGAAGGGCATCGTCTTCAAGGACATCACGCCGCTGCTCGCCAACGGGCCGGCCTTCAAGGAAGCCGTCGTCCGGCTGGCGGAGCCCTTCCGCGGCAAAGTCGACGCGGTGCTCGGCATCGAGTCGCGCGGCTTCATCACCGGTGCACCGGTGGCCGTCGAGCTCGGTGTCGGGCTCGCGATCGTTCGCAAGCCCGGCAAGCTGCCGTGGCAGACGCATTCGGCGTCGTACGAGCTCGAGTACGGCACCGACTCGCTCGAGATCCACCAGGACGCGATCGGGCGCGGCTACCGGGTCCTGCTGGTCGACGACCTCCTGGCGACCGGCGGCACGGCCTGTGCGGGGCTCGATCTCGTGCGCCGCCTCGACGGCGAGGTCGTGGGCGCCGCGTTCTTGATCGAGCTCGGCTTCCTTCGCGGACGCGACCGGCTGGCGCCGGTTTCGGTGCACTCCCTCATCCGTTACGACTGAGGCGATGTTGAAACCGCTGCGCTCGACCTTCAAGCAGATGATGAACGAGGTCGTCGCCTACGGGAGCTGCTGCGAGTGCGGCTCCTGCGTGCTCGTCTGCCCGCACAACGTCATCGAGTACGTGGACGGCAAGCCGATGCAGACCGCCAAGGCTTCGGCGGCTCACGACTACTGCGGCATCAGCGAGGGGATCGGCTGCGACGTCTGCGCGCAGGTGTGCCCACGGCTTTACCCGCGGGACTTCCAGCTTGCGGACCTCGTCTTCAAGGACGAGCCGAAGCTCTACGAGGGCGTCTTCGGTCGCTACCGGAAGATCGTTGCGGCGCGCTCGACCGACGAAGGGGTGAAGGCCACCTGCCAGGACGGTGGGGTGGTGACGACGCTGCTCGCCTACGGGTTCGAGAAGGGACTCTTCGACGGCGCGGCGGTGTCCGTCCGCGATCCCGAGCGTCCGGCGCATCCCATGCCGGCGCTCGTGACGTCGCGCGAGGAGGCGCTCCGCACCGCCGGGTCCTGGTACACCTACTGCCCCAACGACCTGGCGCTCGAGCAGGCCGAAGAGAAGGGCTGTACGCGGATCGCCTTCGTGGGCGTACCCTGTCAGGTGACGCCGATCCGCAAGATGCAGCAGGCGGACGAGTCGTACCTCGACAACGGCCGCAAGAAGGAGCAGCACATCAGGCGCCAGACGAAGTTTCTCAAGAGCTTCGGGGAGCGCGTGAGCTTGACGATCGGTCTGCTTTGCACGGAGGTCTTCACGTACGAGGGGCTCATGGTGCAGAAGATCGAGCGCGAGATGGGAATCCCGCTCGCCGACGTCGAGAAGTTCAACGTCAAGGGAAAGGTCCTGATCTACAAGAAGGGCGGCGAGATGGTGGACATGCCGCTCAAGCGTGCGCAGGAGTACGCACGCCCCGAGTGCCATCACTGCGGGGACTTTACCGGCGAGGTCGCCGACATCTCCTGCGGCGGCGTCGGCTCGATGGACTGGACGATCACGATCCTGCGGACGGAGAAGGGCGAGCGCATCTTCGACGAGCTGGTGCAGGAAGGTCGCGTTGAGACCCGGCCGATGGACGAGTTCGAGAACTCCATGAAGATCCTGATCCGTCTCGCGCAGCGCCAGCACGAGCGCGTGCCGGTGCCGCCGGGACGTGCTGCCGGCTGGGTGCGACCGGGTTTCGCGATGCCGGCCGACCGTGCCTGGTCCGCATCCTGGTCGGCGGAGCCGGAGAAGGTGGAGAGCCCGGGCGACGCGACGGCCGGTTGACCGCGGGAAGCCCGAGCCGGCAACGGGCGTCAGCGGAAGAGGTCGTGCTCGCGCGGACGGATCATCGCGGCTCCGCCGCGCTGACCGGCTTCCTCCGGCTCCGGGCCGATCTCGCAGCCGCGCACCAGGACGGCGGCGATCCCGGCAGCCTTGCGCATGGCGAGCCCTGCCGCGCAGGCGATCTCGTCGGCGACGCCGATCACGGTGACCCCGAGCTCGTGGCCGTTCATGTCCTGCGTACCGCGCAGGTCGTCGACCGGCGCCATGCCTGCGACGCCGAGCGCGAACTCGACCTGTCCTTCGCGCCACGGCCGCCCGAAGGTGTCAGTGATCACCACGGCGAGGTCGACGCCCAGGTGGCCCCGAAGCGATGCGCGAAGTCGTCGCGCGGACGCGTCCGGATCCACCGGCAACAGGGTGACGAGACCCTCGGCGACCGCGTTGGACTGGTCGATCCCGGCGTTGGCACACACCCAGCCGGGGCCGGTCTCCACGATGAGGTTGCCGTGATCCATGCGCACGATGCGCGTGCTCTCGCGGAAGACGAGCTCGATGAGGCGCGGGTCCTTGTCGTGGCGCTCGGCCCAGCTGCGCGCGAGCGCCGAGGGCTCGACGTCGCCTAGCGCCACCACACGGCCCTCGGCCTTGGAGACCACCTTCTGGCAGACGACCAGCACGTCGCCCGGCTTCACTCCCACCTTCGCCATCGAGATCGCGCTGGCGATCAGGGCGGAGAGATCGTCGCCGGGGCGAACGGAGGGCATCCCGGGGATCGGCAGGATGACGATCGCCACGTCAGCTCGCCAGGTTGCGCTGCTCGCGGACCGTGGCGCCGAGAGCGAGCGCCGCACGGGCAACGGCCGTCGAGCGTCCGAGCGAGCGCATGAGCGTGTCGAGGCACGTGGCCGCCACGCCCCGTCCTTCGAGCTTCGCCAGGTGGGCGCGGTCGGCCGTGTCGATCACCATCGCGTCGAGCACGTCGTGGTAGAAGTCGGCGAGACCGCTCGGCGTCGGCGCGACGCCGAGCGCACGCATCATCTTGTCGGCCGGTCCCTTCACCGGCCGTCCGCCGATGAGGGGGGAGACCGCGACGACGGGCGCCTCGGCGCGCCGCAGCCCTTGGCGCAGGCCGGGGACGGCGAGGATGGGCGCGATGCTCACCAGCGGGTTGCTCGGGGCGATGACGATCAGGCTCGCTTCCTCGATTGCGGCGAGCACGCCCGGAGCCGGCTGCGCGCCGCGCGAGCCGGCATAGGTGAGCGATCGGACCGTCTCCCGGGCGCGATCGCGCACGAGATACTCCTGGAACGAGCGTCGTCCGCCCGTCGTCTCGACGATCGTGCGGACGGCATCGTCGCTCATCGGCAGGACGCGTGCCCCGACGCCGAGGCCGCGTGCCTGCAGGGCCGTGACCTGCGACAGCGGGATCCCGTCGCGCAGAAGTCGGGTGCGGAAGAGGTGGGTCGCGACGTCGCGGTCACCGAGCTGGAACCAGGCGTCGTGCTCATAGCGCCGCAGCGCTTCGAGACCGTGGAAGGTATCGCCGGCGAGGCCCCAGCCGCGCACCGGGTCGGACAGGCCGGCGAGCGTGTACAGGACCGTGTCGATGTCCGGCGAGACGTGCAGCCCGTAGAAGACATCGTCGTCGGCCGTGTTGACCACGATCGTCAGCTGCCCACGCGGCACCAGCGGGGCGAGCCCGCGCAGCAGGCGCGCCGCACCGACACCGCCGGCGAGGACGGTGACCTTGCCGTGTCCCCGGCGACTCACGCGCCTGGGACGGCTGCGTGAGCGGCCGAATACGCCGCGGTGGCGACGTACGGCTGCGCCGGCAGCTCCTTGTAGAGCGTGGTGCGCTGCCGCGGGATCCGGCCCATCGAGCGGATCAGCTGCTCGATCTCCGCCGCGGACGTGTACTCCCCTGCGTCCGCGCCTGCTTCGCGCGAGATGCTCTCCTCCATCAGCGTGCCGCCGAAGTCATTGACGCCGGCCGCGAGCGAGAGCGCGGCGAGCTCGTGACCGAGCTTCACCCACGAGGTCTGGAGGTTGTCGATCGTGCCGCGAAAGAACAGTCGGCACGCGGCGTACATGCTGAAATCCGCGGCTCCGTTCGCCGTGGGACGCACGAGGCCGCGCTGAAAGAGGGCGGTGTTCTGATGGATGAAGTGCAGCGGGACGAACTCCGTGAACCCCCCGGTCTCCTCCTGCAGACGCCGAACCAGGGCGAGGTGTGCCGCGACGTGCGCGGTGGTCTCGACGTGGCCGTACATGATGGTCGCCGTGCTCGGAACGCCTACCCGGTGCGCGGTGGTGACGATCTCGATCCACGTCGCGACGTCGACCTTCTTGTGCGACAGGATCTCGCGCACCTCGTCGTCGAGGATCTCGGCCGCAGTGCCGGGGATGCTGCCCAGCCCGGCGTCGCGCAGCATCGCGAGGTACTCGCCGTACGGCATGTTGGTGCGCCGCGAGCCGTACATGATCTCCATCGGCGAGAACGCGTGCACGTGGATCTGCGGAAACGCGCTCTTGATGGCGACGAGCATGTCCCGGTACGTGAACGCGCCCATCTGCGGGTTGATCCCGCCCTGCATGCAGATCTCGGTGGCGCCGCGCTCGACCGCCTCCGCGACCTTGCCGAGAACCTCGTCCGTGCCGTGGTTGTACGCGTCGCTCTCCCAGCGCTGGCGCTTGAACGCACAGAACTGGCAGTTCACGAAGCAGACGTTGGTGAAGTTCACGTTGCGGTTCACGACGTACGTGACGACGTCGCCAGCGTCCTCGCGGCGGACCTGGTCCGCCGTGGCGACGAGCGCGCGAAGGTCGCCACCCGTGGTCATCAGCAGGCGCTCGACCTCGTCTTTCGTCGGGGCCTGCCGCGCGAGCGCGCGCTCGAGAATGCCCGCGATGTCGGTCGTCGCCTCGGCGACCAGCCGGTCGAGCGGCGTGCCGTCCGGAAGCAGCCGCCGCACCTCGTCCGTGACCAGGTTCATGCGGCGGCGCCCTCGGTGCTGCGTGCGTCGATCGCAGCCTGGGCGGCGATCACCCGTTCGCGCAGGCCATCGTCGAGAAACCCGGGCCGGTCGACGTACTCGGGATAGATCGGCAGCCGCTCGGCGAGCCGGTATCCGGCACGCGCGCAGTCGCGCGCCAGTGCCGCGAGGTGTGGCCACGGGGCCTCGGGGTTCACGTAGTCGGGCGTGAGCGGCGAGATGCCGCCGAGGTCGTTGATGCCGCTGTCGAGAAGGTAGGCGAGACCCTCCGGGGACAGGTTCGGCGGAACCTGGACGTTGACCTCCGGGCCGAGGATCAGACGCGCGACCGCAACCGTCCGCGCGAGGTCCACCGTGTCGGGCTCCTCGCACGTCGCCATCGGGATCTCCGGCTTCGCGCGGAAGTTCTGCACGATCACCTCCTGCACATGGCCGTAGCGCTGGTGCAAGTCGGCGATCGCGAGCAGGCTGTCGACGCGATCTGCCGGCGACTCCCCGATGCCGATCAGGATGCCGGTGGTGAACGGGATGCGCTGCTCTCCGGCGTCGCGCAGCACCTGCAGTCGCAGGTCCGGATCCTTGTCCGGCGCGTAGTAGTGCGCGTGGCCCTTGCGCCGTAGCACGGCGCTGGTCGACTCCAGCATCATTCCGAGGCTCACGTTCAGCGGGCGGAGCAGGGCGAGGTCGTCCGGGCTCATCACGCCCGGGTTCGAGTGCGGCAGCAGCCCCGCTGCGAGCGCGATGCGACACGCCTCCCCGACGTAGCCGATCGTCGATGCGTGGCCGCGGCTGGCGAGGAAGGCACGGTAGCCGGGAAACGCCGCCTCGGGCTGGTCGCCGAGGCACATGAGGGCCTCGATGCAGTCGAGGTCGTGGGCGCGTTCCGCCCATGCGCGGATCTCGTCGGGTCGCATCGTCCACGCCCCGTCCTCGCCCTCGTCGCGGCGGAACGTGCAGTACGCGCAGCGGTCGCGGCACAGGTTCGTGACGGGGAAGAAGGCCTTCCTCGAGTAGGTGACGGTGCGCCCCTTGCCGGTGTCACGGAGGTCGCGCGCCAGCGCGCGGAGGGCGTCGAGAGCTTCTCCTTCGGCCCCGAGTGCCGAAACCGCGGCATCGCGGTCGATCGGCTGCCAGCCGTGCCCAGCACGGATTGTTCGGTGGGCGTCGAGTCCCTCGGTGCGCATGGACCGCCTCGCCCGCTCCGGCACGATGGCCGGACTTGGCGATCAGGCCCGATTAAACGAGGAAGTCCGACGAGTCAAGGCGCGCGTCCTGGGCCCTGCGCTGCGTAGGTGCGGCGGGACGCAACGTGATCCGGCGCGTGATGCGCACCGGGGGGAACTCCGTGTCGTTGAACAGCGACGCGAGGCGATGCACCACGTCCTCCGCGAAGCCGAAGCTCCTGAGCCCGCTCTCGAGCGGGCTGCGCGCGGTGAGCGTGAGGCAGCCGGCGCTCTGATCAGGGCGACGCGTGTCGTCGAACAGGATGACCCAGTCGGCCGGTCCGAGCGTTCGCAGGTGGTTGTCGACGTGGTTGGCCCAGGCGCTCACCTGCCGCTGCGGAACGGGAATGGGTTGCATCGTCCGCTCGATCGCATCCCACAACAGCTCGCGATCGAGCGTGACGTCCACCTGCTCGTCGAAGCCCATGCGCTCGATGCGCCAGGCGAGCGGCTCGTCGATCGACGTGCGCGACCCGATCGCCACCCCGAGTACGTCCCGATCGCACACCTCGAGCCAGCGCTCGGTCATCGGTTCGTGCCACGGGCCGCTCGCCATCGCCCGTCCGGTCGGCTCGAAGAGGCGCAGCGTGCAGCCGGCGTGGGCGGCGTAGAACGCGTCGCGGTCGATCTTCGCCTCGGGATCGAGGTCGTTGGAGTCGAAGGCCCCGGCGCGAAACGTGCTGTGACAGCGGTCGCAGTGGACGAAGAACACGGGTACCTCAGCGGGAAGCGTCGGCGAGTGCGCCGGACGAGAAGCTCGAGGAAAAGCGCGGTGCCGAGCCGGCGATGTCGCGCTGCGGGATCGTCACGCGGAGCTTGACGCGGCCGTTCGCGACCGCCTCGCGGCTGACCGTGGCGTCGAGCAGCTCCGAAGCGCGCGCGATGATCTCGCGCGCGAGCTCGGTCCCTGCAGGGTCGTCCGAGCCGACCGCCGCTCCGGGGTCGTCGAACGCCGTGCGATCGTGCTCGATCGTGAGAAGCAGCCCCGTCGCCGTGGACGACGCCGCCACCTCGACCGGGCCCGCGTCCTCCGCGGTGCACTCGTAGAGCAAGACCAGGAGCAGTCGGGAGAGAGAGTCGGGGTGCGTGTGTGCGACGAGGTCCTCGGGGCAGGACAGGATGACCGCCGGACCCTGGTCGCTCGCCTGGTCGACGCGCGACACGAGGCGCTCGAGCAGGGTGCGGACGCGAACCTCGCGCGGCTTGACGACCACGCTGCCGGAGTCGAGCTCGCCGAGGAAGAACAGCGATTCCCAGTATGCGAGGAGGCGTCCCGAGCTTTGCTGGATACGCGCCAGCGCGTGCCGCTGGTCGTCATCCAGCCGGTCCCGCGCCTCCTCGTGCAGCAGCTCGGTGTAGCCGACGATCGCGTTGAGAGGGGTGCGCAGCTCGTGCGAGAGGCTCCCCAGGAGACGCTCGCGCATCGACAGGGCACGGAGCCGCGCGCTGCGCTGCGCGATCGCCGAGCGGACCGCGGCGAGCACCTCGTCGGCCCGGTAGGGCTTCTTGATGTAGCGATGGGCGCCGAGGTTGACGCAGGCCATGATCGGGTCGTTCGCGCCTTGGCCGCTGATCACGATCGCCTCGACGTCGATGGCGGCAGAGCGGATCGCCTGCAGCGTGTCGATGCCCGAGAGGTCCTCCGGCATCGTGATGTCGAGCAGGATCAGGTCGAAGCCGCCGTCGCGGAGCAGCTCGACCGCCTCCGATCCACGTCCGAGCGTCACCACGTCGAAGTCCTGCTTGAGGATGATCTTGAGCGATTCCCGCGGGCCTTCCTCGTCGTCGACGATGAGAATTCTGGGTCTGAAGTCCATTGGCGCAGCGAACGCAGTGCACTGTACGTGCCAGCCGGTGGCACACCTCACGCTGCGCGCGATCGAGCGCCGGTGCTGCGTTGGCCGCATGCGGACGCGCGAAGCGCAAAGCAGACCGCATGGCCCGCGTTCAGAATTGACCGTACAAAAGCGTACGATCCGACCGCGCCGGACGTTCTCGTGCGGGCGTGTCCCGCGCTGGTTCCGCGCGGCGCCTCCCGACCCCGCAGCGCGTCGTAACGAACCGGGCGACGCTGCGGGCGCGACGCGTCGCTCGTTCCCTCGATCTACGATCTGGCCGCGGACCGGGGCGCGGTCGCCAATGCGCGAGGCGCTGCGCTCACTTCTCGAGGATGCCGAGCTTGTCGATGCGATACTTGAGGATGCGGCGGGTCGTGCCCAGCCGCTCGGCGGTGCGCGTCTGGTTGAACTCCGACTGATGCAGCGCCTCGACGATGATCTGGCGCTCGAACTCGTCCACCGCGTCGGACAGCGTGCGGATGCCGAGCAGCACCTCGCCCCGTATGTTGCCGCCCGCAGCGGAGGTCGGGCTCTGCCGCACGACCTCGGGCAGCTCCTCGGCGCGAACCGGACCGAAGTCCGAAAGGACGAGCAGCCGCTCGATGAGGTTCTCCAGCTCGCGGACGTTGCCCGGCCAGCGGTAGCGCAGCAGGTGGTCGATCGCCTCCGGCAGGAACGCGCGTTCCTTGACGCCGAGCTCGGCTGCCTTCGCCTGCGTGAAGTGCTTGATGAGCAGGGCGAGATCGTGCCGGCGCTCGCGGAGCGGCGGCAGGTGCAGCGTCACGACGTTCAAGCGGTAGTACAGGTCGGCGCGGAACGCGCCGGTGCTGATCGCCTGGTTCAGGTCCTGGTTCGTCGCGGCCACGATGCGGACGTCGACCTCGATCGGCTTGACGCCGCCGACGCGCATGAACTGCCCGGTCTCGATCACACGCAGCAGCTTCGCCTGCATCGCCGGCTGCAGCTCCGCGATCTCGTCGAGGAAGATCGTGCTCTGGTGCGCGAGCTCGAACTGCCCGAGCTTGCGTGAGTCGGCACCGGTGAAGGCGCCCCGCTCGTGTCCGAGGAGCTCGCTCTCGAGCAGATGCTCGGGGATCGCGGCGCAGTTGATCGCCGTCATCGTGCGGCTCGCGCGCGGGCTCTGGTAGTGCAGAGCCTTCGCGATCAGCTCCTTGCCGGTCCCGCTCTCGCCGGTGATCAGCACCGTCGTCTTGAGCGGGGCGACCTGCGAGACGGTGCGGAAGACGATCTGCATCGCCTCGGATCGTCCGACGATGTTGCCCAGCTGGTAGCGGCGGCCGACCTCGGCGCGCAGTTCGTCGACCTCGCGCTGCAGGGCCGACGTTCGCGTGGCGTTCGCGAGCACGATGCGCAGCTCGTCGAGATCGAACGGCTTCTCCAGATAGTCGAAGGCGCCCAGCTTGATCGCGGTGACGGCGGTCTTCACCGTGCGGGTCGCGGTCACGATCACCACCGGCAGCTCGGGGCGTTGCCCCTTGATGCGCTCGAGGACGGCCATGCCGTCGAGGCCGGGCATCACCAGATCCAGCAGGACCGCGTCGAACGCCTCGCTGACCGCGCGGCGCAGCGCCTCTTCGCCGCTCTCGGCGACCGACACGTCGTACTTGTCGCGCAGGACCAGGCGCAGCGACTCGCGGACACCTGCCTCGTCATCGACGACGAGGACGCGACGCCGCGTGCTGCTCCCGCGATCGCCGTCCGGCATCAAGAAGGCCTGTCCCTGGCCGTCCGCCATCGTGCCCGCTCCCCGGGCCCGCTCAGGCCCGACACCAGTCCGATCACGGCGGCGACAGTCGCAGCTGGATCGACACAACGTTGCTCTCGAGCGCGAACTCCGCCTCGCCTCCCGCGCGTGCCAGCGCGCCTCTTACCAGCAACAGCGCCAGAGGCAACCCGGATTCGCCGTCGTGCGATACGCCGCGCAGGTGCGTGATCGCCCCCGACTCTCGGTACTCGAGGCATAGCGTGGTGGGAGGCTCCACCGTGATCGCGAGGCGGCCGCGTGGCTCGATGGTCTCGGCGACGTGCCGGGCCAACGTCGCGAGGGCGAAACGGGCGTGCTCCGGGTCGGCGCTCACCCGGAGGGCGGCTGCGTCGGGTGCATCGAGCTCGACGTGCTTGCCGGCCAGCGTCGGCCATGCGGTACGCAATGCATCGCGCAGCAGCGACAGGACGTCGACCTGCTCGAGGACCGGCGCGTGCAGGCGGGCGAATGCCAGGAGACCGTCGAGGATCTGGTCCATGCGCCCGACCGCCTCTTCGGTGAGGACGCGGAACTGGTCGAGCTCCTCGGGATGGTCGCACAGCGACTCGAGGCTGCCCACGAAGGTCTTTATCGTGACCAGCGGGTTCTTCAGCTGGTGCGCGAGCTCGACCGCCAGAGCCTCGAGGGTCGGCGTCGCGGAAGCGGGCGGCACGCTCGGACGACCATCAGCGACCGGCGCTTGACGCGCCTCGTCGCCGCGGCGCGTCCGGAAGAGGCCGGGCGCGGGCAGCGTCGCGATCAGCGGCTCGTCGGCGCTGGGGCCCTCGGGCGCGCCGTCGCCGGCGGGCGGAGAGTCCGTCGCGGCCGGGGGGGCGGGCTCGCCGGGCGGCGAGGGCACGACGGTCCCGGCGGCGGACCCGCCCGAAGCAGGCGCCGAGCGAGTCTGTCTCGCTTCGTCGTCGGCGAACCCGGTGTGGAGGTCGCCGGGTGACGACCGGGTCGCTCCACCGGGAGCGTCTTCCTGCGATCGCGCTTCGCCTGCCGGCCAGGCGGCAACGTCGGGGCGGAAGCGGAGCGCGACGCCGTCGATCGTGCCGGCGGAGGCCTTGAGCAGGGTGCGCGACAGCACCGCGTCGAGCTCCGCCAGATCTCCCGGCCAGGGGTGCTCGGCGAGCGCCGCAAGCGCATCCGGCGTTAGGTCGGGCGCCGTGCGGCCGAGCTCACGGCTGAGCACCGCCAGGCGCTGCCGCGCGATGTCGGCGATGGCGTCGCCGCGCCGTGCGAGCGCCGGCGTGGCAACGGTCACCGTGCTCAGCCGCGCGAGCAGGTCGGGTCGCCAGCGGGCGCGCAGAACGTCGAGGGAAGCGTCGGTCGCGCAGACGAGGCGGTACGGCGCGCGCACGAGCAGTGCCGCGAGTACGGTCTGCGCGGCACCGTGGAGGTGCTCGATCCCGTCGAGGGCGAGCGTCGAGCGTGCGGCGCGATCGCCGTCGGGCAGTCCTGCCGGCAGCGTGCCGGCGTTGCGTCGCAGGTCGACGAACAGCAGGTCGTCACGCGCGCTGGCGCGGTGAACAGCGTCCGCGACGCGGCGGAAGGCTGCGCCGAAGCAGGCGGTGCACAGGAGAGGGAGCCTCGTCGGTGCGACGCGAGCCAGAAGGTCGAGCGTCTGCCCCGGCAGGAACCAATCGCCGCCGTCAGCGAGCGAGAGGTCGGGAGCCAGCATGGGGTCTTTCGGGTGCAGCAGTCATTCTCGCTTGGCCCCCCTAACCGACTTCCGTTTTGCCTGTGGGCGCACGCGGCGCGCAAGCGCAAACGTCACCAGGACGAACCCGGCGACCGTCATTAAGCGGCCACCGCTCGCCACGACGTGGTAGAAATCCATACGGACGCGCGCGATCTCGACCTCCTCCTGACCCGAGCTGCCGTGTCCGCCGTGCGGACGCGAGGCGCCCTGCGGGGCCGGCGACGGTGCGCGGACGATCGCCTCGTGCTCCCGCAGCCGCACCGTTCCGGTGGCCCAGTTGCCGATGCCGAGCAGCAGCAGCACCAGTCCAGCGACGACCAGTCCGCTCTTGTGCCAGCGATCGGGTGGAGTCTCGGGACGCATCGCCGAGCAAGTGTGAAACACCCCGCCGCCATCGTGCAACCCTCCGCTCGCAACGTGCAACGCGATGTTCGGGTATCCTGACCCGCGCAAGCCCGGACGGCGCCGTGTGGGTTCGCTGGCGCATGTGGTGCGCGCCTTGCTGTCGTATCGGCGCGAGGGGGTCACGGAGCCCGGCATGGGGTCGGGCCCGGGGCCAGGGGGAAACGAGGTCGGGCCGGCCGCGCGCGGTCGGCCCGCCCGTTTCGCGCGCAGCACGACGGCGAACACCCGGCGAGCGAGCGTCAAGCCAGTTGGCGAGGTTCGGACCACGGCGCGCCCGTCTGCAACGAGGCCGTGGCACCACGAGCGACCTGGCGCGGCGACGCCGGGACGGTCGCGGATCGCATCCCGGGATGCGCGTCTTGTCATCCGTGCAGCGGCGCGCGAGCGCCCGTGCTGGTAGGTCGGGGTGCGCGGGAGGCGAAGCGGCGATGCGATCGGAATCGGTGACCACGCGGTGACGGAGGCACGACCGGAAGGCCGATCGGGCGCGGGCGACCACCCCGGCAGCGCGCTGCTGGTCGAGGACGACCCGGCCTTCGCGCGCCTCGTCGTCGACGCGCTCGCGGAGCCGCCGCTCGCTCTCGCCGTGCAGGTGGCGCGCGACGTCGCGCACGCGACCCGCGCCGTGCACGAGCAGCGCTTCGACCTGGTGCTGCTCGATCGCGGGCTCCCCGACGGCGACGGTCTCGACCTGCTGCGCGAGCTACTGCGGCAAGGCGTCGCGGCCCCGGTGCTGCTGCTCACCGCGGACGCGAGCGCGTCGAGCGCGGTCGATGCGCTCAAGGCCGGCGCCTTCGACTACGTCGTCAAGTCGGCGGGCGCGCTCGAGCGCGTGTGTGCCGTCGTGGCGAGCCTGCTCGCATACGTGGCGGGGCCGGGTGCGGCGGGAGCCGCGGCGCTGGTGGGCGACAGCGCGGCGATGCGCGGGGTGCGGGAGCTGCTGCGACGCTACGCGGCGAGCCGCGCCTCGGTGCTCGTCGAGGGCGAGACGGGAGTCGGCAAGGAACTCGTCGCGCGCGCCCTGCACGTCGAGAGCGAGCGCGCAGCGGGTCCGTTCGTGCCCATCAACTGTGGTGCGCTGCCCGAGCAGCTCGTCGAGAGCGAGCTCTTCGGCCACGTGCGCGGCGCCTTCACGGGAGCGCATCGCGATCATCCTGGCCTGGTCGAGCACGCCGAGCGCGGCACGCTCTTCCTCGACGAGGTCGAGGACCTGCCGGCGTCTCTGCAGGGGAAGCTGCTACGCCTGCTGCAGGAGAGCGAGTACCGGCCGGTCGGAGCGACGCGGGCGCGCCGCGCCGACGTGCGCGTCGTCGCCGCGTCGAACGCCGATCTGCAGGCGATGGTGCGCGAGCGGCGCTTCCGGCGCGATCTGTTCTACCGCCTCGATGTCCTGCGAATGGTCGTGCCGCCGCTGCGCGCGCGTCTCGACGATCTGCCCGCGCTGGTCGCGCACCTCGCGCGCGACGTCGTCGGGCGGTCGAAGGGAGGATGTGCCGCCGTGCCGTTCGTGGCGCCATCGGCGCTGCAGATGGCGGCGCTGCGGGCGCATCCGTGGCCGGGAAACGTCCGCGAGCTGGCGAACCTCGTCGAGCGTGCGGCGGTCGTGGCGGGGTCGGTCGGGTGGCCCGCTGGGTGGAGCGCCGCGCTGAGCCAGCTCGGGGCGTGCCCCGCCGACATCCCGGTCGCGCAGGCAACGCCCCGCGACGGCGGCCAC